>DATEGC010000039.1:0-12347 GCA_035280285.1 Candidatus Dormiibacterota bacterium | reverse complement strand
CTTCCTGTTTACCCTGAAGTCCCCTATGCGTTTTTCGGTTTCCATCCCGGGTTGCCCCGGACCTTCCACCTACTCGACGTTCGGTATCCTCAGGTTTACCGTACTCAGCCGCTTGGGGCGACGCGAAAGTTAACAGGGGTCTAAGAGCACGTCAACAATGAAAAAAATCGAATCGCCAGGCAACCGCCGGTGGCTTGACATCGGAGACTCAGAGTCGTTATTGGAGGCGCGTTGAAAATGCGAGAGGTCGTCATCGTCGAGGCCGTGCGGACGCCGATCGGTCGTCGCAACGGAAAGCTCAAGGACGTGCATCCGGTGGTGCTCGGGTCACTCATCCTGAAAGAAGTTGTGAATCGCGTGGGCATCAAGCCCGAGCAGGTCGAGGACGTCGTCTTCGGCTGCGTGAGCCAGGCCGGCGAGCAGAGTCTCAACATCGGTCGCAACGCGTGGCTTACCGCGGGCTTTCCTGTCACGACGCCGGCGACGACTGTCGACCGCCAGTGCGGTTCCAGCCAGCAGGCCATTCACTTCGCCGCCAACCTGATCCAGTCGGGCGTGTGCGACATCACCATCGCCGGCGGCGTCGAGTCGATGACACGCGTGCCGATGGGCTCGAACGCCGTCTCGCCTGGGACCCCGTTTCCACCCGAGCTGATGGAGCTGTACGACCTGGTGCCGCAAGGCATCTCGGCCGAGCTGATGGCGCGCAAGTACGGCATCTCGCGCAAGGCGATGGACGAGTTCAGCGTCGAGAGCCATCACCGCGCACACGTGGCGACAGAGAACGGTTACTTCAAGTCCCAGGTCATGCCGGTAGACATCTCCAACGGGCAGGTCGAGGTGTTCAGCCGCGACGAAGGCATCCGGGCCAACGCCAATTACGAGGCGACTGCAGCCCTCCAGCCTGCCTTCAACCCGGAGCATTCGATCACGGCCGGCAACTCGAGCCAGATCTCGGATGGAGCCGCGGCGGTGATGCTGATGGCGCTCGACAAGGCGAAGGAGCTGGGCATCAAGCCGCGCGCGCGCATCCGGGCTCAGGCGGTCGTGGGCACCGACCCCGTGCTGATGCTCGAAGGACCGATCCCCGGCACTGCGGCGGTCCTGAAGCGCGCTGGTCTCGAGCTCGACAGCATCGACCTCTTCGAAGTCAACGAGGCCTTCGCGTCGGTCGTCCTCGCTTGGCAGAAGGAGACGGGCGCCGACCTCGGGAAGACCAACGTCAACGGAGGCGCCATCGCAGTGGGCCACCCGCTCGGCGCGTCGGGCGCGATCCTGATGACCCGCCTGCTCCACGAGCTGGAGCGGCGGAGTGGACGCTACGGGTTGGAGACGATGTGCTGTGGCGGCGGCCTAGGCACGGCGACCATCATCGACCGTGAAGTCGAGTAGTACTTTCCGGCCCCTGTCCGGCCTCCGACCTTACGTCGTGCGCCCAGGCGTCTTTGCGCGCGTGGTCAACGGCGAACGCATGACGTTGGCCGTCGTCGACCTGGAGCCAAACAGCACCGTGCCCGAGCACCGTCACGAGAACGAGCAGCTCGGTTTCATACTCCAGGGTTCGATGGTGTTCACCATTGGCGGCGAGAAGCGTGAGCTGCACGCCGGCGACACGTACGAGATCCCGAGCAACACGCCGCACGACGCGGTCGCCGGGCCCTCGGGATGCACGGCGGTCGACGTTTTCGCGCCCGTTCGCGCTGACTGGGAGAAGCTAGAGCGCCCCGACCCGTTTGCGCCGGAGTGGCCGCGATAGAGCCGACGAATCGACAACGTAGCGGAGCAGGCGCCTCTCCCAACGGCCGGTGCCCTGGACGCCGATCCGCCTCGTAACGTAGACGCGGCGCTTCGGTGCACCATCGTCCACTACGTACAGCTCGGGCGGCTGCAGCGAAGCGCCGTTCAGGGCGCGGTTGATGCCGAGCGCGCGCGTCACCAATCCTGGACCGCTGCATCGCCCCACGCCGGGCCCCGGCTCGAGCGCGCGGACTAGCACCGCTTGCGGGACGCCTTGCTCCCGAGTCACGAAGTTCAGACACCAGTGCATGCCGTACGTGAAGTAGACGTACGCGTGGCCGGGCTCGCCGTACATCACCTCGGTGCGCGAAGTGCGTCGACCGCGTTTCGAATGAGCGGCGAGGTCGTCCGGACCTAGGTAAGCCTCGACCTCGACCAGCCGGCCCCACAGGCGCTGGCCGTCGAGCTCGCGGACGAGGACTTTGTCGAGCAGGTCGCGCGCAACGACCGTCGTGTCGCGGGCAAAGAACGAGGACTCAAGGACCAGGGGGTTAGCCGTGCGCTTGGCCGAGCCTCTTCCTGACCGAATGCCGGCGCCGCTTGTCGACGTACAGCGCTTTGTCCGCGGCCTGGTACATCGCCTGCCAGTCCAGACCCTGCCTCCAGGCGGTGATGCCGATGCTGAACTCCACCGGCACCGGGAGCTTGGCGGTGCGGTTGAGGTGCTCCAGCGCCTCGCGGACGCGGATACCGACCTCGCGCGCGTCGCGCTCGTCCGCGTCCGGCATGGCGACACCAAACTCGTCGCCGCCGAGGCGCCCACACGTATCCGTCGCGCGCACGGCCCGCTGCAGCTCCGCGGCGAGGACGCGTATCGCCTCGTCGCCGACGTGGTGCCCGTACGTGTCGTTGATTTCCTTCAGGTTGTCGAGGTCGATCATCATCAGCGCCAGGCGTCGCTTGTGCCGCTCGGCAGAGGCGACCGCGCGGTCGATTGCGCGCTCGAACTCCGGCCGGTTGGCCAGCCCGGTGAGATAGTCGGTGCGTGCCTCTTTGGTGTGCTGGCGCGCGCGGTCGAGGGCGACCGCGATCTGGTCCGCGACCGCAGCCACGAACTCGAGGTCGGTCGACTCGAACGTCCTGGGCAGGCGTGTCGCGACGGTCATGGCGCCGAGCAGAACGCCCTTGGTCCGCAGCTCGGCCCGGATGGCGCTCCACTCGCCGGCGATGCGGTCGACGCGAGACTCCGCCGGTCCAGACGAAACTTCCACCACTCGCATCAGACCGGACCGGCCGGTCTCGGAGAATTCCTCCTCCTCGCCGGGCTGCATGCCGATCGTTTTAGCCAGCTTCAGCCGCGCGCCCTCGCGGACCCAGACAGCGCCGGCCTGGAGGCCGAGCACCTTGAGCGTCTCGCGCAGTCCGACCTCTGCGATCTCGGTCACGTCAAGCGAGCGGCCGAGGGCGCTGGCGATGTGATACAGGCCGCGCAGCTCGCTCTGCCGGGCGTTGTACTTGGTCTCCGTGAAGTCGAGATAGCCGCGGATGAACATGCCGTTGATGTGCTCGATGACGTCACCCAGCCGGCTCTGCGCGAGGAGCAGCGCTTCGTCCGTGAACTCGCTGTCCCCGAGCTCCTCGGTGACGCGGGACACCACGGTCCGGCGGAAGATGGCCAGCCCTTCGATCAGGGACTCCAGCGGCACGCCCTTCTCGGCGTATCGGCGGGCATACTCCCGGGCCTGCGTGTAGTACTCGTGCCAGGGCAGCTTGGAGTCGGGCCGCAAGGACTGGAAGAGCGTCTGGAGGAACCGGACCGACATCTCGGCGAGCTCGTCGAGGGAGGCGTCTTTATACCCCTTCAGCAGCTCCGGCTCGATCGCCCGGACGGCCTCGGCGACCACCCGGCCGCTGTCCGAGGCGTCATCAGAGAGCCGATCGGCAACCTCGACCAGAAGTTCGCTCGCCCGCTGGGTCATATCGGCGCACTATAGAGTGACTGATGTCAATACGCGGAACTTGCGGGACGCGCTAATCAAATGTGTAAGAGGCAATGATGGCAACGGTAACCAGAGGCTCCCCACAACTGGAGATCGAGAAGATCGAAGAGGTGCTCGGCGCGGACGCCAAGGACCTCCTCGAGCACGAGTGCAAGACCATCCCCAAAGACCAGCTCCACCTGCCGGGCGGGGATTTCGTGGACCGGGTCTGGAAGGACAGCGACCGCCCGACCCGCGTCCTGCGCAGCATCCAGTCAATGCTGGAGCACGGCCGGCTGGCGGGGACCGGCTACCTGTCGATCCTGCCGGTCGATCAGGGGATCGAGCACTCGGCCGGCGCCTCGTTCGCGCCCAACCCCATCTACTTCGACGGGGCGAAAATCGTGGAGCTCGCGATCGAGGGCGAGTGCAATGCGGTCGCTTCGACGTTCGGCATTCTGGGCTCGGTGGCGCGGAAGTACGCGCACAGGATTCCCTTCATCTGCAAGCTCAACCACAACGAGTTGCTGACGTATCCAAACCACTACGACCAGATCCTTTTCGGCACAGTCAGAGAAGCGTGGGAGATGGGTGCGGTGGCGGTTGGCGCCACGATCTACTTCGGATCGGCGGAAATGGACCGGCAGGTGCAGGAGATCGCTGTCGCGTTCCACGCAGCGCACGAGCTGGGCATGACCACAGTCCTGTGGTGCTACGTCCGCAACTCTGCCTTCAAGAAGGATGGCGTCAACTACGAGACGGCGGCTGACCTGACGGGCCAGGCCAACCACATCGGCGTCACGATCGAGGCGGACATCATCAAGCAGAAGCTGCCCACCACCAACCGCGGGTTCGAGGTCATCGGGTTCGGTATGACCCGTCCCGAGGTCTATACCAAGCTCTCCACCGACCACCCGATCGACCTCTGCCGCTACCAGGTGATCAACAATTACATGGGTCGCGCCGGTCTCATCAACTCCGGCGGTGAGAGCAAGGGCGCCTCGGATCTGAAAGATGCTGTTCGCACCGCGGTCATCAACAAACGCGCGGGCGGCATGGGTCTGATCAGCGGCCGGAAATCCTTCCAGCGCCCGATGAAGGAGGGCATCGAATTACTACACGCAATCCAGGACGTGTATCTGAACCCAGCCATAACCATCGCGTAAAGCTCGCGTTCCTGGGCAGCGGTGCGGCGTTCTCGCTGGACCGCTACAACGGGGCGGTCGTTGTCGACGGCCGCGTGCTGCTGGACGGGGGAGCGCCGCTGCTGCCGCACATGCACCGGCTGGGGGTCGACCCTGGCGGGATCGAGGTTGCTTTCATCACTCACTTTCACGGCGACCACACGCTCGGCCTGCCGCCATTCGTGCTGCATCGGGTGTTCGTCGACCGGCGGCCGATCACGTTCGTCGGGCCGAGCGGGGTGGCGGATTTTCTCGAGAAGCTGTGGGAGGTCAGCTGGGGACCGGACTGGAAGCGTGTCATGCGCCCACAGTTCAAGGTGAAGTACGTCACCGCCCGCGGATCGGGCAGCGTGGCGGGCGTGCGCTACGAGAGTGTGAAGCTCGATCACGGCACGATGGGCAGCATCGGTTACCGCATCCACGTCAACGGCAAGGTCGTCGCGTACTCCGGTGACACGGAGCCGACCGCGCCGCTGGACAAGCTGGTCAATCATGCCGACGTCGCGATCGTCGAGGCCACGGGACCCGGCGACGTCTTCAGCCACATGAGCTGGGAGGCTGCGACGCAGCTCCGCAAGCGGCACCCGGAGACCCGGTTCTTCTTCAACCACGTGTACTCGGGCACCGTGCCGGGCGCGGTCAAAGACCTGCAGGTGGTCGAGGTCTGAGGCCCAGTAACAACCCAGCGGCTCTGGTCGGCGCAGTCGCGGGCGGCGTCGCGGGCGCCCTCGTTTTCGGGGCCCTGACCGGGCTTGGCAGCCTGCTTTCGAGCCGCGTCGGCAACCCCATCCCCGTCATCGTGCTGGCCGTGGCGGGTGCGTACGCCGGATGGCTGTTGGGCGTGATTGTTTTCGGTGCGGTGCGCGGTGGCGACGACAAAACCGCTCCTTGACAAGCTGGGAGTTAAGCCTGGCGCCATGGTGGCGGTGGTCGACATCGACGATGCTTCGTTCATGAAGCTCCTGCGTGAGCGCACGCCGAACATCGTCAAGGGCAGGCCGCGCTCAAAGTGCGACATCGTGTTCATGGCGGCGCGAGACATGCGCGACCTCGAACGGTTGAAAGAAATCAAAGGCTGGATCGAGCCCAACGGCGCCATATGGGTGATCCGGCCCAAAGGCGCAGGCGCCGCTCGCCCACGCGACCAACGCGTCGGGGCGCGGGTCCCGCCGCGTGAGATGGACCTCATCGAGGCAGGCCTCGCCGCCGGCCTTGTCGATAACAAGATCGCGAGCTTCTCCCCTACGCACAGCGCGATGCGTTTTGTCTTTCGCCTTCGCGACCGTCCGAAGTGACGCTGAAGATTCGGCCGGGCGAGGTGAAAGACGTGCCTTTGATCGCGGGCTTGATCCGCGCCCTGGCGCGGTACGAAAAGCTCGAGCACGAGGTCAGGATGACCGAGGAAAAGCTGACCGCCACTCTCTTTGGGGAACGCCGTTACGCCGAGACCCTGTTCGCCGAGGACGACGACCTTCCAGTCGGATTCGCGCTCTTCTTTCACAACTACTCGACCTTTCTCGCCCAGCCCGGCATCTACCTCGAGGACCTGTTCGTCATCCCCGAACGCCGCGGTTCGGGCATCGGGCGGGCTCTGCTCGCGCGCCTCGCCCAGATCGCGGTCGATCGCGGATGCGGCCGCCTCGAGTGGGCCGTGCTGGACTGGAACAAGGACGCGATCGGCTTCTACGAGCGCTTCGGCGCCAGGCCAAACTCCGATTGGACCGTCTACCGAATCTCAGGCGAGCCGCTGCGCGCGCTTGCCGGACAATAGAGCGCGCATGGGCATGGAAGTCCTCCGCCCCAAAGAGCTGGACACGCACCCTGGCGACGAAATCGTCGGCTGGGCACGCGAGCAGCTCGCAATCGCCCGCTCGATTCTCGACAACCCGGGCGGCGGCCTGCTCTTTGCGATGCAGACCATCGGCCAGGTTCGCTCCGGCTTGCACGAGCGTGACGCTGCACGCTGGCCGCGGGTCGTGACGCTGCTGGACCGCGCGGAGGACGCCGCTGTGCACCGGGAGTTCGACACGGCTCGCAGCGCGATCGATGAGGCCGCCGCGAAGCTGAGCTAGAGGTCGCGGGAGACGATCGCCTCGAGCGTCGCCTCGAAACCCCTGGCGGCCTTGTGTCCGCCGAACGGTCCCACCGCCGGCAGGGTGACCCCGGCCTCCGCGTAGCGGCGGACCGCGGCTCCGAGCTGCTGCTCGTCGCCTATGCCTGCGAGCTCGTCGAGCATTGCCTCGCTGATCTCACCCGCGGCGAGCTGTGCCGCGAACCCACTCGCGTCCATCATCTTCCGGTAGTAAGGAAGGTTTGAATAGCGGTCGACGGTCTGGCGGAAAACGTCGAGGCCCGCGCCGCGGTCGGTGGTCAGGCAAACGGGCACCGCGGCGACGATATCGAACCCGTCCATGGACTTTCCCACCTTCGCGCGTCCAGCCTTCACTCCAGGGATGACCTGGTCGCGGATGTAGGACGGTGAACACATCCACAGCACCACGCCGTCGGCCAGCTCGCCCGCCAGCTCGAGCATCCGGGAGCTGAGCGCCGAGATCATGATCTGCATCTCCGGCCGCCGCGGTCCTGAATAGGCCGAGCGGGCTGTGAAGTAGCGACCCTCGAAGCCGCACGCTCCCTCCTGCAACGTGGTCCTCACGATCGTCAAGTACTCGCGCATGGAGTCGACGGGATGCTCCAAGTGGAGGCCCCACATGGCCTCGACAGTCAGCTTGTGGCTGACCCCCATGCCGAGGATGAAGCGGCCTGCGGACAGCTCATCCAGGGTCGCTGCCATCTGCGCCATCGCGGTCGGATGCCGAGTATAGATCGGTAGCACGCCCGTGCCGAGCGTGACGCGCTCGGTCGCTTGGGCGTATGCGGCCAGCACCAGGGCCGCGTCGCGGGCGTCCGGGAGCTGCGTCGCCCAGACAGATGTGAAGCCGAGTCGCTCGGCAAGCCGCGCCCGCAGCACCGACTCCTCGAGTGTCCGCACTGCCGGATTGAAGACGGCGAGCCTCGCCATTGCCTGAAAATCTACCCGGTGAATCTGGCCCAGGCGTTGTTCATGGGCCTGCTGCAGGGTGCGAGCGAGCTGTTCCCGGTCTCATCGCTGGGCCACGCGGTGCTCGTGCCCAGCCTCCTGCACTGGAGGTTCAAGCAATCGGATCCATCGTTCGTGCCGTTCCTGGTCCTACTTCACCTGGGCACCGCGACGGCGCTGCTGATCCTGTATCGCGCCCAGTGGGTCGAGATCACTCGCGGATTCTTCACCGCCGCGATTCGCGGCCAGATGCGAAACGACTCGGAGCGGCTCGCGATGCTCCTTCTCGTCGGCACCCTGCCCGCGGCAGCGCTGGGTGTTTTCCTCGAAAGCCGGATCAAGTCGCTGTTCGCCAGCCCTTATGAAGCCGCCGGCCTCCTGGTCCTGAACGGGCTGCTGATGCTCAGCTTTGAAGTGCTGCGCCGGCGCCGTGAGCGCGGCACCTCGCGTGAGGAGCAGGAATCGCATTTCGCAAGCGCGGAGCGAATCAGCTTTCGAGCCGCCGCGATCGTCGGTGCGTGCCAGGCCCTCGCGTTTCTGCCCGGCATCTCGCGCTCGGGCATCACGATCGGGGGCGGATTGGTCGCCGGGTTGCGGCACGAGGAGGCCGCCAGGTTCTCCTTCTTGCTGGCGACGCCTGTGATCCTCGGCGCCGGTGTCGTCGAGGTGCCGCAACTGTTCTCGAGCGGAGTCCCAGTCGGTGAGTACGTCGCCGGCGCCGTGCTGTCCGGAATCGCAGCGTACGCGAGCGCGCGATTCCTCCTGCGCTACTTTCGCTCGGGGCGGCTCGACCCGTACGGGTGGTACTGCATCGCGGCCGGGTTGTCCGGCCTGGCTTTGTTACATTTCAGTTTGTGAGATCGAACACTGTGGCCGTTGGGTTGGGGGTTCTCGGCATTATCTTCGTCATCGTCGCAATCCTCTACGCGATTGGGGGCGTGCTGCCGACTTTCACATCGTCTGGCGTGGCAGGGCCGCACTACAAGCACGCGATCCTCTTCGCGGTGCTTGCTGTGGCCAGCTTCGTGGCCGCCAACTTCGCCCGCCCGAAAATCGCCTAGGCCTTAGCCGCCGCTACCCGCTCCGGGACCTGACGGCCGGTGAGGTCGCGCTCACCGACCCTGATGTCTTCGTGATAGACGGCGTCGGCGTTGACGTTCCACGGGTCGAGCCGTGACGAGCCGATGATGTTCCGCGCCACAAGCAGCGCGGTCATCATCGAATGGTCCTGGTTGTTGTACTTGTGCATGCCGTTCCGGCCGGCGAGATGCAGGTTGGGCAGCGAGCTCTTCAGGTAATTGCGCACAACTGCGACGTTGGCCTGGTAGCTGTCGTCATAGACCGGATAGGCCTTCTGTTGCCGCACCACGACGCCGTCGAAGACATCGCTCGCCGCACAAATGCCGAGCTGCGCGAGCTCTCGCTTCGCCAGCTCGACCAGCTCGTCGTCTCGCATCGTCCACAGGCCGTCGCCCTCGAAGCAGAAATACTCGAGACCCAGGCAGGTCTTGGACTGGTCGGGCACCATGTCGGGACTCCAATTCTTGAAGTTCTGAATCCTGCCGACCCGCACGCCCGGATCGTGGATGTAAATCCAGTTATCGGGGAAAACGTTGGCGCGGTCGATCATCAGCGCGATGCTGATGAAGTCGCGATAGCCGAGGCTGTTCGCCGCTTGCCGCACTGTTTGGGGTGCCGGTGGATCGAGCTTCGCGACCAGCTCCCGGATCGGCATGCTGGAGACGAAGTCAGATCCTTCGTGGGTCTCGGTGCGCCCGTCGGAAGTCGAGGTCACCGCGGCGGTCACCAGGCCGTCCGCATGCTCAATGCGCGTGACCGGGCGTCCCAACAGCACCGGGTGACCCTTCGCCTCGCTGACCTGCGCCACACGCTCCCACATCTGGCCGGGTCCAAACCGGGGGTAGCGGAACCTGTCGATGAGGGTGGTGACGATCTCGCCGCGACGGCTCCGCTTGCGGCCCGGCAGCAGCGCGCTGCGGAGCACCACCCCAAGGTCGAGGCTCTTGATCCGCTGGGCCGCCCAGTCCGCGGACAACTCCCTGGTGCTGATGCCCCATACCTTCTCTGTGTAGGTCTTGAAGAAGATGTTGAACAAGCGCCAGCCGAACTGGTTCCGCACCCAGTCCTCGAGGGTCCTGGGATTTTTGATCGGCTGGACGCGCGCGCGAGCGTAGCTGGCCAGGCACAGGACCGCCTCGACCGGACCGAGATTCCACAGCGCGTTGACTGCCTTGATCGGGTAAGCGAAGAAACGCCCGCGGTAGTAGATCCGGGAGAGTCGGCCGCGCACGAGCATCTCGTCGCCGAGGATCTCGGTCCACAGCTCCTCGACCTCTTCGTTCTTGGAGAAGAATCGGTGGCCGCCGATGTCGAACCGGTAGCCATTGTGCTCGACGGTTCGGGCAAGACCGCCGACCTGGTGAGCGTCTTTCTCGAGGACGGTTACGGGCACGTCGTGCTTGAGGAGCTCGTACGCGGCGGTGAGGCCGGCCGGCCCCGCGCCCAACACGACGACGTTTTTGCGTTCGCCTCTGGCGACCAAAGTGGCCACAGTATCAGCGGGAGTAACTAGTTCAGCGGTCCCTTACTGCGGATTTCGTCGACTTTGACCAGCGCGTCGCGCAAGCCCTGGATCCAGTCGGCCTGGTGCTGGCCGACCAGGCGTACACACCAGGCAAGCGCCTCGCTGCGGCTGCGAGCGACGCCGCCCGCCACCAGCGTGTCCAGGATCGAGCGCTCGTTCATGCGCAGGCGGGTCATGACCGGGACGCTCAGCGTCGTGAAGATCCTCTCCTGGTCGCCGCACCGCGCCCCCCAGGCGACCTTGCGCCGGAACTGCCGCTCGGCCTCCCTGGCGATCCTGATTCGGTCGTCCCGGGTCTCCTCACGGAAGCGATCAATCCGGGCGACGCGCGCTGCGGCGCGGCCCTCGTCCAAGGTGGCGCCGGCGAGCTCGACGTCTGGCAAGGTACCGACCACCAGGATCTCCTCGCCGTCGGCCGTCACGCCGGGCGGGCCGACGAACCAGCCGGCCGGCACCCGGTGGGCGAACCAGTCCTGGACGTCCTCCGGCATATCGATTACAACGTTACATGCTGCGACCCCTTGCGACCGCCTAAGCGGCCGCCTCCTCCTTCGGCTTCCGGTCCACGAAATGCAAAACGTCGACGATGACCTCGGTCCGGTACCGCTTCTGACCGCCCGTGTCCTCCCAGGAGCTTGTATGGAGCCTTCCCTCGGCGTAGATCGGCCGTCCCTTCTGCAGGTACTGGCCGGCGAACTCAGCCAGCTTGCCGAAAGCAACCAGGCTGTGGAACTCCGTCTGCTCCTTGCGATTGCCACCTTCGTCCTTGCCTGCGTACGAGTTGGTAGCAAGACGCAGTCGGGCGACGTAGGCACCCTTGGGCGTTGCCTTGACGTCCGGCTCCGCCGCCAGGTTGCCGATGAGAATGACCTTGTTGACCATGCATCACCTCCGTGAGATTGAGCTCAGGCTAGGGCGTACTCGCGGGGATTCCTACCCAGGTTGTTAAGAGGAGAGGAAGCTCGCCGGATCGACCGGCGCACCGTCGACATTCACCTGCAGGTGCACGTGCGGACCGGTCGTCATGCCGGTGGCGCCGAGCAGCCCGATCACCTCGCCCGGCGTCACCGGATCACCGGCACGCACTCGAAACGCCGCGAGGTGACAGTACAGAATTCGTACCCGCGAGTCGACGATCACCTCGACATACTGGCCCGCTCCAGTTGGGTCGTAACCGATGAATGCAATGCCGGCCGTGGCTGAGTGGACCTCCGTCCCAGGCGGTGCTGCAAGGTCAATACCCGTATGAAGGCGATGCGTGGGACAGAGCGGATCAAACGGCTCGAGCTCGAGGTTTGTGCAGCCGAACGGCTGGCTGACTGCGGCCCCGACCACGACCGCCTCGACCGGCAGGCGCACGTGGTTGGGCACCTGCGTGGCGGCGACGAGCCACACCACGATCGCGCCCACGACTGCGCCAAGCAAACGCATCACGCCTTCGCCAGCGCATGACCGATGTTCTTGAACGAGGTGTGCACGACGGACTGCAGCTTGTGCGCAGCTTTCTCAGATCCGCCCAGCGCGCCCGGCACCTTGAACACGATCAGCAGCGACGCGAGCGCGAAGAGGTGATGCACGGGCGTGATCCCGTCGTGCTCGAGGGCAAACCCGATCGCAAGCACAAAGAGCTGCGCCGGCTGCATCAAGAGGTTGGTCGCGAAGTGCGAAGCCCACATCTTCGCCAGGTGGTTGGTCTCGGGCAGCATGAACATCAGCGCCGCGACCGGCGCCGTGATAGCAAGCACGATCAGCACCGCGTAGCGGACGAGATAGCTGATGGCGAGGACTCCGTACCCTGCCGC
>DATEGC010000038.1:0-7078 GCA_035280285.1 Candidatus Dormiibacterota bacterium | reverse complement strand
TCGATCAAGAAGTCCTCCAAGCTCTGGGCCCTCGACCTGGCCATCCGCTGCATGGACCTCACCACGCTCGAAGGCCAGGACACGCCCGGCAAAGTGGCCGCGCTATGCGCCAAGGCGATCCGGCCCAACCCCGGCGACTCGACGATCCCCTCGGTGGCGGCGGTCTGCGTCTATCCGCTCCGCATCGCGGACTGCGTCGAGCACCTGCGCGGCAGCGGCGTGCGAGTCTGCTCGGTGGCGACGGCTTTCCCCTCCGGCCAGAGCTTCACCTCGATTAAGGTCGCCGAGACGGAGCAGGCGGTCCGCGCCGGCGCCCAGGAGATCGACATGGTCATCGACCGCGGCGCATTCCTGTCGGGCGACTACCAGCGCGTCTACGACGAGATCATCGCGGTCAAGGAGGCGTGCGGCCCCGCCCACCTCAAAGTCATTCTCGAGACGGGCGAGCTCGGCTCTTACGACGCCGTACGGCGGGCCAGCATCCTGGCCATGGCGGCCGGGGCCGACTTCATCAAAACGTCGACAGGTAAGCTGCAGCCCGCCGCCACGCTTCCCGTGGCCCTGGTGATGATGGAGGCCATCCGCGACTTCGTGCGCGAGACCGGCCGGCCAGTCGGCTTCAAGGCGGCGGGCGGAATTCGCACCGCGAAGCAGGCGATTGCATATCTCGTGGTCACGTACGAGACGCTCGGACCGGACTGGATGACGCCGGAGCTGCTTCGTCTTGGCGCCTCTACGCTCCTCAACGACGTGCTCCTGCAGATCGCAAAGGAGCGCACCGGCGCGTATCAATCCCTCGACTACTTCACGATCGACTGATGGCGATCGCCAAGAAGCAGCCGACTGAGCTCGCCAAGCAGACCTTCGAGTATGCCCCGGCGCCGGAGTCGATCGACCACGTCAAGATCCTGCCGCATTACGGCCTGTTCATCGGCGGCAAGATGGTCCAGGCCCACAGCCACAAGCGCTTCCCGACCATCAACCCCGCAACCGAACAGAAGCTGGCGGACGTGGTTGAGGCGGACGAGGTCGACGTCGACCGGGCCGTCAAGGCGGCGGACAAAGCCTTCGTTGATTGGTCGCGCCTCTCGCCCTCGCGGCGGGCGCGCTACCTGTTCCGCATCTCGCGCCTGATCCAGGAGCGCTCGCGCGAGCTGGCCGTGGTCGAAACTATGGACGGCGGCAAGCCGATCAAGGAATCGCGCGACGTCGACATCCCGCTCAGCGCCGCGCACTTCTTCTACTACGCGGGCTGGGCCGACAAGCTCGAATGGGCATTCCCCAATCGCAAGTCGAGGCCGCTTGGTGTCGCAGGTCAGGTGATCCCGTGGAACTTCCCCCTCCTGATGCTGGCTTGGAAGATCGCTCCGGCGCTGGCCGCCGGAAACACGGTCGTTCTCAAGCCGGCGGAGACTACGCCGCTGTCGGCGCTGCTGTTCGCCGAGATCTGTATGCAGGCGGAGCTCCCGCCAGGCGTCGTCAACATCGTCACCGGCGCCGGCAAGACCGGATCGCTTGTCGTCACGCACCCCGACGTCAAGAAGGTCGCGTTCACCGGCTCGACTGAGGTCGGCAAGCTGATCCAGCGCGCAGTCGCGGGCAGCGGCAAGAAGCTCACCCTGGAGCTGGGGGGCAAGGCGGCCAACATCGTGTTCGACGACGCGCCGCTCGATCAGGCGGTCGAGGGCATCGTCAACGGGATCTACTACAACCAGGGCCACGTCTGCTGTGCGGGCAGTCGGCTCCTGGTCCAGGAGTCGATCGCCGAGCCGCTGCTCGAAAAGCTGAAGCGGCGATTGTCGACGCTTCGGCTTGGTGACCCGCTCGACAAGAACACCGACATCGGCGCGATCAACTCACGGGCGCAGCTCGAGAAGATTCAGGGCCTGGTCGAATCGGGGATCGAGGAAGGCGCCGAGCTCTACCAGCCCGAGTGCGTGCTGCCGGAGCGCGGTTTCTGGTTTCCGCCGTCGCTCTTCACCAACGTGTCGCAGTCGTACCGCATCGCGCGCGAAGAGATCTTCGGCCCGGTGCTGTCGGTGCTCACGTTCCGCACTCCCGACGAGGCGGTCGTGAAGGCGAACAACACGCCGTATGGACTTTCCGCGGGCGTGTGGACCGACAAAGGCTCCCGCATCCTGTGGATGGCCCAGCGCATGCGTGCCGGCGTCGTGTGGGCCAACACCTTCAACCGCTTCGACCCGACGTCGCCGTTCGGCGGATACAAGGAGTCAGGTTTCGGACGGGAGGGCGGCGTGCACGGCCTCCTGCCGTACCTGGACCTCAACTAGTTGGACGTTCGCAAGACCTACAAGCTGTTCGTTAACGGGGAGTTCGTGCGCTCCGAGTCGGGGCGGGCGTACAGGCCAGACGGCAAGGTCAACGTGCCGCGCGGCTCGCGCAAGGACCTGCGCGACGCAGTGCGCGCCGCGCGCACGGCCTTCCCCGGATGGGCGGCGCGGACGGCGATGAACCGCGGTCAGATCCTGTACCGGGCGGCGGAGATGCTGGATGGCAGGGCCGCGCAGTTCATCGAGCTGCTGGGCGGCGGGCCGCGAGCGCGTCGCGAGCTCGACCAGTCAGTCGAGACGCTTGTCTGGTACGCGGGCTGGACCGACAAGCTGTCTCAGATCACGGGCACGGTGAACCCGGTCGCCGGTCCTTACTTCAACTTCACCATCCCTGAACCCACGGGCGTGGTGGCGATCGTCGCGCCCGAGCAGACGCCGCTGAGCGGCCTGGTGCGGCGGCTCGCGCCGGCGCTGTGCGGCGGCAACGTGGTGGTGGCCCTGGCGCCGGAGTCGCTACCGCTCCCTGCGCTCACTCTGGCGGAAGTGATGGCGACCAGCGACGTGCCGGCCGGAGTGGTCAACATCCTCAGCGGCCAACGGAAAGAGCTCCTGCCCCCCCTCGCGTCGCACATGGACATCAACGCGATCGACACCAGCGGCTGCAGCGCCGACGAAATCAAAGCAATCGAGGAATCAGCGGCAAGCAATGTAAAGCGAGTGATCAAACTCACACAGGACGAGCAGAGTCCTTATCTGATCGCCGCATTCATGGAAATGAAGACTGTTTGGCATCCAATCGGCGTTTGATATTTTCTAGAATTGCTCTTGCATGACTGAGGTCCTCACCTCACCAGCCCCGAGCGAAACCTCGGCGCCGGTCCTGGAAAGACCCAGCAAGCCGATGATCTCGGCGGACCGCATTGCGCGCCGAGTCCACCGCTTGGGCCGCCGCATCTCGGACGTCTTTGCAGACATCGACACGCCCCTCGTCATGGTCGTCATCCTCAAAGGCGCGACCGTTTTCGCCGCCGACCTGCTGCGCAGCCTCAGCATCCCGGCCGAGCTCGAGTTCGTGCGCGCGTCGAGCTATCCGACAGGCACATCGAGCAATGGGCGGTTAAGGCTCGCGCATATGGTCGAGGGCCCGCTGGTCGGCAGGCACGTACTGCTGGTCGAGGACATCGTCGACTCGGGCGTAACAGTGGACGCGGTGCAGAAGCGAATCGCGAAGCTGGGCGCTGCATCGGTGCGATTGGCCGCTCTGCTTGACCGGCCAGCGCGGCGCCAGGTCGAGGTGAAGATCGACTTCACGGGCTTTGTGATCCCCGACCGATTCGTCATCGGCTACGGCCTGGACTACGCGGGCCTGTACCGCGAGCTGCCTCACATCTATTCGCTGACATAGCGTCTCCGTACCTCGGCTGGAAAAAGGCCGAGCTTCATTCGCACCTCGACGGCGCTGTGCGTGTGTCCACCGCCGAGGAGCTCTCGGGTATCCGTGAACTGCGCATGGTCGCGCCGGAGGACTGCCCGAGCCAGGCCGAGTACATCAAGTACTTCGAACCGGCCATCGCAGTGATGCAAACGGAGCAGGCGCTGGAGCGCATCGCCCTCGAGCTGTGCCTCGACTCCGCTGTGGAGAACGTCGACTACCTCGAGGTGCGATGGGCGCCGCGCCTTCACCTGAGGGAGGGGCTTTCGGTGGAGGAGGTGATCCGGGCAGTGCTGGCCGGTCTGGAAGCCGGACCGATCAGGGCGGTGGCGATCGTCTGCGCGATGCGCCAGCACACGCCCGACGAAAACGTGGAACTGGCTCGCATCGCGGGGAGATTTGCCGGGCTTGGCGTGGTGGGCTTCGACCTCGCCGGTGACGAGGTCCGCTACCCGGCAGCGCGCCAGCGGCCGGCCTTCGAGGCGGCGAGGGCGGCGGGCCTGCGGCTCACGTGCCACGCCGGCGAAGCCGGCGAGCCGTCCAGCGTCGAGGAAGCGCTGGACCTTGGTGTGGAGCGGATCGCGCACGGGGTCATCGGGGCGCGTGACCCGCGCGTCGTCGAGCGCGTCCGGTCGGAGGGCGTCGTGCTTGATCTGTGCCCGACCGCTAACTGGAAGTGCAAGTCCACCCAAACCATGACCGAGCACCCATTGCCTCATCTGGTGCGAGCCGGCGTGCGCTGCACGCTCAGCACCGACTCGCGGACGGTGGCGGACACGACGCTGACGCGCGAGTTCGAGCTGATGGCAGGCATTGGAATGACGGACGCAGAGCTGAAGCGCTGCAACGAAACGGCCTACGCGGCCAAGTTCGGCGTCTCGGACAAGTAATCCGTCTACCTGGAGATTCCAGGTCGCGACCACCGCTTCCTAGGCTGACGGGCATGAAGCCTGAAGAGATCGTTCAAACCTGGAGCGATGCAGTCCACCACGGCCAGTTCGACAAAGCCCGTCCCCTGGCCCATGAAAACTTCTCGTTCCGCGGCCCGATCGACACGTTCAACCGTGTCGACGACTACCTCGCGGCGCTGAAGCGGCTGGGCGGGATCGTCATCGGCGCGCAACAGGAGGCGACGATCGTGCAGGGCAATGAGGTCGCGCTTTTCTACGTGCTCAAGACGAAGGTCGCCGACGCTCCCGTCGCTGAGTGGTACACGTTGGAAGACGGAAAGATCAGGGCTATCAGCGCGTACTTCGACGCCCGTCCCTTCGCTCCGCCTGCGCCAGTCGGTACTCACGAGGAGGCAGGCCCATCTCGCGCGTGAAGGCCTTGCTGAGGGCGACCTCAGAGGAGTAGCCGACTCGCACCGCGATGGCGGCAAGGGACGCGTCAGAACCGCTGAGCTCCCGAGCCGCCATCGCCATGCGTAAGCGGGTTAGGTAGCGCATCGGCGGCATGCCCGTGACGGCGCGGAAGTGGTCCGCCAGCGCGGTCCGGGACGCGGTCGCATGCCTGGCCAGCGAGTCGACAGTCCAGGCGCGCTGCGGTTGCTCTCGCATCAAGCGGAGCGCGGTGCCGACCCGCGCGTCCAGCTGCCTTCCGTCGGTCAGCTGCGCCGAGTGCCGCATCACCTGCAGCAGCAGCACGTCCGCGATCCGAGCGACCACACTCTCAGAGCCGGGTTCGAAGGATCCCACCTCTGCCTTGACCAGGTCGAGCAGAGGCCGCAGCCACCGATTCGACAGCTCGGACCCGCGAACGTGGGCGATCGTCGGCAGCGACTTCACCAGCGGCGCGGCCTCCCGATCCTCAATTGCAAAGACGCCACAGATAAGGTCTGTGCGCGCGCCGCTGCCGCCATACGCCAGCCGGCCGGCCACAGGAGGAGTCGTCTCGAGGATTTCGTCGAGCCACTCGACGCGTGCTCCAGGCTCGCTGCGCAGACGGTGGGCTGGCCCGCGTGGGAGCACGACCACGTCGCCCTGATCGAGTCGGACCGGCGCCTCCGTGCCTTCGACCTCGAGCCAGCAAGAGCCCTCGAGGAGGATGTTGAAAGCGGCTCGGCCGTGCGCCTTGACAGCAAAACCCCACGGCGCGCGCATGTCCGACCGGCAGAAGACGGTTGTGCGGACGTGGAGGGTGCGCAGCATCTCGCTGACGGCATCGCCGCTCGATGACCTTTGCAGCCCACGCATGTATCGAAGCTTAGAGACTAACCTGCCTCTGTCCCGTCACTCTGATCGCAAGGAGGACCACATGAGGCGCTCGGCTGAGATCGAAAAACTGGTCCGTGACACGGTGGCGGCCTACGAACGAGGTGACTCGTCCTTCGCTGCGACGACTACTTCCAATCAGCCCGGCACCGTCAGCATCGGGACCGCGCCAGAAGAATACGTTCGCGGTCACGAACAGATCGTTCACGCAATCCAGGCCGAGGTCACCGGCTCGCCGAACTATCACGTGCGTATTGGCGAGCTCAACGCTTACGAGCAGGGCGACATCGGTTGGGCGGACGGCACCGGCTTCCTCGAGAGCGAGGGACAATCCGTACCCATCCGCAGCACGAGCGTCTTTCTGCGTGAAGCGGGACAGTGGCGATCCGTGCAGGGCCACTCTTCCATCGGCGTGCCCAATGACCACATGTTCGACGCGATCTTCCGAGCTCGGGCGGCCGCCTCCTAACTGCCGGTCCCGAACAACCTGTCTCCGAAGTCGCCCAGGCCGGGCACGATATACGCGCGGTCGTTGAGGTGGTCGTCCAGCGCGGCCGCGTAGACGTCGACCTCGGGATGGCGCTCCGCAAGCACCTTGACGCCCTCGGGGGCCGCGACCACGCAAACCATCCGCGTGTTGCGCCCCCCGGCTTCTTTGATCATGTCCAGCGCCTGGGCCGCAGACCCACCAGTCGCGAGCATCGGATCGAGCAGGAGCGGGATCTTGCCCTGCAGGCGCGGCAGCTTGTTGTAGTAGATGCGCGCCACCGCCGTATCCTCGTCGCGCTCCAGGCCGATGTAGCCCACGCTCACGCGAGGCAGAAGCTCGAGCACAGGTCCCAGCAGACCGAGGCCTGCACGCAGGACGGGGATGGCGACTACCTCCGACGCGACCTCGATTGCCTCCGCGTCGGCGAGCGGTGTGCGCACCTTGCCGTGCTTCACCGGCAGGTCGGCCGTCGCTTCGTACAAGAGCAACGTGATGACGTTGCGGGCGAGGATCCGGAACTCCTCGGGTTCGGTTGTGCTGTCTCGCAGCCCTCGGAGGCTGTCCGCGACCAGCGGATGCCTACTGACGTGTAGCGGCACGTGCGTCGCGCGCGATGAGCCGCCGCACAGCGTCGACGGCCACAGCCAGCATG
>DATEGC010000037.1:0-5495 GCA_035280285.1 Candidatus Dormiibacterota bacterium | reverse complement strand
ATTTCGCTGACCGGCCGCTGTATGTGGAGCGGGTGGCCGGCTTCTTCGCGCGGCACCTGGGTCTCGACGTGAGCAGCCACCTCCGCCTGGTCGAAGAGGAAGAAGTCTCCTAAGGTTCGCCTGTAACAAACCGCCTGCTCGTCGACAGGAATAGGTGAGAGATGCAACAGGTGGCCGACGTCAGGTCGTTGCCGGTCAGCGAATCGACCTTCGCCGATCTCCTCCGCCCGCTCATCGATCCTGGCTTCCGGCTCGCTCTCGCGATGCTCCACGACGCGCAAGCTGCCGAGGACGCGGTTCAAGAGGCCTCATTCACCGCGTGGCGCAAGCTCGGCCGGATGCACGACCAGGGGCGGCTACGGCCGTGGTTCCTTGGCGTTGTCGCCAACACGTGCCGGAACGCACGGCGCAAGAGGTGGGTGGTCGAAGTCAGCGTCGGCGTGCCGGAGGAGCTTCCGGTCGCGTCGTCGGAGGAAAAAACCCTGCGCGGCACCGACCTTCGCCGTGCCATTGCCCGCCTAGGGCACGATGACCGACTGGTCGTAGTCCTCTATTTCTATCTCGACATGCCACTTGACGAGGTGGCAGCTGTCGCGGGGAGCTCTGTGGGCGCGACGCGCGCGCGCCTGTATCGAGCGATCAAGAAGCTGCGTCCGGACGTGGCGATCGAGGAGGCACTCAGGTGAGCCTGCGCAGGGACGTTCATTCGGCATTCGACCAGATCACGCCTTCGACGGCCGGGCTTTCCGAGCGCGTAGTGCAGACGGTCCTGGCTGAGGGCGCCACTCGACGAAGGAAGGAAAAAATGGTGTTTCGTTTGCGAGCACCGCTGTCTTTGGTGGCGGTGTTCTTGATTATCGCCGTCGTGGTCGCCGTCTTCATCGGCGGCCGCCTGATCACGGACTGGAACGCACTTCACAACACAAGTCCGGCGGGAAGCAATCGAGCGGATCTGGCTCAATTGGAGGCGCGTCCGCTGAACTTGCCGGTTTACCACTCGCGGTCGGAGTGCACCGTCGGTCCTTTGAACGCAGATGGGGCTTACGGTTCGGGGCCAATGTATTTGTTTGGCGGGTTAGGACCCCGCACAGCGCGGGCCACGTACTACAACATCGTCATGTACACCGACGTCCAGATCGCCGGCCCGATTCTGGTCCGAGCGCACGATGTGGTCCGGAACATCAACATGGTTTTCGTCGGCAGGTTCGCCGCCGGCCCGGTCGTCGGTACAGACGTGCTGAGCGGAACGCGGGTCGAGCAGCACACCGAAATTGTCCTCAACGAGAGTCAGACGTCTCCAGTCGTCGACAACCCTCCGGCGAAACCACACGCTTTCGTGTGGGGGTTCACGGTGGGAGTTCCCCAGGACTCGACCGGTTCGACTGGCTGGCAGGTCGACGGTGGGCGTTTCAGCGAAGTCTTCTTCGACTGCTAAGCAAGCGTGCTCGACAGCAGAATGCCGTTCGCCCAGTAATGACCGGTCGCGCCGGCGGGCAGGAGGTCGTACGTCCGCCCGCCGGTGTACGGCACGAGCTCCCAGCGCGTGACGAGAGATCCGTCCAGGGCGTCGCCGACCTTCAGCGAGCCGGCGGTGCGCCCGTCTGCGGTCTTGTGGCCGGGCGAGACGAGTAGATCGCGTCCGTCCGCGAGTACGAGGTCGACCATCATATGGCCGGACGGCGCCTCCATGCTGCCGACAGCCGCGACCGGCGCTGCCACGCGCGAACCATCAGTACCTTGCGTCCAGACCACCGTCCCAACGCGCACGTCCGTGACCCGGATCTGGCCCGACGGCGTCGTGATCAAGGTCGACGCAGCCAGGCAGATCGGGCAGTTGGCCGCGCCCGTGGCAGCGCGGGAGGTGACAGTCACCACGCCGTCCACGCGCACGGTCCCGGTGACCATCTCGTACGCCGCGCTGCCGCCCTTCGACTGGACACGGTAGCCGAACGCGTACTGGTCGCCGTTCTTCGTGAGGCTCACGGCATGGAGCAGCTTCCAGGCGCGATACGCGACGAGCTTCTGCGGGTCGGTCAGGTCGCCCGAAGGCAGATGCTCGTGGGCGACGATCGCGGCGTACACCTCCGCGTCGGCCTTGATCTCGGGGTATTTCGAGACGGCGTTGGCCTCTTCGCCGCCGAGCCGGGCGATGGGGTAGTAGTCCGGGTCGCAGTAGATCGGTTTGCCCACCGCGTCCAGGACCGCGAACTTGAGCTGCGGCTCGTTCAAGGGCGTGCCGGCGACCGGCGCCGGCGCGACCGATCCGCAGGCGATCACGGCCAGGGCGGTCAGTGCGACGGCAAATCTCATCTGATGGACAAGACGCAAACCGAACGTTTTGGTAACACTTTGCGGAACCAAAAGTGCGCGCCAGCCGTATTCACCTGAGATGGGGCGGGACAACGGCGAACCTATAATCGCGGGAATGGGGTCGCCCGAAGTCGTTAGCCGCGTCGCCGATTCTTTCATGTCAAACGTCAGCCGGGCGATCATCAACAAAGAAGACGAGATCAAGCTTTGCCTGGTCACCCTTCTCTGCGAAGGCCACCTGCTGATCGAGGATGTCCCCGGCGTCGGCAAGACGATGCTCGCCAAATCACTGGCCCGTTCGCTCGACTGCACGTTCCGGCGCATCCAGTTCACCCCGGACCTGTTGCCCTCGGACGTGACCGGCGTGCGCGCCTTCAACCAGAAGATCAACGAGTTCGAGTTCCGGCCCGGTCCCGTCTTCGCCCAGGTCCTGCTCGCGGACGAGATCAACCGGGCGAGCCCGAAGACCCAGGCCGCGCTGCTCGAGGCGATGGAGGAGCGCCAGGTGACCATTGATGGCGAGACGCATGTGCTGCCGAAGCCGTTCATGGTCATGGCCACGCAAAACCCGGTCGAATACTCCGGCACGTTCCCGCTGCCTGAGGCGCAGCTGGACCGGTTCTTGATGAAGGTCAAGCTCGGCTACTTGACCGAGAAGGAAGAGGCGAATCTCCTCAATCAGCACAAGGTCGAGTCCCCGATGGAGGAGCTCCAGCCGGTGGTTTCACCCAACGAGCTGAAAGCGGCCCAGAGCGCCGTGCGCGACATTTTCATGAAGCCCGAGCTGCGCGAGTACATCGCTCGCATCGTGGGTCGCACTCGCGGCAACCCGGAAGTTGCACTGGGCGCCAGCACCCGCGGCACGCTGCACCTGTACCACGCGAGCCAGGCGCTGGCCGCGATCCAGGGCCGCAGCTTCGTGACGCCCGACGACATCAAGACCCTGGCCGAGCCTGTGCTCGCGCACCGCATAATCCTGCGGCCGAACGCCGAGATGCAGGGCCAGAGCGCAGGCAAGCTGGTGGCGGGACTCCTCGAGCGCGAGCACGTCCCCCAGATGGCTTACGACGGGTAGGCACCAGCCAGAAGGTCCCCAATGAGCAAAGTCGCCCTCGCCGGTGCGCTGGCTCTTCTTCTCTTCTTCACCTGGCTCACGGCCATCCGACCGGCATATGCGTTCGCCTACGCGCTCTGTTTGCTGTTCGTGATCGCGTGGGCGTGGCCGAAGCTCGCGATCCGCGGTGTGACCGTCGCGCGGCGAGTCGACCCTGGAACGCCGACCGTCGGCGACGTCTACGAGGAGGTCTTCGAGGTGCGGCGCAAGGGTTGGATTCCCGCGCCCTGGGTCGAGGTCCGCGACCTCAGCCAGATCGCCGACTACCAACCCGGCCGCGTGATCTCGCTCGGCAGCGAGGTCGTGAAATGGAAGGCGCGCGGCGTGTACCGCCGGCGAGGCTGGATGGCTCTGGGGCCGACGTCGCTTCGCGTGCGCGAACCGTTCGGTCTGTTCGACCGTGAGCTAAAGCTCACGCAGCGCACCTCGATCCTCGTATATCCGCGAGTGAGGCCCGTGCCCGACCTGATGACTCCGAGCTCGCACCAGGTAGGCACGTCGCAGGCACTGGGGGCATGGGCCGACTACCCGCCCGAAACGGGCGGCGTTCGTGACTACACAACGGGTGACAGCTTCGGCCGCATCCACTGGCCGCTGTCGGTCAAGTACCAGCGCTTGATCTCGAAGACTTTCGAGCAGCCACTGACCACCGACCTGTGGATTCTGCTCGACCTCGACCGAGGCGTTCATTTCGGGGAGGGAGAGGAGTCTACTGTCGAGTACGCGGTGAGCCTGGCCGCCTCGATGGCGGCGCAGGTCCACAGCCGAGGCCGCCAGGTCGGACTGATCGCGAACGACTCGCGCGGCACTGTGCTCGAACCCCACCGTGCGGTGCGGCAGGACCGCTTGATTCTCGACTACCTCGCCGTCTGCCAGGCCGACGGCCGGACGCCGCTGACGCAAACCCTCGCCTGGGACCGAATCCGCCGCCTCCCGCGGCGCGCCATCGCGGTCATCACTCCCAGCGCTGACCCGGAATGGGTTCGCCTCCTCCAGGCTGTGCGCGGCAGGCGCACCAACCTGATCGTGTTCTACATCGATCCGGCCAGCTTCGGCGGGCCCGACCAGAACCCAAGCTTCGACCTCGGCCAGGACGTCGACCTTTATGTAGTGCGGCGAGGCGACGACTTCGCCCGCCTCGTGAGGACCAGGGATGCGATACGTATCGCCTGAAGGCAGGCTCGTCGGCCCCGAGGAGGCATTCGACACCGCTTTGAGCCGCCGCGCTCTTCTGTGGGAGCGCACCCGGGAGGCGATGGGTGGGGGGCGTTTCTGGTCGGCCGCGCTCGTGATCCTGATGACCATCACGGTCGCCCGCTCGACGACTGCGGTCCACTGGGTGGACGGCATCGACGTCATCACTTTCATCGCGGTCGTGGGCGCCGTCGTGATGGGCGCGCTCGCTCTCGCCCCCGTGCGCGAGCCGATCGCGCTCGGTATTGGCCTCTTCCTCGCCCTTGTCGCGGGTGCGTGGGGCGCCTGGCCTCAAGTCCACGAGCACTATCCGAAAGAGGCGCTGGGACTGCAGCTGATCAACATCTGGTGGGAGCGCATCAACGACGGCTCGGCCGCTTCGGACCCGTCGTTCTACCTGTTCCTGATCTGCCTTCTGATGTGGGTGACCGGCGCGTGGCTCGCGTGGTGCGTGCTCCGCTGGCGCAAGCCGATGCTTGGTCTCATTCCGGGCGCGGCCGCTTTCGCGACCAATCTCCTGAACGTGCCCCAAGACCAGAACGGTTTCACGCTCGCGATGCTCGTCCTCACACTCGCGCTTCTGCTGTGGACCAACTACACAGCCTCGATCGCGAACGCCGTGCGCGCGAACGTGAAGCTGACTGGCGACGCGCGGTGGGACTTCTGGGAAAGCGGCCTCGTGGCGATGGCCGCTCTCATCGTCCTCGGCATCATGCTGCCGCCGTTGTCAACGGCTGACCGCACGCTCGACCTCGAGTCTGGCGTCTTCAACAGCTGGGCGCAGCTCCAGCAGCGACTCAGCCATCCGGGTTTCTTCGGGGCTGGGGCGGGCGGAGGTGGCGTGACCGGATTCACGGACGAGGTGAAGTTGAACGGC
>DATEGC010000036.1:0-76707 GCA_035280285.1 Candidatus Dormiibacterota bacterium | reverse complement strand
CGGTCGATGAGCGGCTTGTAGAACGCGACGATCTTTTTGCTGATGGCGTCGAAGTCGTACTGCGCGACCCTGGCCAGGTCCGCCTGCACACTCGTCTGGTAGGTCGCCACGCCCGCGTCGTCGCCCGCGATCTGCGCGTCGAGTTGCTTGCCGTAATCGCTTACGAACCTCTGCAGGTCTTGCATCAGGTTGCCCAGCTCCGCAGGGAGCGGTGGAGCGCTCGACTGCGTGGCCGCCTGGTCGATGTGGGCCTTCATCGTGCTCAGCGTCGACCGCGCGGATGCAAGGTCGCCCGACGAGCTCTGGCTGTTCAGCAGCGCAAGGTCGCTCAACCCGCTGTAGAGCGAATGCCAGAACTTTCCCTCCAGCACCTTGTCAGCGGCCACCGTCCTGGCCGCCGCCAGCGCATTGCGAGCGTGACTGATCCGCGCCGTCTCACGGTCTAGGTTGCCGCGCCCGATCATTGTCAGCCAACGGTTCTGATCCAGTCCGCTCTGTGCGTCGCGCAGCGACGCGTCGTCCGTGTTGATGGTCGTGGTCGCGAGCTGCGAGCTTGCCACCGACCTGTCGACCAGCGCAACCGCGTCCTGCGGCTTGAAGGAAGGGTTGTTGTTCAACACGCCGAGCTGAGTGTTGATGTCGGTGAACGTCGCATTGAGCATGTTCTGGTGGGAGATGACTGCGTTCAGTGTGCGGTCCGCGCTGGCGATGCGCGCTCCCGCGTACACGATGCCGCCGGCGGCGTAGACCACGATGCCGACGATCAACAAAAGAAGGGCGACAAGCTGGATACGCTTTCGCTGCACTAAGGTTCGGAACATACCGTAGATGGCGATCCTCGCTCTACCGCGTGCCCTGAACGCGCCGGTCGGCAATGTGCGCGACGTCGGACCGAAGAATACGAAGCTGCTCGAGAAGCTCGGCGTCCGGACGGTGCGCGACCTGCTGCTCACGCTGCCCTACGCGTGGGAGACATACGCGGAGTCCCCGATCTCCGAGCTCGTTCCCGGCACTCAGGCATCGATCGTCGGCACGATCCTGTCGATCAAGCTCGTGACCACCTCGCGCAGGCGCATGCGTCTGGTCGAGGCGACGGTGGCGGACGACAGCGGTGCCCAGATGCGAGTGGCGTGGTTCCACTCGGAGTTCATTGTGAGGCAGCTTCACGCGGGCGACCGTGTCGCGCTGGCCGGAGTCGTCGACAAGAATCGCTTCCGGGGCCATCCGGGCATGATCAATCCCCGTCACGAGCGGCTGGAGCGCGCAGGACCGCAAAAAGTCGGCGGCCTGACGCCGAAGTACCACATCGTCGAGGGCCTGACGTCGCGCAAGATCGCGGGTTGGGTCGAACAGGTCTTGCCGCTGGCGGACCAGCTGGAAGACCTGCTGCCCGAGGAGGTGCGGGCACGAAATCATCTGCTCGACATCGTCGAGGCCGTGCGTCGCGGCCACAGGCCGGAGAACGACGCCGACTTTCTCGCCGCCCGCAAGCGCATGACGTTCGCCGGCCTCTTCGAGCTGCAGGCCGCCTTCGCGATTATGCGAGCGAGCATCGCCGCCGAGCCGGCGACACCAATTCCATTTCGACAGGATGTGGGCGACGCGTTCAAGGCCGGGCTGGGCTTCGAGCTCACCGAAGCCCAGCGGCGGGCGACCCGCGACGCGTTCAAGGACATGCAGCGTTCAGTCCCGATGAATCGCCTGCTCAACGGCGACGTCGGTTCAGGTAAGACCGCGGTAGCGGCAGGATGCGCGGCCATGGCCCACGCGGCCGGCCTCCAGACGGTCGTCATGGCGCCTACGGAGATCCTCGCCCGTCAGCACCTGCGTAAGTTCCGCACGTACCTCGAGGAGACGTTTCCTGAGCTGGAGGTAGAGCTGCTCGTCAGCTCCCTCAGTGCCCCCGAGCGCAGGCGCGTCCGCACCGCCGCCGCGTCGGGACACTGCGCATTGGTCGTCGGCACGCACGCGCTCATCGAGGACGACGTGGAATTCGCCAACCTGGGCCTGGCGATCGTCGACGAGCAGCACCGCTTCGGCACGCGCCAGCGCGAGCTGCTGCGCGGGAAAGGCATCGGCCGCCCTCACTTCCTGGCCATGACCGCGACGCCGATCCCGCGCACCCTGGCCCTCGTCCTGTACGGCGAGATGGACCTGTCGGTGATCGACGAGATGCCCCCGGGGCGCGCCCCTGTCGACACGCGGGTCGTCGCCCCGGAGGACCGAGACGGCGCCTATGAGATCGTGCGCCGCGAGGTGGCGGCCGGCCACCAGGCGTTCGTCATCTGCCCGCTGATCGAGGAATCGGAAACGCTTGCGGTGCGGTCGGCCACCGCCGAAGCTGAGCGCTTGCAGAGGGACATCTTCCCCGGCCACCGTCTTGGCCTCATCCATGGCCGCCTCAAAGAGAAGGACGAGGTCATGCAGCGCTTCGTGGCCGGTGAGATCCAGATCCTTGTCGCCACGGCCGTCGTCGAGGTGGGCGTCGATGTGCCCAACGCGACCGTGATGATGATCGAGGGCGCCGACCGCTTCGGGCTCGCCCAGCTGCACCAGTTCCGCGGCCGCGTCGGCAGAGGCGCGGCGCGCTCCTACTGCTTGCTGCTGAGCGACGATCCTTCGGACGCCGGCGCCGGCCGGCTCCAGCTCGTGGCGCGCACACGCGACGGCTTCGCGCTGGCCAAGGAGGACATGGAGCGACGCGGCGTCGGCCAGCTGATGGGACCGCAGCAGCACGGCCTCGCCGACACGGCGATGGACGCGCTCCGGCAGCCCGAGCTGCTGAGCGAGGTGCGCACGGAGGCGGAGCGGATCCTTAGGTCAGACCCCGGCTTCGAGCATCACCCGCTGCTCAAGGCAACCATCGCCCGCCGGCTGGAGCAGGTCTCGATCAGTTAGGCGTGTACGCCGCGGTGAGCATGCCGAAGTAGGTGGGCGCCTCGTAGGAGATCAGCTCCCCTCGCCAACCTCGGGTGGCGCCGTGGAGCATCAGCATCTGCCACCAGCTGTCGGCCTTGGCGTTCTCGACCATGTCGGGCGCGATGTCGACGAGGGCCTCCAGTCGGTTCGAGCGCACGAGGTCGCAGACGCGGGCGTCGAACTCCGCCGCGTCGGGGTGAAACCCGAACGGCCCCTCCGCCAGGTGCGCGTGGCCGTGGTCGGCGCTGGCGATGAAGGCCACGCGCCGCTCGCTTGCGGCGGCGGCGGCGGCGATCGCGACGCCCGCCGTGACGTGGTCGGACGCCGAAAGCTCGCGGGAGGGAGTCACGACGACGATCGGGAGTGGAGGCTTCTGGCGGCCGCCCATGAACCACAGCGGGATCAGCACTCCCCAATCCATCGGCGCGACCGCCACGGCGAGATCGTTCGAGCCAAAGCTCACGCCCGCTGCAGGCAACCCCGCGGCGCCGAGGGAGTGCAGCACGCTGACCGCCAGCTCCCCGTCCGATGGCACGTCAAGCTCGAGCGCTGGCGTGAGCTCGTCGAGCTTGCCAGCCACCCGGCCGGCCACGACCACGCCCAGGGCGTTGGAGATGTGCACGTTGTGCGGCGTCGCCACGACCACGACTTCGGGCCGTGCCGCAGCGAAGCGCCGCGCCAGCTCCTCCATGCCCGCGCGGGTCACGGCGGCGACCTCGTCGGCGATGGCTATCCCCCCGTGCGGGGCGATGGCCCCGAATACCAAAGCCACGGAGGGGATACTAACCAGCACATGGATCCTGTTTCGACGCTGCGATTGACGGAGTACAGCCACGGGGCCGGTTGAGCCTGCAAGCTCAGCCCGGTGGAGCTAGGGCAGGTTCTCGGGGCGCTGCCCCCGATCGTCGACCCCAACGTGCTGCACGGTGCGGCCGCGCGCGACGACGCGGCGGTCTATCGCATCGCGCCAGATCGCGCTCTCGTGGCGACGATCGACTTCTTCACACCCATCGTCGACGACCCCTTCGCGTACGGCGCCATCGCGGCCGCGAACGCTGTCAGTGACGTTTACGTGGTCGGAGCAAGACCGCTCTTCGCCCTCGGCATCACCGCGTTTCCGCGGAAGCAGCTCGGCGCGGGCTTGCTCGAGAAGATCGTCGCCGGCGGCGCGAGCAAGCTCGCCGAGGCGGGAGTCGCCGTGGTCGGCGGGCACTCCGTCGACGACAACGAGCCGAAATTCGGCTACGCCGTGATCGGCGAGGTGCACCCCGAACGCATGGTCGGCCACGAGGGCGCACGCGAGGGTGACCTTCTGTACCTGACCAAACCGCTCGGCTCCGGCCTGGTCACGACCGCCATCAAGCGCGGCCTGTGCCCGCCGGCGCTGGAGCGGGAAGCGATCGAGGTGATGACGACCCTGAACCGGGCGGCATCCGAGGCGATGCTGAAAGCGCACGCGACGGCGGCCACCGATGTCACCGGCTACGGCTTGATCGGCCACCTGACCAACCTGACGGGCGGCGCAGACGTCGAGCTCAGCGCGGTGCCCTTCATGAACGGCGTCCGCGAGCTCGCCGAGCGCGGCCTGTTTCCAGACGGGAGCCGCCGCAACTATGCGGCCTACCGCGAGCAGGTCGACTGGGAAGGAGCGGCCGAGGTAGAGCAGATGATGCTCTGCGACGCGCAGACCAGCGGCGGCCTGCTGGTCGCCGTCCCGCCGGGCACTCGATTCGAGGTCGGGGTGAGAATCGGGGTCATGCGCGACGACGGGGTGATTCGGATCCGCAGGTGAGCAAGCTGCGCGTGGCCGGAGGCGAGGCGCGCGGCCGGCGCCTCAAAGCGCCGAAGAACATCAGGCCCACCCAGGGCATGGTGAAGCAGGCGATCTTCAACATGGTCGGTCCGCGAATCGAGGGCGCGACCGTGATCGATCTGTTCGCCGGCTCCGGCGCCCTCGGCATCGAGGCCCTGTCCCGCGGCGCGGCGTACGTCGTCTTCGTCGATCAGGAGCCGCGCGGTCTTGCTATCCTGCGCCAGAACTTGGACGCTCTCGGCTTCAAGGAGTGCGGGCAGGTGGTCCGCGGCGATGTGGTGCGGTGGCTCGAAACGCAGCCCAGCGTGGTGGCGTCGGCGGATTTCATCTTTCTCGACCCGCCCTACGACGACGTGGTACTCGACCGCGCGCTGAAGCATCTGGACCGCGGCGTCAGTCGCGCGACGGTGATGGCCGAGCACTCACGCCGCCAGAACCTCCCAACGCTGTCGCGTTTGCAGGTCGATCGCGAGCGGCGCTACGGCGACACCGTGGTCACGGTGCTCAGAACGTAGATGGCGCACAACGCGCATCAGGCCGCGAACTCCAAGATCGCCGTCTACCCCGGAAGCTTCGACCCCTTCACCAACGGCCATCTCGACGTCGTCGACCGTGCGCTCGGCATCTTCGACAAGCTCATCGTCGCGGTGGCGGCCAATCCGGACAAGAGGCAGCCGCTGTTCACAGTCGACGAGCGATTGCAGCTTATCCGCGCCTCACTCGCCGGTCGCGAGCGAGTCGAGGTGGACAGCTTCACGGGACTCACCGTCGAGTACGCCCGCGCCCGCGGCGCGCGGACGCTCGTCAAGGGGCTGCGAGCTTACTCGGATTTCGACGCCGAGCTACAGCAGGCGCTGATGAACCGCAAGCTCGCGCCGGATATCCACACCGTCTTCCTGATGTCGAGCTTCGCGCACATCTTCGTCTCGTCAAGTATCTTGAAGGACATCGCAAGCTACGGCGGCAAGGTGTCGGACCTGGTGCCCCCGCCGGTGGCGAAAGCGTTGAAGGAGAAGTTCCGATAAAAGTCGACGAGCTGCTGGACCGTTTTGAGTACCTGATCCAGAACGCGCGTCACGTTCCACTCTCGACTCAGATCATGCTCAACGAGGACGAGCTGATGGAGCTGATCGACCAGATCCGCTTCAATCTACCGGACGAGATCAAGCAGGCGAACTGGACCGTCTCGGAGCAGCAGCGGATCATCAGCGAGGCGCACGCCGAAGCGGCGCGCACCATGTCGCGTGCCAACGAACGCGCCGAGGAGACGGCGTCCGAGCACGAGATCCTGCGCCGCGCAGAGAGGCACTCCGCGCAGGTGGTGAAGGACGCGCAGGCGAAGGGCGACCAGATCATCCGCGAGGCCGAGGGCTACGCGCTCGAGCAGCTGAAGCAGCTCGAGGCGCACCTGTCACGCACGCTGGGCACGGTCCGGCGTGGGGTGGAGGCGCTGCAGGCCAACCAGCCTGCTGCCGCCGAGACGGCGGACCAAGCGAACAGCAACTAGCATCCCGTAGACTTCCACGAGCCATGGCTCTGCCGAAGGTCAAGCTGTCCAAATCGAAGAAGGGTCGCCGCCGGTCTCACCTCGCGCTGGCCCTCGTCCAGCTCCAGCCGTGCCCGAACTGCAAGCACCCGCACCGGCCGCACAGCGTATGCCCGAACTGTGGTCACTACGGACCGGGCGCGGGCCGCGAAGTCGTCAAAGTCAAGGAATAACTGCTCAGGTAGCGTTCCTGTTTCCGGGCCAGGGCTCACAGCAGCCCGGCATGGGGGCCGCACTGCTTGAGGACGAAGAGGTCTCGGCGCTGTGCGATCAATGCGGGCACGCGGCCGACGTCGACCTTCGGCGCCTTCTCTCCACAGCCGACGACGATGAGCTTCGCCTGACCCAGAACGCGCAGCCCGCGCTGTGCTTCATGGGTCTCGCCTTGGCGCTGCTGCTGCGGCGTCGTGGAATCGAACCCATTGCGGCCGCGGGCCATTCCGTCGGGGAGTACGCGGCACTGGCGGCCGCGGGCTCCGTCGGCGCGCCGCAGGTGATCAGGGCGGTAGTCGAGCGGGGTAATGCAATGGCCGAGGCCGCGCCCCCGGGCACGAGCTCGATGGCGGCGGTGCTCGGTCTCGACGCGCAGGCGATCGAGGTCGCGCTGGCGGGTATGAACGACGCGTGGCCCGCCAACTACAACACGCCGACGCAGACGGTGATCGCGGGCACCATGACCGGGCTCGAGGTGGCCACGCAGCGACTGCAGCTCGCCGGCGCCAAGCGCGTCATACCTTTGAATGTGAGCGCCGCGTTTCACACGCCGCTAATGGCGCCCGCCGCGGAACGATTGCGCGCCGCTCTCGACCGCATCGAGTGGCGCGAGCCCAGAGCGGCCGTGATGGCCAACCTGACCGGCCGACGCCACCAGGGCGGCGACCGCATTCCGCACGTGATGGAGATGCAATTGCGCTCCCCGGTGCGCTGGGCGGCGTGCGTCGCGTCGCTGGTGGAAATGGGATGCGACACATTCCTCGAGGTGGGACCGAAGCGCGCCCTGACCGGGATGATGCGCGAGCTCGCTCCAGGCCGGACCGCGATCCCAGTGGGGACTCCCGCCGCGATCCAGGAGCTCGCCATAACGGCCTAGGAACGTTGCTCGTGTACAGTAGTCCGCGTATGGAAACTCAAAAGCTGAGCTTCGAGGACTTCAAGAACATCATCGTCGAGCGCCTCGGTTGCGAGCCCGAGCAGGTGACGATGGACGCATCGTTTCAGGAAGACCTGAACGCCGACTCGCTCGACCTGGTCGAGCTGATCTACGCGTTCGAGGAGAACACCGGCCTGGAAATCCCGGACGAGGACGCGGAGAAGATCACGACGGTCGGGCAGGCGTGGGAGTACATCCAGGAGAAGGCGGGCTCATAGCACAGCCCCAGACAGAACCGTTCGCCCAGTCCCTGCAGCAGCTACAGCAAAAGATCGGCATTCACTTTCGCGACCCTGGTCTCCTGCTCGAGGCCGTCACGCACAGCTCGTTCGCCAACGAGAATCCGACGATCTCTCCGCGCGACAACGAGCGCCTCGAGTACCTCGGTGACGCGGTGCTGCAGCTGATCGCCGCGGAATACCTCTACAAGCACCACCCCGGGGCAACCGAAGGAGAGCTGACTCAGACGCGCTCGGCGATGGTGAACACCAACACGCTGGCCCAGCTGGCGGAGCAGCTGGACCTCGGCGCCTATCTCTATCTCGGGAAGGGAATCGCGAAAGGTGGCGGCCGCAGTCTGAAGTCGCTGCTCGCAAACGCTTTCGAGGCCGTGCTCGGCGCGGTGTTTCTCGACGCGGGCTACGACGCCGCCTATCACTACTACTTGAATCTTTACCGCGCACTGCCGTCGCCGGTCCGTGACGAGAACTTCAAAGGCCGCCTGCAGCAGGTCGCCCAGGAACGCTTTGGCGACACGCCGGTCTACGACAGCGAGGGCGCACGCGTGGGCAACCGGCGCGAGTACACATCGGTCGTGTTCGCGGGTGCCGAGCCGCTTGGCACCGGCCACGGGGCGAGCAAGCAGGAGGCGGAGCAGGACGCAGCGAAGGCCGCGCTGGAAAGCCTGCTCGGGCCGATCACCGAGCCTGCCGCGGCAAAAAAGCCGGCCAAGGGGCGAACGCGGCGCACTCCGCGCAAGAAGCGCGAGCCGGCTGACGTGCCCGCGACCGTCGAGGCACAGGTCGTCCCGCTGCCCGAGCCGCGAAGCCGTCAATTCGGCGAACCTATCGAGTAGCGAGAGCTCGCTGAACAACACCCGCTACTGACGCGGGCCTGCGACTCCATCGGGCTTTCGGCAGCACCGTTGGTCAGCTCCAGAGCACGCATAAGCCGCCGAATGCCTTTGTAGCCGCGAGGTTCGTGCACCCACCTTCGTAGCAGATCGCCATCGGTGAGCCGACGATGCAGCGCCATGAAGTGAGATGCACGAGCGGGATAACAACTTGCACCCGGCCATCCTGGAGGTGTCAGGTGCGCGCGCCAACCCAGCCTGTTAACGAGTGTGCTGACAGCAGCCCCAAAGCTCGCATCAGGGCGTTTTTCAGCACGCTCGATGTTCTAGTTGTGCATGGGGGCCCACCCGCCCCCACATCTGGTACTCTCCGCACACTCTTGTTCCTCACGTCCCTGCAATTGCTGGGCTTCAAAACCTTCGCCCGGCAGACCGAGATCCAGTTCGACGGCGGCGTGACCGCCATCGTGGGCCCGAACGGATCGGGCAAGACGAACATCGTCGACGCCGTCAAATGGGTCCTCGGCTCGGGCCAGGTCCGCGACCTCCGCGGCCGGAAGATGGAAGAGGTCATCTACGCAGGCGGCGAGCGACGCCCGCGCGCCTCGTTCGCCGAGGTGACCATGGTGTTCGACAACTCCAACGGCCGGCTTCCGGTCGACTATCACGAAGTCGCGATCAAGCGCCGCGTCGAGCGCGACGGCGAAAGCGACTACTTCCTCAACGGAGCGCGGGTGAGACGCCGTGATTTGATCCACCTGCTGGCCTCGACCGGCCTCACCGTCGACTCGTACGCGATCATCGACCAGCACGACATCGAGCACATCGTCGTTTGCTCGCCGGCCGAGCGGCGCCAGCTAATCGAGGAAGCGGCTCAGGTCCGAGGCGTCAAGCAGCGCCGCGAGGAGGCGACGCAAAAGCTGCAGGAGCTCGCCGCCAACCTGCTCCGCCTGGAAGACCTGAAGAACGAGCTCGCCCCGCGTCTCGAAGGCCTGCGCGCACAGGCTGCCGCCGCTCGTGAAGCGGCAGAAGCCGTCGCTCGCCTCGAGCTCTTGCGCGGCAGCATCGTGTGGGAGGAGTGGCGTGAAGCCAGGGACGCGCACCGCAAAGCCTCCTCGCAGCAGCAAAGCCTGGAAAGAAAGTTGATCGATGCCCGCGAGCAGGCGCGCGTCGCAGAAGCGGAGTTTCAGGCTGGCCGCGGCGCGATGCAGGAGGCCCAGGACCGCCGCCTCGCCCGCCAGCAGACGCTGGGCAAGCTACGCCTGCAGCTCTCCGACGCAGAGCACCGCCTGCAGCTCGCGCAGGAACGAGTCGAGAACCGCCGCGTGCTCGTCGAATCGGCGCGAAGGTCGCAGGTCGAGGACACAGCCCTCCTCGAGAGCGCCCAGGCACTGCGCTCCCAGCTGGCCGCGGAGATGACGCAAATCCAGCCGGCAGGGGAAGAGGCTCCGACCGAGGCGCAGCTCGCCGAAGCGGAGAAGAGAGCCCGCGCCGCCGAGGAATCTTCCCTCAAGCTGGCAAAGCTGCGCTCTGAGCTCGACGGCATCGAGGCGCTGCGTCCATCCGACGCTGAGGGTCTGCGGCTCCGCGACGTCATCACGGCGCGGACCGGCTACGAAGCTGCACTGAGCGCCACCCTCGGTCCCCTCCTGTACGCCGTCGTCCTCACGGAAGAGCCGGCCACCGTCGAACCGGACCGTCAGTTGACGCTCCTGTTTCCAACCGACGCGCCACCGGCAGAGGAAAACTCGCTCTTCCACCACGTTTCCGTCCGCGAGGGCTACGGCGACATCGCGGTGCGCCTCCTCGGCCAGGTGGTGATCGGTCGTGACGTGACCCTCCAGGGCGTGTTTCGCGCGCCAGGACTCATCCGGTCCGGCGCCGATCCCCGGGCCGCGCTGGACGCGCGCAGGACCGAGCTGGGGCGCCAGATCGCACGGCTCGACGCGGACGCCGGACGCGCCGCCGACGCGGCGGCCGAGCTGCGCCGCCTGCGCCAGGCATTTGACCGCAACCGCCTGCGCGCGCACGTGGCCTCGATCGAGTCGGACCTTCCGCGGCTGATCACCGCGTCTGAAGACCGCCGCGCGCGTGTCGGCCAGGCCGAGGGAGCGCTGGCCTCCGCCGTCGAAGCTCTGCCCGCGCTCGAACAATCCGCCGACACCGCCCGCGCCGCGCTCCACGCCGCCGAGCAGGAAGCGCCCGAGGACGAGGCCGAGATGGCCGAGACCGCAAAGCGCCTCGTTGCACTGGAGGAGGCGCGCATCGACGCGCGGCTGCGCACGGGAACGCTCGAAGGCAACATGGAGCTCATCGCCCGCGAGGCCGAGCTGCTGCAGGCGCGGATGGACGAGATCCGCTCCCGCCTGCCTAACGGAGTCGCGCCCGAAGAGGTGCCCGGCGGCAAGGGGCGCGAAAAGGAGATGCGCGCGCTCGAGCGCCGGCTCGAAGAGATCGGGCCGACCAACCCGCTGGCCGAGTCGGAGCATCGCGAACTCGAGCTGCGCTACCAGAACCTGGCCGAGCAGCTGGAGGACATCACCGCGGCGCGGGAAGACCTGGAGGACCTGGTCGCAAAACTGCGCCAGGAGGAGGAGTCCCGCTACGAGGCCGTTTTTGGCGCGGTGGCCGCGAACTTCCACGAGTACTTCTCAGAGCTGAACCCCGGCGGCCGCGCCACGCTGCGCCACGCCGAGGGCGACGACGGCCCACGCAGCGGTGTCGAGATCCTGGTCCAGCCTCCGCGCAAGCGGCTGCAGAACGTGACGCTCCTTTCGTCCGGCGAGCGCTCCCTTGCGGCGCTGGCGCTGGTGCTCGCGCTCGACGAGGTCAACCCGAGCCCCTTCACGATTCTGGACGAGGTCGACGCGGCCCTCGACGACGCCAACGTCGACCGCTTCGGCCGCATGGTGTCGCGGCTCGGCACGCAGCGCCAGTTCCTCATCATCACGCACAACCACGTGACGATGTCCTACGCGTCAACGCTGTACGGCATCCACCTCGACGAGAGCGGCTCATCCCACCTCGTCTCCGTCCGTCTGGACGACATCCGCAAACCCGCGACTGGCGCGGCGTCCACAGCGCAGGCCGGCTGAGCGGCCTCTGGCAGCGCGTCGGAGCGCGCACGCGGAGCGCGCTTCGGGCGCTGAGTCCACCACTCGCCGAGGGCTATTACGACGAGCTCGAGAAGTTGCTGCTCGCAGCCGACCTCGGTCCCGCCATGGCCGCGCGTCTGGCCGAGGGTGTCCGTGCCCGCGCGCCCCGTACGCGTGAGGAAGCGGTGGAGGCGCTGGTGACGGTTGCGCTGTTCGTCATGTCCAGGAAGGCTCGCGACCTGCAGCTCATCGGCCAGCCCGCGTGCGTGCTGCTCTACGGCATCAACGGCGCCGGCAAGACGACCACCGCCGGCAAACTCGCGCACCGGTTGAAGAACGAAGGCCGCATGCCACTCGTGGTTGCCGCCGACACGTACCGCGCCGCGGGGATCGAGCAGATGGTCGTGCTGGCCGAACGTGCCGGCGTGCCGCATCACGATGGTGCGAGCGGCGCCGACCCCGCGTCGGTGGTCTTCGACGGGATCCAGATCGCGCGCAAACGAGGCAACGACGTGGTGATCGCCGACACCGCCGGCCGTCTGCAGACCCAGCGCAACCTGCTCGAGGAGCTGGCCAAGATCGGCCGCGTGGCGAGCAAAGCCCTCGACGGCGCGCCCTACGAGTCGATCTTGGTGCTCGACGCGGTGGTGGGCCTCACCAGCCTGGCTCAGGCGCGCGAGTTCAACAAGGCAATCCCGATGACGGGCCTAGCGCTCGCCAAGCTCGACAGCACCGCGAAGGGCGGCGCGGTGATCTCCATCGAGTCCGAGCTGGACGTGCCCGTTAAGTTGGCCGGCGTGGGGGAAGGGATCGACGACCTCGTCCCGTTCGACGCCGGGGCCTTCGTGCGTGGGATCTTCGACTGATGCCGACTGCCGACCCTCACTGCCACACGCTGGCGTCAGACGGCATGGTCACGCCGCAGCAGCTCGTCGATGCCGCGGTCAAGGCGCACCTCGACCTGATCGCCCTGACCGACCACGACACGATGGCGTCCGTCAAAGAAACCCAGCAGCGCGGCGAAGCCGCGGGCATTGTGGTGGTCGCGGGCCAGGAGATCACGACCAGATGGCCCGCGCAAACGCACGTCCTCGGCTGGTTCCTGGGCAGGCCGGTGAAGCACGGCATGTCGCTCGAGGACACCGTCGACGCCATCCACGAGCAGGGTGGGCTGGCCGTCATTCCGCACCCGTTCATCCCCGTCTACTTCGGCTCCATCCAGCCGGCCATGCTGCGCCGCCTGATCGAGCGGCATGTGGTTGACGGCGTCGAGATGGTGTTCACCGTGCCCATCGGCGCACGGCGCCGCACGTCGCTCGACGAGTTTTACGCGAGCCACCGGGACCGACTGGGCGCCGCGATCGGCGGCAGCGACTGCCATTTCGGAGCCCACGACATCGCGCAGGCGGTCACGCGCTACGAAGGGGACTTTCGGACCGCGATCGAGCAGCACGCCACGATTCCCGAGCGGCTTCGCGAGGCTGGATCTCCACCGGCGTCGGTGTTCCTGCGCCAGCAGTGGCGGGCCCTGGTCGACCTACCGGTCAGGAGGCTGCGAGGCCAGCTCTAGCAACGCCGTCGCTCAGCCCTGCTTGTCCTCGAGACCAAGGCCGAACATGGCCTCGAGGTCGTGGGCCGAGAACTGCTGGAACGCGACCATCGTCTGCGTCTTCTCGATTCCTTCAAGTCGCGTAAGGTGCTGGGTCACGACCTTGGCCAAGTCGTCGTGCTCCCGCACCCTCACGATGGCGACGAAATCCCACTCGCCGGTGACGGTATAGACCTCCGCCACGCCATCGACGTCAGCGAGCGCCGGCCCAAGCCTAGTCAGTCCCTCTCGCGTCGACTTCACCAGGATGAACGCCGTCAGCACTGCACTGTCAGGCCGTACATCCACACATCGATGTTCGGATGCTCAATCGAGTTGGTCTCCAGGATGCCGCCAATCTGCGTACGGTGATCGTTGCCGTGGTGGATCGCCTGGACGACGATCAACGACTGCCTCAGCGTCACCATGTTGCCGTCATAGTCGGCCCGCGTTGTGTCCTCAGGCCCCAGACCACTGGCGGCGGCCAACAGCGCGTCGCCGCTACGGCGCGCGCGCTCTTTCAGCGCGTCGATGCCTGGAAACACTTGCTTTTCGGAGAGGGCTAGTTCGGCTCCGATCAGGCGTTTGACGTAGCGCTCCTCCGCGGCGAGGAGATGCATCCATGTCGCCTCGATCGTTCCATACGTCCCAGGAACCGTCAGCTGGAGTTGCGCGTGAGTCAGCTTGCCGCAAGCATCGAGCAGCTCCAGGTTCGCCCACTTGTTGTAGAGCAGCGCATCGCGCCAGATGTCGTCCACGACCCCAGTCTAAGCTCTGCTAGACTGTCAAGGAATGGCCCTTGACACCCTCCAGGCCCGGGGACGAACTCTGGCCCTCTACGAGCGCTACGGCGCGCTGCTGACCGACCACCAGCGCGAGGTGATCGACCTGTACCTGCGCAGCGACTGGTCGCTGGCCGAGATCGCGGCTCACCAGGGCACTTCGCGCGCGGCTGTGCACGACATCGTGCGCCGCTCGACGCACGCGCTGCAGGACTACGAGCGGCGCCTGGGCCTGCTCGCTGAATCAGCAAGGCGGCGGCGCGCTCTGGGGCTTCTGGACCGCGAGCTGAATGGTCTCAAGCGCCGGATCGCGAAGCTCGAAGGCGCGGTCTAGGTGTTCGAAGCCCTCGGCGAGAGGCTCGGCGCCGCGCTGAAGAAGATCACGGGCCGCGGCGTGCTGCGACCCGAGGACGTGGACGCCGGTCTTCGCGAGGTCCGCATCGCGCTGCTCGAGGCCGACGTCAACTTCAAGGTGGTCAGGGCCTTCATCGAAAAGATCCGCGCCCGTCTCGCCGGCGCGGAGATCTCGCCTGGACTTACCGCGCCGCAGACTGTGGTCAAGGCGGTCAACGACGAGCTGGTCGAGATGCTGGGCGGCAACGCCGAAGGCCTCCGCTACGCCTCGCGGCCGCCCACGGTGGTGATGCTCGCCGGCCTGCAGGGCTCGGGCAAGACGACCACCGCGGTCAAGCTCGCGCTGCTGGCCCGTCGCGAGGGGCACCGGCCGCTGGTGGCGGCCCTGGACTTCCGCCGCCCGGCCGCGGTCGAGCAGCTCAAGACCCTCGCCGAGCGAGAGCACCTTGCCTTCGGTCGCGGCGACGAAGCCATCGCCGAGGCGCAGCGCCTCAACTGCGACGTCGTGATCCTCGACACCGCCGGCCGCCTGCATGTCGACGGCGAGCTGATGGACGAGCTGAGGCAGCTCAAGTCGCGCATTCGCGTCACCGAGACGCTGCTGGTAGCCGACTCGATGACCGGCCAGGAGGCAGTGAAGGTGGGGGAGGCGTTCGGCCATGAGGTCGGAGTCGACGGCGTGATCCTGACCAAGCTCGACGGCGATGCGCGTGGAGGCGCCGCACTGTCGCTGCGCGTTGCCACCGGCCAGCGGATCCGGTTCGCCGGCACAGGCGAGAAGCCCGAAGACTTCGAGGTGTTCCACGCCGAGCGGATGGCGTCGCGCATCCTCGGCATGGGTGACGTGCTGACGCTGATCGAGAAGGCCGAGCGTTCTGTCGACAAAGCGAAGGCCGCCGAGGTCGATCGCCACCTGCGCGCGGGCCAGCTGAGCTTCGACGACTTTCTGACCCAGATCCGGCAGCTGCGCGGCATGGGCTCGCTGGACGGGATGCTGGACATGATCCCTGGCGCGGGCGCCTTGAAGGGCCACATCGCCGGCGGCGACCCAGAGCGCGAGATGAAGAAGATGGAGGCGATGATTCTGTCGATGACGCCGAAGGAGAGGGCTCATCCGGAGCTCATCGATGGCGCGCGCAAGAAGCGGATCGCCCGCGGCAGCGGCGCGGAGCCGGCCGACGTCAATCGGCTGTTGAAGGCTCGGGAGGCGATGCAGAAGCTCGCCAAACAATTCGGAAAAGGCAGGGTCACCGGACTTCCCCGGATATATGGACAAGGAGGCGCAGGTTGGTAAAGATCAGGTTGAGGCGGATGGGGGCGAAGAAGCATCCCTTCTACCGCCTGGTGGTGGCGGACGCGCGCTCGCCGCGCGATGGCCGCTTTATCGAGCACCTCGGGTACTACGACCCGATGACGGACCCGGTGCAGGTCAAGATCGACGTGGACAAAGTGATGAAGTGGCTGCAGCAGGGCGCGCAACCCAGTGAGGCTGCGCGCAGCCTGTTGAAGCGGGAGGGAATCCTTGAGCGACGTGCAGAGAAGCCGACCCCCACGGCGTGACTTTCGGCGCGGCGGTTTCAATCGCGGAGGTTTCCGGCGTGACCGTCAGGCCCCGACCGGACCGGGCATCGACTATCGCGCGCTCGTCGAGTATGTCGCGAAGTCCCTGGCCGAGAAGCCAGAAGAGGTTACTGTCGAGGCTTTCGAGCGCGGCGGCGGCACCGTCGCGATCAAGGTCAAGCTGGCCGACGAGGACATCGGCCGTTTCATCGGCAAGGCGGGACGCAATATCGAGGCAATCCGGACACTCGTGAGGGTCGCGTCGCTGCGCGACCGCAAGCGCGTGTTCGTCGACCTGGCGAACCCGTCTCTCTCATCTCAGAACGTAGCACCCCGCGGCCGGCGCTCCGGCGGCGAGGCGAGCGCATGATCCGGGTGGGCCAGGTGACCGGAGCGTACGGAGTCGAAGGCGCTGTCAAGGTCTTGCCCTTGACAGACTTCATGGACCGCTTCGACCCGGGCGCGGCCTTGACGCTAGACGGCTGCACGCGTCAGGTCGAGTGGAGCCGGGAGAGCCGGCCGGGCCTGGTGGTCAAGCTGCGCGGCATCGACAATCGCACGCTGGCGGAGCTGTTGCGCGGCCGTTACCTCGAGGTGCCGGATACAGAGATGCGCAGGCTCGAGGCCGGGCGTTTCTACCACCGGCAGGTGGTCGGCCTGGCAGTGTTCACGAGCTCGGGGGACCGTCTCGGCGTCGTCGCCGAGATCCTCGAGCGGCCGGCGAACGACGTATGGGTCAGCCGGGAGGGCTCGATCGAGCACCTGATCCCGGCCACCAAGGACGCCGTGCTGGAGGTCGACGTGGCCGGTGGCAAGGTGGTGGTCGCCGACTGGCTCTTGGAGTTTGAGGACGCACAAGACACGTGATGGGAAAAATCTGAAGCGATGAGGTTTGACGTCGTCACGATCTTTCCGGCGATGTTCCACGGCTCCGTGTTCGGGCACGGCGTGATCGGTCGCGCCCGGGAGCGCGAGGTGATCCAGCTGCATACATACGACCTGCGCGACTACACGCACGATCGACACCGCCAGGTGGACGACATGCCGTTTGGCGGCGGACCGGGCATGGTGATGAAGCCCGAACCCGTGATCGAGGCGGCAGAGTCGATCCGAAGCCAGAATCCGGGCCCGGTGATCCTGATGGAGCCTTGGGGCGAGCGGCTGAACCAGGAGCTCGCGATCTCGCTGGCCATGGAGCCCGGTCTAATCATCGTGTGCGGCCGCTACGAGGGCATCGACGACCGCGTCCGCACGGCTCTGGACGCGCGCGAGATCTCGGTCGGCGACTATGTCCTGAGTGGCGGCGAGATTCCAGCCATGGTGCTGATCGACGCCGTGGCACGCCTTGTCCCGGGAGTCGTCGGCGACCCGGGCTCCCTCGCCCAGGACACATTTGCCGACGAAGCGAGCGGCTGGCCGCAGTTCACGCGACCGGCCGAGTACCGAGGCATGACCGTCCCTGACGTGCTGCTGTCCGGCGACCACGCGCGCATCAAGCAGTGGCGCCGCCAGCAGGCAGCGCAGAGACACGTTTCCCACAGCAAGGAGATAAAACAGACATGAATGTGATCGAGCAGCTCGAGAAGGAGCAGCAGAAAAAGAAGATCCCTGCGCTGCGTGCCGGCGACACCGTGCGCGTGCACGCGAAGGTCGTCGAGGGCACGCGCGAGCGAATCCAGGTTTTCGAAGGCACCGTGATCCGCGTGACGGGGGGCGGCCTGCGCCAGAACTTCACCGTGAGGCGCGTCACGCACGGCGTGGGCGTCGAGAGGACGTTCATGATCCACTCTCCGCGCATCGACAAGATCGACGTGCTCCGCCACGGCGACGTGCGGCAGGGCCGCCTGTATTACCTGCGCGGCAAGGTCGGCCGCGAGGCCCGCATCCGCGAGCGGCGGCGCCTCATCGCCGAGGCAGGCGAAGCAGCAGCGGACGAAGAGCCCGAAACCGACCAGGTCGAAGAAGTAGGCGAGGCGACGGAGCCGGACGAGGCCTAGGCCGCCCGGCGTAAGTCAGGTCCGCGGGCGAATCTCGTCCCTAGATGTTCAGGCGGGATGAAGCGGAACTGCTCGCCGGCCCTGATCACCTGCCAGCCCTCTTCGTGGACGAGCCGGTGGTGGTAGTGACAGAGCAGGACCAGGTTCGAGAGGTTGGTAGGTCCACCTCGCGACCAGAATTCGACGTGATGAGGGGTGGACCAGCTGACCGGCCGGTCGCATCCTGGCCACCGGCAGCCTCTGTCTCTTCGCTGCAGCGCCCGGCGCAGCGCGGGCTGGATCGTGCGCGTCGCCCGGCCCACGTCGACCACCATCGAGTCGGCGAGCAGAACCCGCGACATCGTGCAGTCGCAGGTCAGCCGCTCCACAGTCTGGTTGGAGATCTGCACACCCGACTCGAGTTCCGCCGCCGGCTGCCCGACCTCGTCTTTCAAGCTCTGCAATGTGGTGGTCAGAGTGATGTGGGGGCGCACGCCCTTGCGGCGCGGCAGGCGGCCTTCGTTCATGTGGTGGTCGAGCAGCTCGCCCAGCGCGTCGGCCATGCGCTGGCCGCGATTGCGCGTGTCCTCGGGACCACGTGGTCCGGCCAGTGACTCGAGTGCGGCGCGAAAGGCGGCGCCGGTGACCGGATCGAGCACGCCGTCGAGCGAGTACATGCCGTCGAGCAGAGGGCTGATTTCCAGCCAGCGGCGCTCGAAGTCTTCGCGGATAGCCTTATCGAACCCGTCTGGGTCGATCACGTGATGGGCGTGTTTGCAGGTATAGCGGAAGTGCTCGACCGAGAATCTGCGCGCGTAGCCGACCAGGTCTAACTCCAGGCCCGCCGGCCACCTCTCGCCCAGGTCCTCGCGCAGGTGGCAGATGGCGGAGGCGGCCTGGTAGCCGATCTCGGCGGCGGACAGTGCGGCAGCCACCTCAGGCAGCGAATCGAGGTGCTTGCCGACGCAGAGGCGATCCGCCGCCAGGCGCCGCGACAAGCGACACTCTCTGGCCGCCCACGAGGCTGGGGAGAGACGGGCTAGCTGATGCTCGCCGCGCTTCTTTCCCCGGTCCAGAACCTGGCCAAGCTTGGCCTGTAGGCGATCGATGGCGGAGGAGAGGCGCCTTGGATCGACGAAGTCGAGGTCCGCCTCTTGTTCGAAGTCACGTGTTGCAGCCTCGAGCGCCTGGAGTTCGTGCGACATGATCGAATCTTATCAAACGCACGTTCGTTTCACAACCAATTATTAACAAGGCATGTGCAGCCAGTCTCGCCCCCTACCGCTCCGCCAGCGCAAGCCTCGCTGCCAACGCCACAAAACGGGTCCGCGAACGTCCTGCGCATCCAGCTCGCTACCCTCGGCCCCGCGAGAGCGCCTCCTGTTAAGAATCTGGCGTTCCACCGGGTCGCCGTTTACTCTCGAATGGATGCGTCCGAAGCTGTGGCAGTTCGAGCGCCGGGCGGCCGCGATGGGCTACCAGGTCGTCGCCGGAGTCGACGAGGTCGGCATGGGACCGCTCGCCGGTCCGGTCGTCGGCGGCGCGGTGGTGTTGAAGATCGGCGACCGCATCCCGGGCCTCAACGACTCCAAGCTCATAACCGCCGACGAGCGCGAGAAGGTCGACGCCATCATCCGGCGGCGCGCGATCGCCGTCTCCGTCTGCGCCGTCGACCACACCCAGGTCGACCGTCTCGGCCTCTATAAAGCCCGCATCCTCGCCAGCGCAGGCGCTGTGGCCGGACTCAATGTGAAGGCCGAATACCTGTTGATAGATGCCTTCGACATCCCGGACGCGCCGCTGCCCCAGATGGCCGTGGTCAGGGGCGACAAGGTGTGCGCGTCGATCATGGCGGCAAGCATCGTGGCGAAGGTCGCGCGGGACAGGGCGATGGTCGAATACGACCGCCTCTATCCCGGCTGGGGCTTCGCCGATCACAAGGGATACGCCACGCCGTCGCACCGCGCTGCGATCCGGCGACTCGGCCCAAGCCCGATTCACAGGACGTCTTGGGCGCCGTTTCGCGTCTCCGAGCTGGCCGGGCTCTCGAGCTAGGCCGGACCGGCGAACGCGCCGCGGCCGAACTGCTCAAGTCGCGCGGCTACGTGGTCGTCGGCGCTGGCTTCCTCGCCCGGCGGGGCGAGCTGGACCTGGTCTGCCGGCGCGGCCGCGACCTGGTCGTCGTGGAAGTCAAGACGCGGGCCAGCCCAAGCTTCGGCACGCCAATAGAGGCGGTGGGCGCACGCAAGCGCCGATCGTTGATGGCCGCGGCCGCCGAATATCGCGCGCTTGCGGAGTGGCGCGGACCGATCAGGTATGCGGTTGTCGGCCTGACGGTCAGGAACGACGGCGGCTTCGACGCCGAGCTTTTCGAAGACCCTTTCGATTGAAGCGGTCATCTCCAGTGCCGGTCCAGCTCCGAAGCGTAGGTAACGCCGATCGTGTCGGCGTTCGCGAGCAGCCAGTTGTCGAGCCGTCGAGCCCCACGCGGCCGCTCCTGCGAGACGAGCAGCTCCTGCATCAGCCCCTCCAGCTCCGGCTCGTTCAGGATCACGTCGTTGACCAGTCGCCCTAACAACTTCACCGCGCGCAAAGCCATCCGCGGCGACATGTACACAAACCGCGGATGGCGGTGCACCGCAATCGCGATCGACTCCACCATCTCGCTGTAGAAGACGATGTCCGGCCCCGCCGCATCCACCGTGACGTTGTCCGTCTGGCCCGCGGCCCACGTCGCGATCTCCGCCACGTCCTCCCCCGCGACCGGCTGGAGCCGGTAGTCGCCACGTCCCGGAATCCCCAGCACGGGAAGGCGTCGCAGCAGCCACGCGATGTTGTTGAGCAAAATGTCGCCCTGGCCAAAGATCAGGGTTGGCCGCACGATCCCAAAAGGGAGGCCAGACTCGCGCACGGCTCTTTCGGCGCGCGCCTTGCCCGCGTAGTAGTCGAGCGGGGAGTCATCGGACGGATTGCTGACCGAGATGTGCACGACCTTGCGCACACCGGCGTCGCGCGCCGCACCAACCAGCATCCGCGTGTGCGCCACCGCGTCGCCGAAGCGGCCGCGCCCGTGCTGAAAGCGAATCCAGTACGTGTTGTAGAGGACGTCCGCACCGCGCAAGCTCTCGACCAGCGCCTCACGGTCGGTGAACTGGAGCGGCGCGACGTCGGCCCTGATGCCTTCGGCGCCGGGTCGCGATGGGTGATTGGTGAGCGTCTTGATTGGACGCTCCATCTCCATCAATCGGCGAGCGATGAAGCGGCCCGTGAAACCGAACGCCCCGGTGACGACGTCGAAGCTCAAAACGGAAAGCGCGTCAGGTCGTATGCGGCCGAACCCGGGCGCACGTGGCCGGTGATGACCACGCGCGGCCGGTGCCGGACCGCCTCCGCCGGATGCACTTCCGGACGCAGCCCATTGAAGATGGGAAAACGAAGCGTGCCGTCTGGCGACCACTCCGAGTAGCGGATGCTCACCACGAGCTCTGGCCGCACCCAGTGGACCGGCCGCATCATGATCGGCGGCGGCTCGAGCGGCGATTCCTCGGCGGCCAGCTCAACAAGTCGCTCACGGAGCAAGGCGGCCGCGTCCTCGTCGTATCCGCCGCCCACCGTGCCGCACGGCAAGAGTCGCCCCTCTTCGTGAAAGCCCACGACAAGCGCGTCAAAGGGAGCGTCGCCCATCCACCCGATGACGACGAAATCGTCCGACTTGACCGCCTTGACCTTCAGCCAGAACGGACTGCGCTGGCCTGGCACGTAAGGACTCTGCTGATGCTTCGCCACCACACCCTCGAGCCCGCGCTCCAGGCACGCCTCGAAGAGCTCCACGCCGTCCTCCTCGATGTGGTCCGGCACGAAGATGTGCCCACCCGCCTCCACCGCCTTGGCCAGACGAGCTCGCCGGCGCACCACTGGCTGACGAAGGAGCGGACGGCCCTCGAGATACAGCGCGTCGAACGCGAGGTATGCGGTCGGGATCTCGTCCCGCATCCGCGCGCCGCCCATCAGGCGCTGTCGCAGTCGCGGATAGTCAGGCCGGCCGTCGGTGTCGGTCGCGACCAGCTCGCCGTCTATCACGCTGCCCGGCGGCACTCGCTTCGCCGCCGCCACCACTTCCGGCACGTCCGCGGTGATGTCGGCGAGGCCGCGGTCTTGGAGGCGAACGCGCCCGTCAGCGTCGCGAAACAGGACGCAGCGCAGGCCGTCCCACTTCACCTCGAAGAGGTACTCGGCGGAGCTGAACGGCGCCTCGGCCGACGCGGCTTGCATCGGCCGCACCTCCGAACGAAAGCTCTCCAGCTCGATTTGCAGCTGGTCGTCTTGCGTTGTGCGCCCTGCGCGCGCCCGGCGAGACTCCTGCAACCTGCCGTCCAGATTAGGCCGCGAGGCCCCTACGAAGCTTTGCGCCGCCTCCTCGTCTCGGCCGCAGGCTTCGCTCGTGCCCCAGCCCGCTGCTTCTTGGCCTGCTCCACCGACCGGCGCAGGGCCTCCATGAGGTCCATGACCTTGGCAGGCTGCGGCGCCTCGGGCGCTTCGATGACCTCGCCCTCCATCTTCGCGCGCACGACCTTCATCACGGCCTCGCGGTACTCGTCCTTGTAGCGGGACGGGTCGAAGCTGTCGGCCAGGCTCTCGATCAGCGCCTTCGCCATCTCGAGCTCCTTGGGGTTGATCTTCACGTCGTCCTCCAACCCCTTCAGGCCTTCGGTCGAGCGGATCTCGTCCGGCCAGTGCAGCGTGTTCATGATCAGGCCCTTGCCGTTCGGATGCAGCGCGGCGAGGTGCTCCTTGTCGCGCAGCGCGATCTTGGCGATCGCCATGCGGCCTGTTGCCTCGAGCGCCTTGCGCAGCAGGTGATATGGCTTCTTGCCCAGCTCCTCGGGCTCGACGTAATAGGCGTTGTCGTAGTACAGGCCCGGCTCGACATCATCGACCGGGACGAATTCTTCGATGTCGATCGCGTGCGCGGTGGGCAGCGGGAGGTTGTCGAGGTCCTTGTCGTCGATGATCACGTAGCGGTCCTTGCCGATCTCGTAACCGCGAAGGATCTCGCTGTACTGAACCTCGTGGTCGCCTTCAGCGCACCACCGCTTGTATGAGATGGGGGAGTGGTGATCTGGACACAGCTGACGGAAGGACACCTTGGCAGTGGATTCGGTCGCGTTATAGAGACGGATCGGGATCGAGACCATTCCGAAAGAGACCACGCCTTTCCACATCGATCGCGGCATGGCGACGCAGTTTACCTCCTGTGCTCGTTGTTGGCTACTTTTCGTAAGCCGGCGCTACGCGCCGACGTCGCGCCTCTGCAACAAAAGTATCGAGCTTCCCAGCCCGGCAAGGGCGAGCAGGAGCATGAGCGTGAGGTTCCGAGTGTCGACTCCACTCAGCAGGGGGGTGCCGAACAACTTGAATGCCGACAGGTCCTGGAGCCATAACGGCAGCTTGAAGATCGGCCCGAGCTCGGTGTCGAGGTAGCTCGCGAAGGCGAACGCTCCCAGCAGGCCGGCCGCGGCGCGTGGATTCCAGCTCGCGAGCAGCGAGCCCGCACCGGCGAACACCAGCGCGAAGGGGATGAGCATCAGCGACGCAGCGACGAGGCGCCCCACATTCAGGTTGATGCCCTGCTGCTGCGAGACGAAAAACAGCATCACTCCACTGACCGCCGAAACGATGACAGCGCCGGCCGCCAGCACCGCCATCCGCTCGAGGACGATGGCGGCGCGCGAGACCGGAGCGCTCAGAAACATCTCCAGCCGCCCGTCGGTGTCCTGGGCCGACCAGCGCGCCACGTATGTGATCGCGAATGCGGCAAAAAGCAGCTGCGCGACGTTGAACCACGTGTATCCCAGCACGGCGGGATAGAGATCTTCGTGCGCAAAGATCGAGAGATAGGGCAGGAGCGCCTTGATCGACTGCAGCGCCTGGACGATGGTGCGGGTCAGGGATACGAAAACGGTGCCGAGCACCGCCATCCCCACGGCCCAGGCCAGGATGCCAAGTCGCAGCTCGTACAGGTCGCGGACGACGGGAATTCGCCACCACGCCGCCGTCGCCGGCTCCACGGTCGGCCTGCGCTCGAGCGCGGGCAGTCGCAGCACTGAACCGCCGACATCTCTGCGCTGAATGGCGAGCGAAGCCGCGACGGATGCAGCAACTGCCATGGCCAGCAGGACGACGAAGCCGCCGAAGCTGAAGTAACCGCCGCGCGGGAGGGGTTGGCTAAGGTCGTAGTAGCGAAAAGGCGACAGCCACCGCAGGGTCAACAGCGAATCGAAAACGCGACTGAGGCTGTTGATCAGAAACAGCGCCAGCAGAAAGGCGCCGGCGGTTGCGGTCGCGAGTCGCGCCCCGACGAGCTGCGCGATGAGCAGTGACAACGAATAGCAGGCAAGCCCCACTGCGGCCAGCAGCGCCGTCGCTTCGATTAAGCCTTGCGGCTCTACCGACTCATGACCGCTCGCGACCCCAAGCGCAAAGCCGACAGCCGCCGCGACCGCGGCCACCGTGACCGCAATCGCGAACGCGATCGTCCGCGACGCGATCAACCAGACTCTCGAGACGCCGGCCGCCAACGATGCCTCGCCCACACCTCGCTCCTCGTCGCCGCGAGCGAATCCGGACGATGACGCCAGGGCCCACACAGCAAAGAGAATCAAGAGCGGGTTGTACGCTCGGAATTGGACGTAGCCGGCCACGGTTTCCGGCGCCAGCGCCGGGGGGAAGAGAGCCACGAACTGCGCTTGCAGCGCTGCAATCGCCGCGCCGAAATTCGCGCGCTCGGCCGCGGTGTGACCCGCGATCTGGTAGTAGCCGATCGACTGGACCAGCGTCAGGAAGAGCCCGGCGAGCGAAAAACCCACAATGCCCCAACGCCCGAGCCTCAGCCCGAGAAGGACTGCCCTCACGGCGGGAGCGCTTTGCGCTTCTTCTCACCGAAGAAGCTGAGGAAGAACTCCTCCAGGCTCGGCTCGGTGCTCACGAAATCGACGACCGCGTGTGAGGCGAGTGCATCGATCAAGCCGTCGAACGCGCCGTGCACCGTGCACGTGACGCGCTGGCCGTTGACGGTAAGGTCGTCGACTCCGGTGAGTGCGCGCAGCCGGTCAAACGGGATTTTTTCGTCGGGTGCGAATTCCACCTCGACGCGGTGAACCCGGATGTGCTTGAGCTCTTCGAGCTCCGCCACCTTCACGAGCTTGCCCGAGCGGAGGATGCCCACCCGGTCGGAGACGTGCTCGACCTCAGACAGCACGTGCGATGAAAGAAAGACGGTCGCGCCGTCGTCCCGCGCCTCGCGCAGGAGCGCGTAGAACTCCTGCTGGTTCAGAGGATCGAGCCCGCTCGTCGGTTCGTCGAGGATCAGCAAGTCAGGCCTGTGCATGAACGCGAGGAGGATGGCGAGCTTTTGCTTGTTGCCGCTCGAGTACTCGCGAAACCTCCGGCTCAAGTCAAGGTCGAACCGCTCCGCAAGCGACCTCACGTTGCGCGGGTCCACTCCACCGCGCATTCCACCCAGGTAGGCGACGATCTCGCCGCCGCGCAGGCTTCCGAACTGGGGCACGTCGCCTGGGAGGTAGCCGACCCTGCGCTTGACCTCCACCGCCTCGCGCACGCAGTCGAGGCCGAAGATGTACGCCGAGCCGGCGGTCGGCCGAATCATGCCCATGAGCAGCCGGATCGTCGTCGTCTTGCCCGCGCCGTTCGGTCCGAGGTAGCCAAAGACTTCCTGCGCTGAGACCTGGAGGTCGAGGTCGAAGAGGCCGCGTTCTGCGCCGTAGTCCTTGGACAGGCCTGCGGTCCGTATCGCGGCAGAGGCCATTTCGTGGAGCATATAGGGCGCAGTGCAGCTGGGCGACCTCGAGCTTCATCTCCTGGTGACCGACCACTGGAAGGCGGACGGAGGCCTGATGTTCGGCGTCGTGCCGCGGGTCCTGTGGGAGAAACAGAAGCCGCCCGACGCCAACAACATGATCGACTGCTCGTGCGTCTGCCTCGTCGCGCGACTCCGCGGACGCGTGATCGTGTGCGAGACCGGCATCGGGAACAAGCTGAGCGAGAAGCGTGCGCGGCAGGTCATGCTGCGCGAGCCGGAGGGCATGCTGCACGCATTGCGGCGTCTCGGCATCCGTCCGGACGAGGTGGACGCGGTTGTCACATCGCATCTTCACTGGGACCACGCCGGGGGCCTGACCCGCCGCAACGAGCAGGGCGAGGTGGAGCTCACCTTCAAGAAGGCCCGCCACTTCATCCAGCGCACCGAGTGGGACTTCGCGCTGGCGCCGGATGTGCGCAGCAAGCCGAGCTACATCACCGAGGATTTCACGCCGCTCGCAGATGGCAACGACCTGGTCGAGTTCCTTGACGGCGACGCCGAGGTGCTGCCCGGCGTGCACATCCGACACGTCGGAGGGCACACTCCGGGAAGCCAGGTTCTGATCCTGCGCTCTGGTGAGCTTGCCTGCGCTGTCACCGGCGACCTCGTCTGCCAGACGCCGCATCTGCGCGTGGCGTGGAATATGGCGGCGGACCTCGAGCCGCTGCGCCTGTTCGAGCAGAAGGCGCGTCTGCTCGACGAGGCGGAAAAGCACCGCTGGCTGCTGGTGCTCAGCCATGAGCCCGACGTGCCCGCGGGCTACCTCGAGGAAGGCGGACGCTGGCGACCGGAACCGCGCCTGGCTTGAGCTTTACGACCGCCGACGGGCGTAGGCTGTCCTATCGCAAGCTCGGTCACGGTCCTGTGCTCGTCTGTCACCCGGGCGGGCCGGGCCTTTCGTCGATCTACCTGGGCGACCTGGCAGGTCTTTGGGAACGCTTCACCCTCGTGATCCTGAACCCGCGCGGGACAGACGGCTCCGACCGTCCCGCGGATCCCGCGGCGTATCGCCTCGACGACTACGTGTCAGACCTCGAGGAACTGCGCCGGCACCTGCGCCTCGAGCGGATGCTGCTCTTCGGGTATTCGCACGGTGGCATCGTCGCCCAGGCTTACACGCTGGCGCATCCGGACCATGTGCACAAGCTCGTCCTTGCCTGCACGGCGCCGCGCTTCGGTCCCGAGCAGGAAGCGGCCACGACAGCGGCGAAAGAGAAGAGGTCCGGACAGCCGTGGTATGCAGAGGCGATCGCAGCAGCCGACGCCGAAACAGATGGCATGACGGACGAGGAGCGCCGAGAGGCCTTCTTTCGAATGATGCCGCTCTACTTCGCCCACTTCGGTCCGGCCGAAGCCGGCTACCTCGACACGTTCCGATCCGAAAGCATCAACGGCGACGCGTCTCGAGTCTTTGCCCAGGAGGTGCCGAGTCTGGACCTTCGACCTCGTCTCGCGGAGCTCATCGTCCCGACCCTCGTGATCACTGGCGAAGAAGACTTCATCTGCGGTCCTGTTTGCGCCGAGGAGATCAGCGCCGCGATCCCGGGAGCGCGCAAGGTCATCGTTGGTGATGCGGGCCACATGGTCTTCATGGAGCAGCCGCAGGCCTTTCACGACGAGGTGGTCGACTTCCTGGAGCCTTAACAACCAGGGCTGACTTTGGCGTCACTCCTCGCCTAACTTCGAGCGCGTGCTCGGCAGCGTTGATTCATGCGTGCTCGCAGGACTGGAGGTGCGCCCCGTCCACGTGGAGGCCGACATCGCGCGTGGGGGAGATGGCAAGTTTTCGCTGGTCGGCCTCGCCACCACCATCGTGAAAGAGGCGCGAGAGCGCGTGCGGTCCGCGATCCGCAACAGCAGCCTTGAGTTTCCGAGAACGCGTCTCACGGTCAATCTCGCGCCGGCCGAGCTGCGCAAGGAGGGCTCCGGCCTCGACCTGCCGATCGCCGTCGCCATCGCGCTGGCTCGCGCAAACCAACCGCCGCCGCCGAAAAGCGCTTTCCTCGGCGAGCTCGCCCTCGATGGAACGGTGCGCCATATCGACGGCGTGCTGGTGGCCGCGCGTGGGCTGCGCCGGCTCGGCTTCGAGCAGATCTTCGTGCCTGCGGAGGACGCCTCGGAGGCGGCGTTGGTTGAGGGGTTGGAGGTCATCCCATGCGCGTCGCTTGTCGCGGTCGTCAATCACCTCGCCGGCACCGACACGATCCCCTCGGCACTCGCGTCGTTCGAATCTGCGGAGCCCGAAGCGGTCGCCGAGCACGACCTCTCCGAGGTCCATGGCCAAGAAGAGGCGAAGCGCGCGCTCGAAGTCGCGGCGGCAGGCGGCCACCACTTGCTGCTCAGCGGTCCGCCCGGCGCGGGCAAGACCATGCTCGCCCGCTGCCTGCCCGGCATCCTTCCGCCTCTCGAGCTCAACGAGGCGCTGGAGGTGGCGCAGGTCCGCAGCCTGCTCGGCGACCTGACCCGCGGCAGGCCGCTCGAATGGGCGCGGCCCTTTCGCGCCCCGCACCACAGCGTGTCGATGGCGGGCCTCATCGGCGGAGGCGCGGGACTTGCGCTTCCTGGCGAGATCAGCCGCGCCCACCACGGCGTACTGTTCCTCGACGAGCTGGCCGAGTTTCAGACGCCAGTCCTGCAAGCGTTGCGACAGCCGCTCGAGGCGGGCCGTGTCAGCATCACGCGCTCGGGCGGTTCGGTCACGTATCCGGCTCGCTTCACGCTCGTGGCCGCCACCAACCCATGCCCCTGCGGCTGGGCCGGCGATGGAGTCCGCGGCTGCCGGTGCACGCCCGCAGCCATCGACATGTACCAGCGGAGGATATCCGGTCCGCTGCTCGACCGGATCGACCTCCAGGTCGCGGTGCGCCGGGTGCCGCTCGAGACTCTCGCGTCTGAGCCGCGGGGCGAGCTGTCGATCCGCATCCGGGAGAGAGTGGTCCTCGCCCGACAAAGACAGCTCGAGCGGCAGGGCGCGCTGAACGCTCAGTTGAAGCCGGCACGGCTGCGCCAGCTGGCCGCGCTCGCACCGACTTCGCGCCGCACGCTGGAGCGATGGTCTGCGCAGCGCGGCCTCACCGCGCGCGGCTTTCACCGCGCGTGGCGCGTGGCCCGCACCTCCGCGGACCTCGACGCGTCAGACGAGATCCAGGAACAGCACGTCCTCGAAGCTCTTGGCTTCCGGCTCCAAGATGTCGCCGCGTGATCTCCCCGAGCTGCATAGCCGGGGCCGGTGGCCGCCGCCCCAAGGCCCGCGCGTGGCGATCGTCGGCTCACGCAAGCCTTCGCCTTACGGGGAGGCAGTCGCAGAGCAGCTCGGCCTCGAGCTCGCGCGGGCCGGCGTGGTGGTGTTCAGCGGCCTTGCCCTCGGCATCGACGCTGCGGCGCACCGCGGAGCGCTGAACGGCGGGGGCGTCACGGTAGCCGTCATGGGCACCGGCGTCGATGTGATATATCCCGCGGCGCATGCCGAGCTGACGCGCGCGATTCTCGAGGGTGGAGGTGCGCTGGTGAGCCAGTTTCCCGATGGCACCGAACCGCGCCGCCACAACTTTCCCGCGCGCAACTACACGATGGCGGCGCTGGCCGAAGTCGTGGTTGTGGTCGAAGCGGGCGAGAGCTCCGGCGCGCTGATCACCGCCGAGGCCGCGCTCGACCTACATAAAGAGGTAATGGCGGTCCCGGGCAGCGTCTTCTCGCCGCTGTCTGTCGGCACCCACCAGCTGCTCCGCGACGGAGCCGCCCTCGTCCAGAACGCACGTGACGTGCTGGCCACGCTGAACCTCAGAACCGAGGTCCTCGACGACCCCCTCGTCATCCCGAAAAGTCTCGGTTTCGGCCTCCGGCGGGAGCGGAACGGTATCGTTTCCCACCTCTCGGACGTGCTCGCTGTGAACCCGGCCGAGCTCGCCCGCAGGCTCCAGCTGCCGGTCGCTGAGGTGCTCGGCAGGCTGACCGCTCTGGAGCTCGACGGTGTGGTTAAACGTCACAAGGATGGGTATGTAAGGGCGTTGCGCCGCGGCAAAGAACGGGCGTAGGATGCCCGCCTCGGTGTCCCGCCGAGGAACAACCGTCCGATTTTGGGGATAACTAGGAAGCTGTGCCAGAAGGTCTGATCATCGTCGAGTCGCCTGCCAAGGCCAGGACTCTGAAGCGGTTCTTGGGTGACCGTTTCGACGTCCGCGCCTCCATGGGCCACGTCCGCGACCTGCCCGAAAAGGAGATGGGCGTGGAGGTGGACGACGGTTTCACGCCCCACTACGAGGTGGTGGAGAGCCGGCGCAAGACGATCAACGAGCTGCGGTCCGCGGCGAAGAAGGAGAGCGAGGTCATCCTCGCCTCGGACCCGGACCGCGAGGGCGAGGCCATCGCCTGGCACCTGGCCGAGGTGCTGAAGCTGCGCGATCCCAAGCGCATAGAGTTTCACGAAATCACGTCAGACGCCGTGAAGCGGGCGCTCGAGGCGCCGCGGGGCATCGACATGCGCCTGGTCAACGCGCAGCAGGCGCGTCGCGTGGTCGACCGCCTGGTCGGGTTCAGGCTCAGTCCGTTCCTCTGGAGCAAGGTCCAAAAGGGAATAGGCGCCGGACGCGTGTCTTCGGTCGCCCTGCGCCTGGTCGTCGACCGCGAGGAGGAGATCCGCAAGTTCGTCCCCGTGGAGTCGTGGACCATCGACGTCGACCTCACCAAGAAGGGCGACGAGAACCACTTCGCCGCGCGTCTCCACCGACCCATCGGCTCGGCCGCGACCGAGGAAGACACCAGGTTCGGGATCAACAACGAGGCCGAGGCCCTGGAGGTCGTCCGCAAGCTCGAGGGCGCGAGCTACCGCGTAACGGGCGTGGAGCAGAAGCGGCGCACCAAGAGCTCGAACCCGCCGTACATCACCTCGACCCTGCAGCAGGACGCGTCGAGCCGGCTTCGGATTCGCCCGCACAACGCGATGCGCATCGCGCAGCAGCTGTATGAAGGCGTCGAGCTAGGCGCCGAAGGTCCGACTGGATTGATCACCTATATGCGCACCGACTCGACGCGCATCTCGGCCGACGCCGAGGCCAGGGTCAAGTCGTGGATCAAGGCGCAGCACGGCGAGAGGTACCTGGGCATGTCGCGAGCAGCCAAGGCGACTCCCGGCGCTCAGGACGCGCACGAGGCCATACGTCCTACCGACGTCAAGCGGACACCGGAATCAATTCGGCGATATCTGACGCCCGACCAGCTCAAGCTCTACGACCTGATCTGGCGGCGGTTCGTGGCCAGCAGGATGGCGCCCGCGGTCTACGACCAAACGCAGGTCGAGATCGAGGGGGGCGAGTACGTGTTTCGGGCCAATGGCTCGGTGCTCACTTTCGACGGTTTCTACAGGGTATGGGGCCAGGGGGGTGGCCCGTTTGCACGGGCTTTGCCCGCGCCGGGCGAAAGGGGGGAGTCCCCCCTCGGACAAGATGAGAACGGCGAGAACGTGCTGCCGCAGCTCACTCAAGGCGACGACCTGGACTATCACGGGATCAAGCCTGAGCAGCACTTCACGCAGCCGCCGCCGCGCTACACGGAGGCGACGCTGATCAAAGAGCTCGAGCAGCGTGGGATCGGGCGTCCGTCGACGTACGCGCCGATCGTGCAGACCATCACCAGAGCACACGGCTACGTCGAGATCAAGGAAAGGCGCCTCCACCCGACGCGGGTCGGGGAGGCGGTCAACTCGCTCATGGTCGACCACTTCAAGACGATCTCGGACGACGAGTACACGTCCAAGCTCGAGAAGCGGCTCGACCAGGTCGAGAGCGGCAGCCAGGAATGGGTGCCGGTAGTCAAAGACTTCTACGGCCCGCTGCAGCGGATGCTGAGCGCCGCCGAGGAGGCGACGCCTGCCGACACCGACGAGGTCTGCCCGCTGTGCCACGAGGGTCACCTGGTCCGCAAAGCCAGCCGGTTTGGACCGTTCATGGGCTGCTCGCGTTATCCCAAGTGCAAGTTCCGCCGCGCCTTGACGCCCGATGGTGAGGCGCCTGAGCCGAAGCTGCTCGACGACAAGTGCCCGAACTGCGGCCGGCCGCTGCAGCTTCGCAACGGGCGCTACGGCGAATTCATCGGCTGCTCGGGCTACCCGGAGTGCAAGTACATCAAGCGCGACGCCGCGCAGGTCGATGCCAAGCTGACGGGCGAGGCGTGCCCCCAGTGTGGGGAGGGGCAGCTCGTGGAGCGGACTGGCCGGTACGGGCCGTTCGTCGCCTGCAACCGCTATCCGGACTGCAACTATCGGGCCAACATCGGCAAGGACGGCAAGCCGCGGCAGGGGCCCAAAGTCCTGGACGAGCCGTGCCCGATCTGCGGCAAGCCACTGGTCGAGCGGCGCGGCCGGTACGGGCTGTTCAAGTCGTGCTCGGACTACCCGAAGTGCCCTGGCCCGAAGGGCGTCAGGAAGGCCGTCGCTTAGGAATCCGCATGCCTGGGTATACTCCCAGGGCCAGTCCAAGCGGGAAATGCGCCGTGCGCGCGCCAACCGGCGACTGAGTTAGCACGCCCGGATCAAGATCCCTGTCCCGAAAAGGCCAGAGCCGGGCGGAAGTAAAACAGGGAGGAATCTAAAAAACGTGGCTCAGGTGACCTTGAAGCAGCTGCTGGAGGCCGGCGTCCATTTCGGACACCAGACCAGCCGCTGGAACCCAAAGATGAAGCCGTACATCTTCACGGCCCGCAACGGCATTCACATCATCGACCTGCAGAAGACCGTCCGCCTGCTGGACGAGGCGTGGGAGTTCACGCGCAACGTCGCCGCAAGCGGACGCCCCGTGCTCTTCGTTGGCACCAAGAAGCAGGCGCAGGAGACGATCCAGACCGAGGCCGCGCGCAGCGGCATGTACTTCGTCAACCGGCGCTGGATGGGTGGCATGCTAACCAACTTCAGCACGGTCAAGAAGCGAATCGACCGGCTGCAGGAGCTGCGCAAGTTGCAGCAGGAAGGCCAGTTCGAGCAGATGCCGAAGAAGGAGGCAAAGCGCCTCCAGGATGAGCTCGACCGGCTGATGTTCCACTTCGACGGCATCGCCGACATGAAGCGGCTGCCCGGCGCGCTGTACGTGGTCGACCCGCGCAAGGAGCACATCGCGGTCACGGAGGCGAACCGCCTGAAGATCCCCGTGGTCGCGATCACCGACAGCAACTGCGACCCGGATCTGATCACCTACGTCATCCCGGGCAACGACGACGCGATTCGGGCCGTGAAGCTGCTCACTGGGAAGATCGCGGACGCGTGCCAGGAGGGTCGCCAGGAGGCGGCGGCGCGCGGCGAGATCCTGCCCGAGGTCGAGGAGCGCGAGTTCCTCGAGACGCCTCGCTACGAGGAGATCGAGGAGTACCTCGAGGACGAGGAGGACTACCTGCCGACGGTTTCGGAAGAGGAGTTCATCGGGCGCACCAACGACGATGAGGAGGCCCGCTGATGGCGGTCAGCCTCGATCTGGTGAAGAAGTTGCGCGACCTCTCGGGCGCCGGCATGATGGATTGCAAGCAGGCTCTCGAAGAGGCCGACGGCGACCTCGACAAGGCGTACACGATCCTGCGTGAGAAGGGCATCGCGAAGGCCGGCAAGCGCGCCGGACGCGCCACGGGCCAGGGTGTCGTGGAGGCATACCTCCATGCGCCCTCGCCGGATTATCCACCGCAGGTCGGCGTGCTGATCGAGGTCAACTGCGAGACCGACTTCGTCGCCAAGGGGACGGACTTCCGCAAGCTGGCGAGGGAGCTGGCGCTGCAGGTAGCCGCCTTAGAGCCGCGATGGGTGACGCGGGAGGACGTGCCCGACGTGGTCCTGGTCCAGGAGCGTGAGATCTACGAGGCGAAGGCGCTGCAGGACGGCAAGCCGGAGAAGATCATCCCGCGCATCGTCGAAGCCCAGATCGAAGACTTCCTGAGGCACAACTGCCTCATGGAGCAGGAGTATTTCCGGGAGCCCGGCCGCACGGTGCAGCAGCTGGTGGCTGAGTACATCTCGAAGCTGCAGGAGAACATCACGGTTCGCCGCTTCGCGCGATTTAACATCAGAGAGAACTGAGCCAGCTGCTTAACGGGTCGCCCAAGTACAACCGGGTGCTGCTCAAGCTGAGCGGTGAGGCGCTTGGCGGCAACCGCGACTATGGCATCGACCTGGAAGTCGTCGAGTCCATCGCGGCCCAGATCAAGCGCGTTCACCAGATGGGCGTACAGATCGCGCTTGTGGTGGGAGGCGGCAACATATTCCGCGGCCTGGCCGCGGCAGAGCGCGGTTTCGACCGGGCCACCGCCGACTACATGGGCATGCTTGCGACTGTCATCAACGCGCTGGCCCTGCAGGATGCGCTCGAGCGCACTGGCATCCCGGCGCGGACCATGACCGCCATCCAGATGCCGCAGGTCGCGGAGCCTTACATCCGGCGCCGCGCCGTACGCCACCTGGAGAAGGGCCGCGTCGTGATCCTCGCCGCAGGAACAGGGAATCCGTACTTCACGACCGACACCACAGCCGCGCTGCGGGCCGTGGAAATCGAAGCAGACGTGATCCTCAAAGCGACCAAGGTCGACGGCGTGTATACCGCCGACCCGAAGCGCGACCCCACCGCCACGAAGTTCGACCACCTTGGCTACCTCGAGGTGCTCAACCGCGGCATCGAGGTGATGGACAACACCGCGCTGACCCTGTGCATGGACAACGATGTGCCGATCGTCGTGTTCAACCTGCTCACGCCCGGCAACATCGAGCGCGTCGTGCTGGGTGAGGAGATCGGAACGCTCGTCGGTACGGCGTCGTGATCGACCCCATCCTTCGCGAAGCAGAAACCAAGATGGCGAAGTCGCTCGAGCACTTCGGTGCCGACCTGGTGACTATCCGCACGGGCCGCGCCAACCCGGCCTTGATCGACAAGATCATCGTCATGTATTACGGCACGCCGACTCCGCTCAACCAGCTGGCGCAGATCAGCGCGCCCGAGCCGAGGCTGCTGGTGGTGCAGGTTTACGACAAGAGCCAGATCGGAGCGGTCGAGAAAGCCCTGCGCACGAGCGAGCAAGGTCTGAACCCGGCCAACGATGGGCAGCTGATCCGGGTGCCCATCCCGCCCCTCACCGAAGAGCGCCGTCGCGAGTACGTGAAGCTCGTTCGCCATAAAGCGGAGGAGGCGCGGGTGGCGATCCGCAACGTCCGCCGGGATGAGCTGCACCGCATCGATCAGATGCAGAAGAACGGCGATATCGCCGAGGACGAGTCGAAAAGGGCCCACGCGCGGCTGCAGAAGATCACCGAGGCCCAGATCGAAAAGGTCGACGCCTTAGCCAACCGCAAAGAACGCGAAGTGATGGAGGTCTAGGGCCTCCCGAAGCCGGATTTGGTTCCGGTCGGTACGCTTTCCTCACCTTTGGACTCCCACGTCCCCCGCCACGTCGGGATCATCATGGATGGCAACGGCCGCTGGGCCCGCCGCCAGGGCCGCCCTGCCAGCTTCGGTCATCGGGCGGGCGTGCGCGCGATCAAGCGAGTCCTGCAGGCGTGCGAGGACTTCGGCGTGCACGTGCTCTCGATCTACGCGTTCTCGACGGAGAACTGGGCCAGGCCGCGGGCGGAGGTGCGCGCCCTGATGCGCCTGTTCCACGAGACGATGCAGCGGGAGATCGACGAGATGCACCGGCGCGGGGTGCGCATCGTGGTCAGCGGCCGGCGCGACGAGCTGTCAGCCCGGATGCGCGAGCGCATCGACGAGGCCATGACACGGACAGCGAATAACAACAACGGGGTGCTCAACGTTTGTCTCAATTACGGCGGGCGGGCCGAGATTGTCGACGCGGTGCGAAAGTTGATCGCAGACGGTCTATCAGCGCGGGACGTGGACGAGACCGCTATCTCCGCCCACATGTATCAGCCAGAGCTACCCGACCCCGACCTCATCATCCGCACCGCCGGCGAGCATCGCGTCAGCAACTTCCTGCTCTGGCAGGGCGCGTACGCCGAGATGCTCGTTACGGAGACGCTGTGGCCGGACTTCGACGCCGACGACCTGAAGGCGGCGCTGGACGACTATGCCGGCCGTGTGCGCCGATTCGGCGCGCGACCGGCCGGCGAGGTCGTGGCGAGTTGACCACCCAGAGCCGTCCCCAGAACCCGCTGTTGACCGGCGGCTGGAAGCCGAGCCCGCTGATGGTCCGCATTCTCAGCGCGTTCGTCGTCCTGGGCGTGGTCATCGGCCTTGTGCTGCTGGGCCTCTACGGCGTGTACGTGCTCGTCGTCGTTCTCGGCGGCCTGGCCCTCTACGAGTTCCATCAGCTGTCGGGACGCATGGGCTCGCGCGCCCCCGCCTGGCTGCTCTATCCGCTCGGGGCCTTCTTCGCCTTCAGCGGGACGGTCCTGAAGGAGGTCGACGTCACACTCGTGCTTGCGCTCTCCCTCGTCGGGGGCCTGGGTGCGTTTCTTTTCCTGCCCGGACAGCGCCAGGGTCTCAGCCGCTGGGCGATGGGCATGGCCGGTGCGCTGTACATCGGGATGCCATTCAACTTCTACCTCCTGCTGTACACGTCCAGGCCGAACGGCCTGGTGTGGACGCTGTTCACGATCCTCGCTGTGGTCGCGTGCGACTCGGCCGCGCTGCTTGTCGGCAGCCGCATCGGCCGGCATCCTTTCTTCGAGTCGATCAGCTCGCGCAAGACCCTGGAAGGCGCGATCGCGGGCGTGATCGCTGCGATCGTGGTCACCCTGATCGGTGTCTCCGGCGTCATCGGCGCGAACCCGCTGCACGCGATCGCGCTCGGTTTCCTGGTCGGGGTCAGCGCCGAGGTTGGAGACCTGGTCGAGTCGCAGATGAAACGAATCGCCGAAGTCAAGGATTCGTCGCGTCTCATCCCAGGCCACGGCGGAGTGCTCGACCGAATCGACTCGATACTCTTTCCGCCGATCCTCGTCTATCTCTACGTGATGGTTTTCCACCTGCTCTGAAATGACTCGTCCCCTCAACGTCGTGGTCCTCGGTGCCACAGGGTCGATCGGCCAGCAGACGCTGGACGTGATCGACCGCAACCCGCAGCGCTTCAAGCTCTTCGGCCTCACCGAGGGGGTGCGTTCGACGAAGCGCAACTCCGAATACGTGGTGCACGGCCAGGCCGGTGATCCGGACTTCGACCGGCAGGTCGAGGCGATGGTCACCGACCCGCGGTGCGACCTCGTAGTGGTGGCGATTCCCGGAGCGCGGGCGCTGATGCCGACGATGGCCGCGCTGCACGCGGGCAAGGAGCTCGCGCTCGCGACCAAGGAAGTGCTCGTCATGGCGGGCGCGCTCGTTATGAAGGCGGCTGGCGAGCGAGGTATCCGGCCCATCGACTCCGAGCACAGCGCGATCTGGCAGTGCCTGTGGGGCGAGGAAAGGCACAACGTGCGCCGCTTGATCATCACCGCCAGCGGCGGCCCGTTCTGGGCTCATCCCGACCTCGACCTCGACCAGGTGACCGTGGAGCAGGCGCTCAATCACCCGAAGTGGTCGATGGGGCCGAAGGTCACCGTCGACTCGGCGACGCTGATGAACAAGGGTCTGGAGCTGATCGAGGCGCATCACCTTTTCGGCATCCCGCTGGAGGCGATCTCGGTCTGCGTCCACCCGCAGAGCATCGTGCACTCGCTGGTCGAGTTCGTAGACGGCTCCCTGAAGGCGCAGCTCGGCCGGCCTGACATGCGGCTGCCAATTGCCGTCGCCCTTTCCTATCCGGACCGCCTCGTCGACGCTGTGCCGCGCACGACGATCGATGAGCTCAGCGGTCTCGAGTTTCACATCCTCGACGAGAGCCGGTTTCCGAGCGTGCGGCTGGCCCGCGAGGCGGTGGTGAAAGGCGGCGGCCATCCCGCGGTGCTGAACGCGGCCAACGAGGAGGCGGTCAAGGCCTTCCTGGCCCGCGAGATCCCGTTCAGCGGCATCGTCCGCACCGTGGAACAGGCACTCAGCGCCTTTCCAGGCGGCGGCGGCAAGCTCGAGGAAATCCTCGAAGCCGACCGCTGGGCGAGGGCTTATGTCAGCGAAACCTCCGGTAGTCTGAGGTCCACGTGAGCGGGATTCTCGTCGTCATCGGCATCGCGGCCATGTTCCTGATCTTGATCGCGCCCCACGAGGCCGGCCACTTCGCGCTCGCCAAGCTCTTCAAAGTGCGCGTCATCGAGTTCTCGATCGGGGCGGGCACCCGGCTGTGGTCTGCGACCAGGGGTGGAACGCTCTACGCGATCAGAGCGCTTCCCGTCCTCGGTTACGTGCGGATGGGTGGCATGGAAGCGGGCGATTTCGAGGATCCCAACGGATTCCATCGCAAGGCTGCGTGGCAGCGAATCCTGATCCTGGCCGCAGGTCCCGCCGCCAACTTCCTGGTCGCTGTGCTCCTGATCACCGGCTACAACCTGACTCAGCTGAACGACGATCCCGGCAAGGTCGCCGCGGTGCTGCCCAATTCGCCGGCCGCGGCCGCCGGCTTTCAGCCGGGCGACCGGCTGCGGACTGTGGAGGGCAAACCGATCGCCGCCCCGGACCAGCTGAAGAAAACCGAGCAAGCCGCGCCCAACGCGGCAATCGTCGTCACCGGCGTGCACGCCGATGGCCGGCCCTTCCGGTACATCCTCACGCCGAAGTGCGACCCTGTCACGAACGACTGCCAGGTCGGCCTCAAGGTCCATGCCATCGTGACCCTGAGGGGTGCGCTGCTCAACGGTATGACCTTCCCGCTGGTGGCGATCGTCAACATCGTCCAGGGACTCAGCGAGCTGGTCACCGGACAGGTCCCAGGCGGACTGCTGGGGCCGAATGGTTTCACGGGACCGATCGGAATCAGCGTCGTGGCCGCCGAGTCGGTGTCGCTCGGCATCGACACGTACATCTTTTTCGCGGCCGTCCTCTCCGTCGCGCTCGGCTTCACGAACCTGCTGCCGCTCCTCGCTCTCGACGGCGGACGCATGGTCGTGGTCGTGATCGAGGCGCTGCGCCGCAAGCCGTTCGACCGCGCGGCGGAGCTCAACTTCCAGCGCTTCGGCCTGGTCGCCTTGCTGGGCCTTGCCGCGCTGATCAGCTTCCTCGACATCCAGCGCATCGCCACCGGCCAGTTCCCGGGTCTCCAGCGCTGATGGCGGTCGTCACCCGTCGCAGGGCGATCCCGGTCAATGTCGGTGGCGTGGTCATCGGAGGCGCGGCCCCGGTCGCGGTCCAGACCATGACCAAGACCGACACCCGAGATGTCAGGGCGACGCTACGGCAGATTCACGAGTTGAAGGAGGCCGGCTGCGAGCTGGTGCGGCCGGCGGTGCCCGACCGCGAGGCCGCCGAGGCGTTGAGGGAGATCGTAGAGGGCTCACCGCTGCCGGTGATCGCCGACATTCACTACGACCACACGCTGGCGCTGATGGCGATCGAGGCTGGCGTCCACTGCCTGCGTCTGAACCCTGGCAACATCCCCGACCGCGAGAAGGTCATCAAGGTTGTGAACGCCGCCAAGGCGCGCCAGATCCCCTTCCGGATCGGCGTCAACGCGGGGTCGCTGCCTGAAGAGGTGCACAAGAGCCTTCGCGAGCAGCACCACGTCGACCGCGACGACCGCGAGCGCACCGCGGAGCGGATGGTCGAGGTGGCGCTCGGCCACTGCAAGATCCTCGAGGACCTCGATTACGGTCCCGGCTACATCAAGGTCTCGTTGAAGGCGACCGACGTGTGGACGAACATCATGGCCAACCGCAGGTTCGCTGCCGCGAGACCGTACCCGATCCACCTCGGCGTCACCGAGTCAGGGCCGGTTGAGGCGGGCAGCATCCGCAGCGCCGTGGGCATGGGCATCCTGCTCAGCGAGGGCATCGGCGACACGATCCGCGTCTCGCTCGCGACTTCCGACCCGCGCGAGGAGGTGCGCGTCGCGCACGAGATCCTCAAGACGCTTGCCTTCCGCAAGGAGAGCCCGACCCTCATCGCGTGCCCGACGTGCGGCCGGCTCGAGTACGACATGGTGCCGACTGTAAAGGCGGTCGAAGCGTACATCGCCAGGCTGAAGGTGCCGATCACGGTGGCCGTGATGGGCTGCGTGGTCAACGGCCCGGCCGAGGCCCGCCACGCCGACATCGGCGTGACCGGCGGCCGCGGCAAGGGCGTGATCTTCAGGAAAGGTACCCTTTACAAGACCGTGCCCCAGGAGGAGCTGCTTCCCGTGCTGCTGGCCGAGATCGACGCGATCGCGGCCGAGCACGCCCCTGCCGCGCCGGCCCCGAGTTAGCCCGGTCGGTTTCGACCGGGCGCGCGTTTGAGCTCAATTCATTGATGCTTGGGAGCTAGACAGATGAAACAGGAAACCGAGGAGCAGCAGGACTTCGTGAAAGAAGTCACCAAGATGTCCGACGACTTCGACCGCTGGTACACGGACGTGGTCCGCAAGGCCGAGCTGGCCGACTGGTCGGGCGTGCGCGGCATGATGGTCGTCCGCCCATACGGATGGGCGATGTGGGAGGCGACGATGCGCGCCTTCGACGACATGATCAAAGAGAGCGGGCACGAGAACTGGGCCTTCCCTCTTTTGATCCCACGCGAGTACCTGATAAAGGAAGCGGAGCACATCGAGGGCTTCGCGCCCGAAGTCGCGTGGGTCACCAAAGCGGGCGGCAAGATGGAAGAGCTCGAGGAACCGCTGGCGGTCCGGCCAACCTCGGAAACGATCATCGGCGCCATCATCAGGCGGTACATCCAGAGCCACCGCGACCTGCCCAGGCTGACCAACCAATGGAACAGCGTGGTGCGCTGGGAGATGCGCTCGCGCCTGTTTCTGAGGAGTCGCGAGTTCTGGTGGCAGGAAGGCCACACATTCCACGCCTATGCGCCCGAGGCGATGGACGAGGCGGCCTTGATTCTCCGCTACTACCGCTCGATCGCCGAGGACTGGCTCGCCGTGCCAGTGCTCGCCGGCAAGAAGTCACCGGCGGAGACATTCCCTGGAGCCGTGTACACGCTGACGGTCGAGGGCATGATGCGCGACGGGCTCGCGCTGCAGATGGGGACGTCGCACTACTTCGGCCAGAACTTCGCGCGCGCCTACGACATCTCTTTCTCGAACAAGGAGAACGAGCGCGAGCTCTGTTACTCGACGTCGTGGGGCATGAGCACGCGCCTGGTCGGAGCGATGGTCATGGCGCACGGAGACGACTCGGGACTGATCGTGCCTCCCAGGATCGCGCCCATCCAGGTCATCGTGGTACCGATCTTCCGGGACGAGGAGAGTCGGGCGAAGGTCGAGGCCTTCATCAACGGATGGGCGCCCGAGCTGAAGGCCGCCGGCATCCGGCATCGGGTGGACTGGCGCGATGAGCGACCGGGGGACAAATACGCGCACTGGGAGCTGAAAGGCGTGCCGATTCGGCTCAACGTCGGAGCTCGCGATGCAGACGCAGGCCAGGTCGAGATGGTAGATCGCCTCTCCCGCGAGCGCGTGAGCATTCCCGTGTCCGGCATCCGCAAGCAACTGAGCGACGAGCTGGGCGCCTTCCAGAAGAAGCTTTTCGATCGCGCCCTTAAGTTCCAGCGCGACAACACGTACGAGCTGAGGACGCTCGACGAAGTCGTGGCGCATTTCCGCGAGCGGGCCGGTTTCGTATGGACCGAGTGGTGCGGGGAAGAGGAGGAGGAGGCGCGCGTCAAGGCAGAGGCGGGAGGCGTGACGATCCGCACCATCGACGAGGAGGCGAAGCCGTCAGGCAAGTGCCTGGTCTGCGGCAAGCCGGCCAAATACCGGGTGGCTCTAGCTAAGGCCTACTGAACGACCGGCGAATCATCCGACCGGGTTCTCGAACGCCCCGATCTTCGGCGCGTCCGGGTGCAGCGACTCCTGCGGGATGATCCTGAGCGTCCCGGCCTGGGCGGCATCGAGCACGGCCTCTGCCACATCGGGATGGAAGTGCGTGCCGGCGCCGTCCCGCACCTGATCGATCGCCACGTCGAGCGACATGCCCTTGCGATAAGGGCGGTCCGACGTCATTGCGTCGATCGCGTCCGCCGCGCTGACGATCCAGGCGAAGATCGGCAGCTCGTCGCCCGTCTTTTGATCGGGATACCCCTTCCCGTCGTACCGCTCGTGGTGCGAGCGCACGATGACCAGCTCGTCCGTCAGCATCTTCAGCGCGCTGAGGATGTTGAAGCCCACCGTAGTGTGGGATTTCATCTTGTCGAACTCCGCGTCGGTAAGCTTGCCGGTCTTGCGCAGGATGTCGTCCGGCACGCCGATCTTGCCGATGTCGTGCAGCCGCGCTCCGCGCTCCAGGCGCACCCACGCGCTCTGGTCGTCGGGCGAGTACTTCATCTGCCGCGCAATGATCAACGCATACTGAGTGACGCGCTGAGAGTGGCCGGACGTGTAGCGGTCTCTGGCGTCCGAGGTGTTGGCGAGCGCGACCAGCGACTGGAAGATGACGTCCTCGCGGTCCTTGAAAAGTCGCGCGTTGTCGATCGCCACCGCCGCCTGCGCCGCCAGCTCCGTGACCAGATTTCGGTGGTCGTCGGTGAAGGCGTGACCGACCTGGTAGTTAGCGAGAAACACGACGCCAAGAGGCTTGCCGCGCAGGGTGATCGGCACGCACAGCACAGCGCGCGGGTTCAAGGGGCTGTCGGTCTCGGTCTCATGCTCCAGCGCTTCCATCACGGGCTCGCCCGACTCCATCACGCGCTGGCAGATGTCGCCGCCCAGACCCAGGGCCAGCCTTTCCGCCGTTACGTGGTCGGTGCCGAACCCGCCTTTCAGCACAAGCCGCCCTTCGTCTTCCAGCGCGAGGCAGCCGATCTGCGCCGACGACGCCTTGGCCGCGCCCGCGAGCACCTGCTCCAGCACCTGGTTCAGATCCAGGGTGGATGTCGCCGCCTGCAGGGCCTCCTGCAGGTTGCGCAGCTCCCAGATGCTGCGCTCGTTCTTCTCATAGAGCTCGGCGTTGCGGACGGCGACCACGCCTTGGTTGCCCAGCGTCGCCAGCACGCGCTGGTCGTCAGGCGTCCACTCGCGCTTCTTGCTGTCGAAGACGGTCAGCGTCCCCCACAGGCGCCCCTCCTCCAGCATCGGTGTGCAGATCGCGGCCTGCAGCCAGGGTGCCTCGACGTCGTGGGCCGGCGACAGGTCAGGGCTTGCGGTCAGGTCCGCCACCGCTGTCGTGCGCAGGTTGAGCATCGTGGCGCCGATGATCCCCTGCCCGTTGTGAAACAACAGACCGTTGACGTCGTTGGGGAACCCGGTCGACATGATCACGACCTGCTGGTCGTCGTCGGTCGTCCGGGTTAGCAGCGCGGCGGTCGCCACGGTCACGCGCACTGCCGTCTCCAGCGTCTTCTGCTCCAGCACCCTCGAGCCCTGTGTCACCGTCGTGAGCGCCTGTGAGATCTCACCGAGTGCGTCGAGGGCGGTGTCGAGCCGCGAGGCCTGGCCGGTCACCACCTGCAGGATTCGCGAGTTCTCCACCGCCACGCCGGCCATCGACGCAAGGTCGTCGAGCGCGGCCACGTCCTGCTGGCTGAAGCCAGCGGTTCCGCGCCGGCCGAGGCACAGCACACCTATGACGCCGCTCTTGCTGCGGATCGGGGCCAGCGCTTCGTTGACGGTACCGCCCAGCTTCTCCGGCTGCAGCCCGCTGTAGATTCCCTCTTCTTCGGTGACGAGGTTGCGCAGCATCGTCTCGCCCTCACGCACCTTGGCCAGGGCTGTGTCGATGGGTTCGACGCTGGTCGACCCGTTGAGCACCACGTACGTGTCATCCGGCTGGAAGAGGATCGCGCGCCCGGTCTCGTAACGCACCACCTCGCCACCGCGGGCGAGGACCAGGTCGAGGACCTCGCTCATCGACTTGCCGGACGCTTCCTTGACGAGCTCGTTCATCAATGAGTAGCGGGCGGACTCCTGGCGGGTGCGCGCGACGAGGTGGGCGCTGGCGATCCGCGTGCCGGCTCGCGTCGCGAGCGTGCCCGCGAGCCTCTGGTCGTCCTCGGTCAACTTTCCAGCCTTGCGGCCCAGCAGGATGAATCCGCCGACCTGCTCGCCGATCGGCATCGGCACCGCCATCAGGCCCTGAAGGTGGAAGTCGTCTGGCACGTAGCTGATCAGCTCGCTCAGGACGTTCTCGTCCCGGGCGGTGAAGATCGTCTGCGCCTCGATCGCCGCGAGCAGCGGGCCCGAGGCCGAGCGCTGGCGATTGATCGCCTGGGGCCGCAGCTTCTCGATCCCGACACCCGGAGGCTGGGGGACGAAGCGCCTGCCGTCGGCGGACGCCATGTAGGTGACGGCGAAGTCCGCTCCGACCTGACCGGCGATGCCGAAGGTGACGACGGCCATGTCTTCTGGCGGCGTGTCGTCGTTCGACGTCGCGGCCAAAAATGCTCGGTGTGTCTCGGCCAGGCGACCGTTCAGCGCCTCGAGCTCGCTCCGGTCCTGGGCCAGGGCGTCCGTGAAGTTGTGGTAGGCGATGCCGCCCAGGAGGCCGCCGGCCGCGAGCATCACCAGTCCCGCCAGCTGAGGGATGAGGTCGGCTTGCCGCGCGGTCGCAACGCCGAGCAGCAGCGTCAACAGCAGCGCAACGGCGACGGCGGGCGCGGAGAACCGCCACTGCCGCCAGGCGGCTCCGGACGCCACGGCGGCCGCCCCCGCGACCCCGGCCAGGACCAGGGGTCCGGGCTCGCGGCCGACCCCCTCGAGGGTCGCTCCGGCCAGCAGGAGCAGCGCGGCGGCTGCCGAAAAGCCCGTCCGAAGCGCGAACGCGGCCCTTCCCGAGTCCATTTTGCGGGGCCTAAGTCTAGGTTTGAGTCCGGCGGGGGAAGCTAGGTAGCGAATCTAAACTTCAAGGAACTCAATGTGACCGTCTCCGAACTGCTCAGAATCGCCGACCACCTCGACCCGAAGGCGCAGGTGATGGTCCGCCGGGCCTACGAGCGGGCGGCCAGCGCCCATACCGGCCAGCACCGGCTGTCGGGCGAGGACTACGTGAACCACCCTGTGGAGGTGGCCGCCATCCTGGCCGACCTCGAGCTCGACGCCGAGACGATCGCGGCCGCCCTTCTTCACGACACAGTAGAAGACACCAACCTCACTGCCGAGGAGGTCAAGCGCGAGTTCGGCCCTGAGGTAGCCCGACTGGTCGACGGCGTCACGAAGCTGGGCCGCATCTCGCTCCGCTCCGACCAGCAGCAGCAGGCGGAGAACATCCGCAAGATGATGGTGGCGATGGCGGAGGACCTCCGGGTCGTCCTCATCAAGCTCGCGGACCGCCTCCACAACATGCGCACGCTCGAGCCACTGACCGAGGCCAAGCGTCGCAAGATCTCGCGCGAGACGCTCGACATCTACGCTCCGCTCGCCCACCGGCTCGGCATCGGACAGATCAAGTGGGAGCTGGAGGACCTTGCCTTCCGCAACCTCGAGCCGCAGGCGTACGAGGACGTCGTCACGCGCATCGCGAGGCAGCGCGACGAGCGCGAGAAGCTCGTCTCCGACCTGCGCGAGATCCTGGCCCGCGAGCTCGAGAAGCTGGGCATCCAGGCCGAGATCACCGGCCGGCCGAAGCACATCTACTCGGTCTGGCAGAAGATGACCCGCGAGAGCAAGGATTTCTCAGAGATCTACGACCTGTCCGCGATCCGGGTCCAGGTCGACAGCGTGCGCGATTGCTACGGCGTGCTGGGCGTCGTGCACTCGCTGTGGAAGCCCATGCCGGGTCGGTTCAAGGACTACATCGCGATGCCGAAGTCCAACGGCTACCAGTCGCTGCACACGACGGTGATCACGCACACCGGCGAGCCGATCGAGATCCAGATCCGCACGCACGAGATGCACCGCGTCGCAGAGTTCGGCGTCGCTGCGCACTGGACTTACAAGGAAGGCGGTAAGGACGCGAGCTTCGACCAGAAGCTGTCGTGGCTGCGCAGCCTGCTCGAGTGGCAGAACGAGGTGGGCGACGCCGAGTCGTTCCTCAACACAGTCAAGGTCGACCTGTTCCAGGACGAGGTCTACGTCTTCACACCGCGCGGCGACGTGATCAACCTACCGGCCGACTCCACACCTGTGGACTTCGCGTACCGCATCCACACCGAGGTCGGACACCGCTGCATCGGGGCAAAGGTCAACGGCCGGATGGTGCCCCTCGACTATGCGCTGCAGAACGGAGAGATCGTCGAGATCCTCACCTCGAAGGGTCCGCACGGGCCGAGTCGCGACTGGCTGAACTTCGTCAAGAGCGCCTCCGCCAAGGAGCGCATCCGCAAGTGGTTCAAGAGCCAGCGCCGCGAGGAGAACGTGGCCAAAGGGCGGGACCTGCTCGACAAGGAGCTGCACCGCATGCACCGGGTGAGCCTCGCCGACCTGCCTGAGGTGAAGCTTCTCGAGATCTCCGGCGTGCACAAGTTCGCGACCGTCGACGACTTCCTGGCTGCGATCGGTTACGGCGACCTTTCACCACACGCGGTCGTGATGCGCATGGCCATCAACCTCGAGACGCCTGGTGGCGGCGACCTGCGCACGATCCCGCTGATCCCTCACGTTCAGCCAACGCCGCGCGTGCTTGTGCGCGGGGAGAAGGGCATCCTCACCACCATCGCGACGTGCTGCCAGCCGGTGCCTGGTGACGCGATAGTCGGCTACACCACGCGAGGCAAAGGCGTGACGGTGCATCGCGCCGACTGCATCAACGCGATCAAGGCGCAGGACTCGGCGCGCGTCGTGCCCGTCGACTGGGAGTCCGACGCGTCGCACCTCTACCCGGTCGCGATCAAGATCGAGGCGTGGGACCGCCAGGGCCTCATGCGCGATATCGCCACGGTGGTGGCCGAGAATCGGGTCAACATGTCCGCCCTGGAGGTGCACGTGTACGACGACAAGACCGCTGTCGTCTCGGCGACCGTGGAGATCGACTCGCTGGCTCAGCTCTCGCGCCTGATGGAGAAGCTCGAAGCCGTGAAAGACGTGCACACCGTCGCCCGCGAAGCTTCGTGAGGTCAGGCGACCGCAAGATACACATCGGCGCTCCTTCGGATGCTGTCTGGCAGGCGCTGGTCAAAACGGGCCGGCGTGATTGGTACTTTGGGCTGACGCCGAAAGGGGCCTTCGAGCCGGGTGGCCACATCCGCTGGGTCGACGGCGCTGGACGCCTGGCAGTCGAAGCGGACGTCACCGAAGTAAGGCCCGGCCGGCTGCTGGTCTGGCGCGAGCACTACGTGTTCGCCCCGAACCTTGCCGCTATGGAGCCGCACCTCGTTCGCTGGGAGGTCGCGCCGGCCGACGCAGGCTGCGAGGTGACGATCGCGTGGCAGGCGGACGGGGTGGTGGCGGCGCTTGTAGAAGGTGACGCCACCAACGTGCTCCGCGGCCTGCGTCTCGCACTCGATCCAGCCGCGCAAGCTGAGATTGCGAGGCGTGACTCCATCGGCGCTGTCGACGTCAGGGACGTGACGGCCGCTCGTGTCAGCGACTACGCCGCCTTCTTCGATCACGACGCGTTTCGCGACTACCCGAGCTGGCAGTTCTGCTACTGCATGGAGACCCACCGCACCCAGAACGACGAGGAGTGGGCCGCTCGGACCGCTGACGACAATCGCCGCGACATGGCCCTGATGCTGGCGGAGGGCAAGGTGACCGCGTTGCTCGCCTACGCAGACGGCAAGCCCGTCGGCTGGTGCAACTACGGCGAAACGACTCGCTTGGCCGGCGTGATGCACCGGTTCGGGTTCGAAGCGGCCGATCTGGAAGGCGTGGGCTCGATCGCTTGCTTCGTCATCGCGGCTCCCTACCGCGGACACGGCGTGGCCTCGCGTCTCCTCGATGAGGCGGTCGACCGCTTGCGGACCAGAGGCGTGCAGATCGTGGAGGCGTATCCCAGTCGCTCATCGAGTAACTCCGCGCAGTCGCTTTACCGCGGTCCGCTGAGCATGTTCCTGCGCGCGGGTTTCGAACCCTTCAGGGAGACCGAGCGATACATCGTCGTGCGCAAAACCCTTTGAACATTCGTGTCGAGGTCACGGCCGACCGCCGCTTTAGCACCAACTCGTATCTCGTCGAGGACGAAGCCACGCACGACGCGGTGGTGATCGACTCCAACCTCGAGCCTGAGCTCGTGATTTCGATGGCGCGACTGCGCAGGGCGAACGTCAAGGCCGTCCTGCTCACGCACACCGACCTCGACCACATCGCGGGCCTGCACGAGCTGCGCGAAGCATTCGGTCCGATTCCGATCGCCGTGCATGAGTCCGAAAACGAAGTCGTGGCGAGAGGCCAACCGCTGCGCCGGGAGTTCGCGCCCATCGCCACCCAGCTCGACAATGTGACGGCGCTGACCGAAGGCGAACCGTTTCGAGTGGGGTCGCTCGAGTTCGAGGTCCTGCACACACCGGGGCACAGCCCGGGCGGGGTGACGCTGAAGATCGACGGTTACTTGTTCACCGGCGACGCGCTCTTCGCAGGGTCGATCGGCCGCTCGGACTTCGCCAACTCGGATGGCAGAGCACTGCTCGAGGGCATCAAGTCAAAGCTCCTCTCCCTGCCCGACGACATGATCGTCTACAGCGGCCACGGACCGGCCACGACGATCGGCCGCGAAAAGAGAATGAATCCCTTCCTAATGACCTAGGGTCAGGACGACGATCAGGGCCGGCCCCAGCAGGATCAGCCACAGCGTGGGAAATACGCAACCAACCGTCGGGATCAGGATCTTGAGCGACGCTCGCGCCGCCTCGGTCCGGATCTTGAGCCGGCGCTTCACGCGCATCTGAGCGGCGTGTGCGGCGATCGTGTGGGCTACCGGGACTCCCGTGCGCTCCGCGTACAGGATGCCGCGCACCAGCGAGGAGAAGTCGTCAATCCCGGTCGCCTCTGCCATCTCTTCAAATGCCTCCGCCCGCGGCCGCCCGAGCTGGATCTCGCGCAGCGCTCGAGCGACGAGCAGCGTGAGCGAATCGTCCTGGTGCCGCACGAGCTGCTCCAGCGCCCGGTCGAGGCCGAGGCCGGCTTCCATGCTTATGGCGACGACGTCGAGCGCGTTGGGCAGCGAAGCCTCGAGCTCGGCTCGGCGCTCGCGGACCAGCTGGTCGAGCCACAGGACGGGGAGATAGAAACCGAGCGCGACTCCCGCCAGGAGCGCCACTCCGATCGCGCCCGGGGATCCGATGAAGATTCCGATCGCGGTCCCGATGGCGCCCAATCCTGCCGCCCCCGCAATGCGCAGGGTCTGCAAGCCCGTCGGGTCCAGGTTCAGCGGGTTGCCGGCGAAATCCAGCTGACGTCGGAAGTGGGCGGCTTGCACTTCCGGTGTCATCCGCAGGGTCTGGCGCTCGAGCCAGCGGCGCAGCGGGCCGAGGAGTCGTTGTCCGAGCGGCTTCTCCAACCGCAGCGCGACAGCACTCTGACCCAGGCTCAGGTCCTGGCGCGCGAGGCGTTCACGGGCGAGCGTCGCGGCATCGGCGGCGCGTGAGGCGATAATGCCCACTGTCACCAGGTAGGCGCCGATCGCTGCCGCCACTCCGATGACGATGGGCAGTGCGTTCATGCGATCGCGGTGAGACGCCGGATGATCACGTTGCCGACAAACAGCAGGACGGCGGCGAGTGCGAGCAAGAACCATCCGACCGGATTCACGAGCATCGGACGGAAGTAGTCGCGCACGAGGAAGTACAGGATCACCGCGGCAACGATCGGCAGCAGGGTGATGATCAGCGCCGTGCCGCGGGACTGGGCGGTGGCGGCCATGATCTCGGCGCGCATCTCCTCGCGCTGTCGCATCGTGTCTGCGAGCGTGATGAGTATCGCGGGCAGGTCGCCGCCGACCGAGCGCTCGATTGTGATGACCATCACCATCAAGCGCAAGTCGCTGCTTCCGATCCTGCCGACCATGTTGTTGAGTGCGCTCTCCACCGACGCGCCAAGCTCGATCTCGCGCCGTGCGAGCGCGAATTCATCAGAGACCGGTGGCCCTGCGTTGTCGGTCACCGAGGCAAGCGACTGTGTAACCGATTGGCCCGCTTTCATGGAGTTGGCGATCAACTCCATAGCGCGCGGAAGGCCGCTGTCGAACTTGCGCAGGCGATGCCCGCGACGGTTGCGCAGGTAGAGAGCTGGCAGCACATAACCGAGGACCGCCAGGATCAGGACCTCGGGTCCGATCCCGAAACGCAGGAGGCCGATGACACCGAACAGCAGCGCGGTGATGCCCTGAATGATCCTGAACTCGTACGGCCGGAGCTCTATGTCGGCGCTGGTCAGGTCCCGCTGAAGGCTGCCGGTCCTGCGCCCGGAGATGATCCAGGTAGGCGTTCCACCCGGCTCGAAACGACGCCGCAGCTGTTCCCGCACATCGGCAAGGGTTCGGTACGAGGCGCGGACCGACTGTTGTGGATCCGACGCGTCACGTGACCGAATGGTTCCGTACACCACCAGTCCGACCCCAATGGCAGCGATGACCGCGACCAGGATGATCACAGTGCCCATCGGCTACTGGGTCGTGAAGTGCCAGCGAGCGTCGATCTCTCTGGGACCTACTCCCTTTGCCGCCGAAACGGTTGGGCACTTGTCATCGGGCTGGGTGGGCAGATTCGCGTAGTCCGTGTATGACTCGAGCTCGTATTTCATCGTCGCGTTGTTGAGGAGCCAGAAGAGGTACTCGGAATCGCACCCCGTCATAAGCACAGTCAGGCTGCTCGTCACGACGCCGTTGGCGCTCTGTCCGTTGGCAGGACCGACCCTCAGGACGTCGATGTCACGAAACACGGTGCGCACGACCGAGGAGCCGGGACTCTGGCCGAACACCGTGGTGCTGATCGTCGCGAGCATGGTAATCCGGTCTCCCGCCTGCACATAGCCGCCGACCCCCACTTGCTCGCTGGTCGGCACCGTCACTGCGATCCAGCCCTTGGGGATGGGGAGAAACGCGACGTCGCTGCTGCTCAGCAGATCGCCCGAAGGCGCGACCAGGTTGGCGGTCACAGGGGCGTTTGCGGGAATGTCGACCCGCGCCCCCTTACCGATTGCATCCTTGACGGCCGTGAACGCCTGGGGCGGCTGAGGATCGACGCGGGCGATCGTCAGGTCCGACGCCTGGATCACGGTGCGCGCTTTGATGTCGTGGCTTGCGACCACGACCCTGGTGCCCGCCGTGCCGCCCTGGATGAGGGGAAGGCTGGCGATTCCGGCCGCGAGGGCGAAAGCCAGCAACGCGAGGACGGCGCCGATGATGATGTAGAGGCGTCCGCGCCGGGGCCTGGCCAGGGCGGAGGTGGCTGTTGACACTTAACCGGCCGGTAGCTTCACAGAATGGACGCTCCAGCGCAACTCATTCCAGAAGAACGGCCTCCACCAGGGCCGTGCTGATCCCGTAGTCGCTTCCCACGGCGGTGCCGGCGCCGGCCGCGGCGGACACGGACAGGGTGGCGCAGGAGATCGTGCCGTCGATCGTGCTGGTCCCGTTGACGGTGTCGGTGCATGTTCCCGGCCAGAACACCGAGCCGAGCAGCCAGTGCTTGGCGGACGCCCCCTTGATCGCGATCTGGGCGGTGCTGCCGGCGGGCGCCCAGATGAGCAGGTTCCAGCATGCCCGGTCGCCGGCGGGGCACCAGCTCGAGCCGGGGCAGCTCGCATCGCCGGCGGGCGCGACAGAGCATGGGGCCGCAAACCAGGTGTAACCGCCGCCCGCTGAGTCCGCCGGGGCGTTGGGCGGGCAGACGGATATCGAGCACGGAGTCGAGCCGAACTGGCAGCTGCCCGCCGCGCAGCCTGCGCCGCCGCCGACGGCGCAGGTGGCGCTGTTGAAGCCCGCCGCGTTGACGAACTCGAGGGTGACGTCGCGCGCCAGCAGCGTCGAACCGCCGAGGCAGATCCCGCCACCTCCACCCACAAACCCATTGCCATTGAAGTAGTAGAACCCGGGGTCGAGGACGGCTCCGGCGGCGGCCACGCCCGCGCCGGGCTTGAATGAGGCGATGGCCGCCGACCAGGTCGTGGCGGACGTGTACGTGACCGTCTCGCTGGCCACGACCGCGCCCAGGTCGACACGGTACTCGGAACCGTAACCATTGGTGGAGTCGCTGAGCAGGCTGTTCCAGCTCGCGCCCTGCGCGTAGGTGTTGCCGCCGCCCTGGTTGGCGAACCCGACACTGGTGAGCGCCAGCTCGTTGGCGGACGTCATCGCCGCTGAGGTCGACACGGTTGCGGTCATCTGCGGGACGCCGATCAGGGTAGTGCCGGTCCGGTCAAGAGGCGCCGCAGTGGCCACGCCGTTCCACTCGGTCATCTGAAGCCAGCAGTCGACGGACGCCGGCAGCACCGTCCACTGCGCGGTCGTGATTCCGGCGGTGGCGTTGGCGCGGTACCAGATCTGGTTCCAACCTTCGCCGACCTGCTTGGCGCTGGCGGCCAGCGTCCAACCGCCGCCAGGCCCGGTGATGGTGTTCGCGCCGTCGGCGCAGCGGATGGTGTTGACCAGCAGCGTCCCCGCGGTGCTGCCGACTGGCAGGGTCGAGATGATGAAATGACGGACCGGACCGACCTCGGCCCCGATCTGTCGGTTCGTGATCGAGGCGGTGCTGGGGATCAGGCTGGGGTTGAGGTAGCCGTAGCAGCTCGGTTTGAAGTGGTAGAAGTTGTTGGCGTCCTTGGTCGGTACGGGCCCCAGGCCAGTGGCCACGGTGACGCCGGACACCTGGATGTTGGGCATCGCCGCACCGGCGGTGCAGGCGGCACCGCCGGTCCCCTGCAGGGTGGCGATCGCGGCTGGATCGGTGTTCGGTTCAGGCGGGAGCGAGATCGCAACCGGCGGGGCCGGCTGAGGCGCCTTGCCCGCGGCGCACGGGTTCGGGTTGATGGCGGCGTCGCCGGCGGACAGGAACGCAGTGGTGCCGCTGGTGCCGCACGTCATCGTGGTATGCCCGGACAGCTCGGATCCGTCGGCGCAGATGGCGTTGCTCGACCCGGAATTCGCGCCTGCGGAGCACGCACCGCCGGCGTTGAGCCATGTCTGGGCGCTGGCGTAGACGGAAACGTTGCCCAGGTCGGAGTACGTCCCCGACGTGACGTCGAAGCGCGTGTGTGCGTACACGGCGCAGCTGCCGCTAAGGGTGATCGTGTTTTGCGTGGCGATGCTGCCGCCCACGTTGAACTGGCCGCCGGTGCAGGAAAGCGTCGTCGCTTTGACGGCGTTGGTTGAGCCGGCGAGCTGCTGCGCGACCGCTCGGCGGGTCACAGTGGTGTTGGACGCGCCCATGTAGCTGCCGAAAGAAATCGGCAGCGAGAGGCTCAGGATGACCTCGACCTGCTGCTGATGGGCTCGGTATGGGTAGTGAATCGTCTCGGTCAGGCTGGTGCCGAAGGTGTCAGTGCCCGTGTAGCCTCCCGAGCACGAGCCGGCCCCTACGGCGAGCGAGCCGGTGCGGGTGCGTTGAGTCGCGACGAAGGTGTCCGCCTCGGTGATTACGGCGCTCGCCGAGCCCGCGGTGCAGCCGACGCCGATCTTCAGCGCTGCGTCAAGCGCCGCCTGGTCGGCCAGCTGCTGCAGCTGGTTGCGCTGCCACTCCACCGAACCGGTCAGCAGGATGAGTGCGGCCGAACCGATCAACGCCACCAACCACACGGCGACGATGACCATCACCTGGCCTGACTGCTCCCGGCGGCGCCTCATCAGTACTCCAGCCGCTCCACCGATTGCGAGTCGAAGGTGATCGCGCCGGGGATGCCCAGAAACGTGGCCAGGACGGGCTTCCACTGCAGTTTGAGATCGACGACCACGAGCTGGTGACCGGGCGTCCTCACCGGCTGGTTGCAGGCCTGGCACGGCCACCTCGGGTTCTGCCCGCCGCTCGCGTCGAGCTCGTAGATGAAGACGTACACGGTGCTGGGGTTGGTCCCGGCCGCCAGCGTGATCGTCCCGGGCTGAGTGGTGCTGCCGCCGGTGTAGGCGCTTGCATAAGCCGGCAGGCTGCTGATCGCGGTCGAGTCCTGGTAGACGACTGACATGCCGAGCGGGTCGAGCGCGTGCGCACCGTTGGTCAGCGGAGCCAGCGAGCATGGCGTTGCGAGCGCGGTGCAGTCCGGCGCTTGTGTGTTGGAGCCGCTGTAGTACGAGAGCACCGCCTGCCTCGCCATGTCGCGCGACGCGCCCTGGAGCATCGTGTAGATGAGCAGACCTCGCCCGAGGTCGACGGTCGCGCCGATTAGAAGGAAAACGATCGGTGCGATGAGTGCGAACTCGACCAGCGCCTGCGCGGCGCGAGGCTGCCTGGCACTCTGTCTGCGGGTCCTCACCACGATGTGGTGGCGCGGCTCGACCCCTGGATTGTGATCCCGCCGCCGAGGATGTTGAGGTCGCTGAACCCGTAAAAGACGAAGACGTCGACCTCCGATTGATAAAGGCGTGGAATCGAGCCGGTGCAGTTGAGGCTGGTCCCGCAGTAGACGGCGACCACGGCCTGTCCGGCGACCGGCTTCGTGTAGTCGGTGCCGGCGACGAATGGCGGTGGGTGGTTGACCTGCGTCGGGCAGCTGATGGTCGTGGTGACGGAGGCGAGATCGGCGGTGATCAGGCTGCACATCGCCGGCAGCCCAGGCCCGTTGGTGGTCGCCGTTTTGCCGGCTACATACCTTGCGGCATCACGGGCGGCGTCGGACGTGGCCGTCCCGAAGAAGTAGCCGCGGCCCAGCTCGAGCACACCGGCGACGAGGAGAACAAGGACCGGAAGCGAGATGGCAAGCTCAACGAGCGACTGGCCGCGGGCACCCCGGTGACCGTCACGCATCGAGCTTGAGGCTGGCCAGGATCACCCGCGCGATGTCGGTCGCTCCGCGCGACACCATCGACGACGGGTCGTGTTGCAAGACGAGTCCACCAGCGAGTGTTGAGTCTTCAGGACGCGAGTCGTCGAAGCCGACGACCACGGCCATCTTGCGACCGAGGATCGACTCCACCGCCGCGCGGTCGAGGGGCGGATGGGGCGAGCGCTGGTTCAACACCAGCTCCATCCGGTTGTCGGGCACATTCATGATGTCGCGAAAGATTGCGAGTGCCCGCCGGGCGTCGGTCATGGCGGCGATCTCCGGCGGCGCGACGATCACAAGGCACTCGGCCCGCTCGATGACGGAGAGCGCAGCCTCGGCCAGCGACGTGCCGAGGTCGACGACGATCACTTTCTGCCAGGCGACCACTACGTCAAGAACGCGGCCGACACGCTCGCCGGTCAGCGTGTCGACCTCCTCCGGGCGCAGCGTGCCGGGCAGCACGCCCATCCCGGTCTTGTGGTTGACGATGTTGCCGCGCAGGACGGATTCGAAATCGACTTCGGACGCCTTGGTCGCGCTGGCGATCGACCCTGTGGCAATGAGGTCCGCGAACAGCGCCGCGTGACCGAACGGCGCCGCCAGGTCGATCAGCAGGACCTGGCGGGGGAACTTGCGCGCGAGCGCGGCGGCGGCATTGATGGCGAGGGTCGTCGTGCCGGCGCCGCCCTTGGTGGAGAAGAAGGCGACGATCGGGGCTGCGGTCCGGGAGGCGGTCTGGACCTGGATGGCCGCGGCGGCGGACAGCTCCTGCTCCCACAGCTTGTCGAGGGCGATGGCGACCTTTTCCACCTCGGTGCCCACGCCTTCCAGTAAGCCATCGCGGTCGAGCGTCAGGAGGACGGCGTCGGTGAGACCGTAGATGTTGGTGACGTACCGATCGCCCGTCCGTGGGGCCGGGAGGATGACCAGATCGCCGGGCGCCGGCCGGCGCGTCAGGAGGACCTTGCCGCTAGAGTCGGTGATCGACTCCTCGATCTGGCCCGAGGCCACGAAGACGACCACGTCGCCTCCCTGGCCGCTCAGGCGCAAGGTATCCCGAGCCGCCAGGCCGACCGGGCGCATCCGGCGGGCGACGGCGCGCAGGACGCCGTCGGTTAGTTCTGAGAAGACGGTCGACATGGCCAGGATGCGCATCCGCATCTGAATTGCCGACGGCGCCTGGTCTCCGGCGGGGACGCTGCCGCTGGCGCCCACCTGACGTCTCTCTTCCTCCCGCGCCCGCTGTAAGGTTTCAGGAACCTCAGGGGCGGTCAAAACGCGGATACTGTAGCAACCGCCCCCCAGATGGACCCTTCGCTTCGCAGCAATGGCTCAAATACAAGGCCGCCTACGTCGGCCCTTCCCAGAGGGGCCGGCCGGTCGCGGGTCGTCGGGCGCCTTGATCGGGTGGTTAACACCGCCCTATCCGGGGAGCGGGCGGCCGTGCTTAACGCCACCGCCGCCGAGCTGCTGGCGGAGCCCGAGCTCGTAGCCGGCGTTTTCCGTGCCGCCCTGGCCCGGCCGGGCGTGGGTCTGATGGGCCACTGGATGCTGCACGAGCTGCTCCGGCGCTCCCGCCTGTACGAGGAGCTCGTCAACGCCATGGCCAGCCCCAATCCCCTCACGCGGTCAGCCGCGGCCCGGATCTGTGGGGCCGCCCGGATGACCGAGTCGATCGAGTGGCTCGCCGACATGGTCCGGGACCCCAACCCCCGCGTGCGCGACGCCGCGGTGCGATCGCTCGCCGATCACGGCGGCCGGCGGGCGGTCGAGGAGCTCATGGCCGCGACCGACCGCATCCCCGTCTATCGCATGGCCATCGCCCTGTCCAGAGGCGCTTCGGACGTGGAAATCGAGGCGCTCATGCGACGGCCGGCAAACGAGCCGGCCGCGGTGGCGGCGGTGCTGGCGTGCGGTCTCCGGCGGGACGTGCTGCGCGTCTCGCCACTGCTGGGCATCGCCCACGACCGCAGGTGGCCGAAACAGGTCCGGGCCGCGGCATGCAAGGCGTTGGCTGCGATCGGCGACCGTTCCGCCCTGGACGGGCTCAAGCGACTCGCCCTTTACGATCCCGACCCCAATACGAAGCGCGTCGCTGAGCGGGCGCATCGCCGCCTGGTCAAGCGCGCCGTGGCCAGATGAAGCTTTCCGAGCGCTTCGACAGGCGCTACCAGCAGACTCCGCCGACCGGAGCGCAGGCAGCGGTAGCCGCTACCCAGGAGACAGTCGCCCAGCCTGCTGCCCCGCCGGACGGCGCGCCGAGCATTGCCCCGGTCGAGCGCCGCGCAGTCCCCCGTGAGGGGGCGGCCCCGAGCCCGCTCGACGTCGAGACCGCGGTCCGCGGCGCCGAGGCGCCCGCCGCGCTCAGCCCCGCACTGGCTGCAGCCAAAGCGGAGATTCACGCCGACCTGCTGCGGCGGCACGCTGCCGCGATCGACATCGCGAATCGGGCGGGCATCCGGAGGCTGCTCCTCCAGCTCACGGAGGAGCACTTCCGGGCCAAGCCCCCGGCGGTGCTGGTCACGGCCGCCGACCGCGAAAGGCTGGTCGACATCCTGTTCGATGAGGTCATCGGGCTGGGGCCGCTCGAGGTCCCGCTGCGCGACCCCGACATCACCGAAATCATGGTCAACCGGCCGGAGCAGATCTTCATCGAGCGCCGCGGCCGGATCGAGCTGACCAACCTTGCGTTTGAGGACGAGGCAAGCCTGCGGCGCGTGATCGACCGCATTGTCTCCACCATCGGGCGCCGCGTCGACGAGTCGGAGCCGATGTGCGACGCGCGCCTCAAAGACGGATCGCGCGTCAACGTCGTCATCCCGCCAGTCGCCATCTACGGACCCTGCCTCACCATCCGCAAGTTCGGACGCGAGGTGCTCACCCCGGAGAAGATCGTGGCCACAGGCGGGTCGAGCGAGGCGATCCTCGAGTACCTCGAAGCCGCCGTCCACTCGAGGCTCAACATCATCGTCTCCGGCGGCACCGGGTCCGGCAAGACCACCCTGCTGAACGTTCTCTCCGGTTTCATCCCCGGTAACGAGCGGATCGTCACGTGCGAGGACGCGGCCGAGCTGCGCCTTCGCCAGGTCCATGTGATCAGCCTCGAGTCGAAGCCGGCCAACGTCGAGGGCCGCGGGCAGATCACGATCCGTGACCTCGTGCGCAACGCGCTGCGCATGCGCCCGGACCGAATCATCGTCGGTGAGGTGCGCGGCGGCGAAGCGCTCGACATGCTGCAGGCGATGAACACCGGGCATGACGGCTCGATGAGCACCGTGCACGCCAACAACCCGCGCGACGTTATCAACCGCCTCGAAACGCTGGTCCTGCTCGCGGGGACCGAGCTTCCGTCACGCGCGATCCGCGGTCAGATCTCGTCGGCCATCAACGTGATCGTGCAGACCGAACGCCTGCGAGGCGGCGCGCGCAAGATCGTCAGCATCGCCGAGGTATTTGGCCTGCACGAGGGCGAAATCGGGCTGAACGAGATCTTCGCGTTTCGCCAGCTGGCGGTCACGCCGGACGGCCGCGCCGTCGGGTACCACACCGCCACCGGTACGGGCACCACTTACGAGAAGCACTTCAAGTCAAACGGCATCGAGTTCCCGGCGGCGATGTTCGAGCCGACCGACCAGCCCGCGATGGAGAAGCTCTACTGATGGACGAGTTCCGCGAGCTCGGCGAACCGCCCGCCGGCCACAGCCACGACGGACAGCACGAGCGGATCGTCCACGTCGACGCCGACGTGCTTGCCGACCTCGGTCATCAGCTGCGCAACCAGCTGAACGCGGTCGTGGGCGCAGCGGGCCTGCTTTCGACCGGAGCAGAGACCAGCGAGGAGCGCGAGCTGGCGGCCATCGTCGAGACAGGCGCCGAGCGCGTCGCGCGGATCATCGACGAGTGGCTCGATGCAGCGACCATCGAGAGTGGCGAGTTCGAGCTCGCCCTGCATCCGTTTGACGTGCGTTCCACTGTCGAGAACTGCCTTGGCCTTGTATCCGAGGCGGCGGGTACGAAGGGTCTCGACATTTCCTTCAATGCCGCGCCGGACGTGCCGAATGTGGTGATCGGCGATTCGCGCCGCCTCGAGCAGATCCTGATGACGCTGCTTCACGGCGCGGTCGATCGCACCTTTCGAGGAGGGATCGGCATCGAACTTGCGTCAGAGGACCGCGGCGGCCTCGTCGCGCTGCAGTTCAAGATTCGTGACACCGGCCGTGGCGTGCCCGCGAGGATTCTTCGCGGCGCGATCGAGGGCGTGACCGGTCCCTACGACAAGCTCGAGCCGGGCGACCGACTGGCCGTGCTGAGCCTGCGCACGACCAAACAGCTTGTCGAGCTGATGGACGGTGAGCTGCGCGTCGAGCAGGGTGGAGTGGAAGCCGGCCCCGACGCAGGCACGACGTTCAGCTTCACCATCCTGGGCGACGCCCTGCCCGGAGCCGTTTCGACGACGCTGCTCACGCTCGAGGCGATGCGCGTCCTTGTCATCACCGACGACACGACCGAAAAACGCGTCCTCGCCCTGCAGGTCGAGCAGTGGGGAGCGAACTCGACGCCGGCCACGGCCGAAGAGGCGGTCGGCGCCATCCAGGCTGGGCACCCCTTCGACATCGCCCTGATCGAGCACCGACCTCCCGCCATCGAAGGGCTGCAGATCTCGGCGTCGCTGCGGGCGCTCCGACGGCCGGACCAGATGCCGATCGTACTGATCGCGTCGGCGATGCCGGGCCCGGACGAGGCGGCCGCGGCGGACAGCGGCGTGATCCAGGCGACGCTTACCAAGCCCGTGGCGCCGCGGACTCTGCATGACGTGTTGATCCAGGTCGCCGGCCGAGGCGCGAAGCCGCAGGCGGAGCAGGCGGTCGAACAGGGCGCGCTCCGCGTGCTGATCGCGGACGACAACGCGCTGAACCAGAACCTGTTGAAGCGGCTCGTGACCAAGCTCGGTCACACCGTGGATGTGGTTTCCAACGGCCGCGAGGCCGTCGGCGCCGTGGCGCAGCAGCCTTACGACGCAGTGCTTATGGACGTGCTGATGCCCGAGATGGACGGCCTGGTCGCCGCAGAGGCGATCTGCCGGCGCTGGCCGCGCGGCAACCGGCCGCGGCTGATCGCGCTCACCGCCATGGCAGGTCCGGGCGACCAGGAACGCTGCTTGCGCGCGGGATTCGACGACTACATGAGTAAGCCCGTCCGCATCGAAGACCTGACAGAGGCGCTCAGGGCGGCGGTGGGATACCGGACGAACAGGGAGAGAGCCGGACTCTAGTTCTTCAGCCGGCGGTCGAGGCGATCCTCGTGTGAGGCGAGGCGCGACGCTCGCGCCTCGAGGTAGACGACGACGATCACGATCATCCCTCCGAGCACCATCAAGCCACCGAGTGCTTCGGCTTCCACGCCGGAAGGCTGCGTGATGACCTGAATCATCGCCGCGCCGAATACCAGGATGTAGCTCAAGCCCAGCAGCCGCACTCGAGGCGCCACCTCGGCCGTTTCGCCTCCGCGCCACGGCCGCTTGCCGATGATGAGCAGATACGCGCCCATCAGCAGCGCCAGGGACGCAAGGACCAGAGATGCTAGCTGGATGTAAGCCGTCGTCACCGGCGCGAAAGTCTAACCCCCAGGGACGGCGATTCTTACAATCGAAAACCCGATGCCCCGCTCCGAACCGATCAAGGCCGCCCGCGGTGTCCGTGACATCCTGCCCGCCGCGATGCCACTGTGGCGAGCGGTTCAGCAGGCCGGGACCGACGTTGTGCGCAGGTTTGGCTACGAGGAGATCATCACGCCGATCATCGAGCCCGCGGAGCTAATCGAGAGGGTGGGTGAGGAGACGGACGCGGTAGCCAAGGAGCTGTACCGGTTCGAGGACCGCGGCGGGCGCACGCTCGCCCTCCGGCCGGAGGCGACCGCCGGCGTGGTGAGAGCCTACTTCGAGGGCGGACTGAACCAGGCCCCGCAGCCTTCGCGTCTTTATTTGTTTGGGCCGATGTTCCGCTATGACAGGCCGCAGAAGGGCCGGTATCGCCAGTTCTTCCAGTTCAACGTGGAAGCGATCGGCAGCGGCGCACCTGGGCTAGATGCCGAGGTCATCGAGCTCGCTCAAGACTGGCTGAATGAAGTGGGCCAGCAGGATCTACGGCTCGAGGTCAATTCGATCGGCGATGCCAAATGCCGACCCGCCTATCTCGAACGGCTGCGTGGCTACTACCGCCCTCTGCAGGCGAAGCTGGGAGCCGACTCGCAGCGGAGGCTCGAGCGCAGCCCGCTCCGCGTGCTCGATTCCAAGCTCCCGCAGGAGCAAGCATTGAAAGCCCGCGCGCCGAAGATCACCGACCACCTGTGTGGCGAGTGTGCGGCCCACTGGGGCGCTGTCCGGCGGCTGCTCGACGCGGCGGAGATCGAGTACGTAGTCAACCCGTACCTGGTGCGCGGCCTCGACTACTACACCCGCACCGTCTTCGAGTTCTATCCAGGTGGCGCGACCGGGCAGCAGGATGCGCTCTGCTCGGGGGGCCGCTATGACGGCCTGGCCGAGGCGGAGGGCTGGCCCCCGACGCCCGGAGTTGGTTTCGCCGGCGGGCTCGATCGCGTCGCGGAGTTGATGGCGGCTGCCGGTACGTCGCCACCGTCCAGGCCCGCCGCCGATGTTCTGGTGCTGCCAGAGGGTGAGTTGGCGGTGGAAGCGGCGGAGGTCGCACGCATCTGCCGCGCGGTCCGCTCGGTCGCCGTCGACTATGAGCCCAAGAGCTTGCGCGCGAAGATGAGGCAGGCCAACAAGATGGGCGCCACGTGGGTGGTGCTGCTGACCGCCGACGACGCGAAGCGCCGCGTCGCCCAGCTCAAGGAGATGGCGAGCGGCGAACAGGAGGGGCTTGATTGGGCCGAGCTGCCGACGCGACTCACATGACCGGTTATTCAGCGCCGCACGCCGGCTCTCTGCGCGCCTCGGACGTTGGCAACGAAGTCGAGCTGTACGGTTGGGTTGCGCGCCGGCGGGACCACGGCGGTCTGATCTTCATCGACCTGCGCGACCGGTGGGGTGCGGTACAGGTTGTGTTCAACCCCGCGCACGCGGCGCACGCGCACGAGGTGGCGTCGGAGCTGCGGTCCGAGTACGTGATTCGCGTCGCGGGCATGGTCGCACGGCGCCGTCCAGGGGCCGAAAACTCGCGCATGGCGACTGGCGAGGTCGAGCTGCTCGCCTCCGACGTGGAGGTCATCTCGGTCGCCAAGACGCCGCCGTTCCCGATCGAAGACGACGTCGACGCGGAGGAGCCGATCCGCCTGAAGTACCGCTATCTCGACCTGCGCCGGCCGCGGATGCAGCAGATCCTGCAGCTGCGTCACCGCGTCAACAAGATCATCCATTCCTATATGGACGAGCGCGAGTTTGTCGAGGTCGAGACTCCGCTCCTGATCAAGACCACTCCCGAAGGCGCGCGCGACTTCATTGTGCCTTCGCGCCTCTATCCGGGAAGGTTCTACGCGCTGCCGCAGTCGCCACAGACCTTGAAGCAGCTGCTGATGGTCTCGGGGCTCGGCCGTTACTACCAGCTCGCACGCGCCCTGCGCGATGAGGACCTGAGAGCCGACCGCCAGCTCGAGTTCACGCAGCTCGACCTGGAGATGTCGTTCTGCGACGAGGAGGACGTTTTCGCCTTGATCGAAGGACTGTTTGCGCGCATCTGGAAGGAAATCCTGGACATCGACCTCCAGGTTCCTTTCCCGCGCCTCGACCAGCAGGAAGCGTTCCTCAGGTACGGCACCGACAAGCCTGACCTTCGCTACGAGCTCGAGATCGCGGACCTTGGGGGCGCGCTCGCCGGCACCCAGGCGCAGGTGCTGGCGTCCGTTCTGCGAGAGGGGGGCGTCGTGCGCGGCCTGGCGGTTCCCGGTGCATCGAACATGAACCGACGGGAGCTGGACGAGCTGACAACCCTTGCCAAGGGTGCGGGCGGGAAGGGTCTTGCGTGGCTGCCGGGCCCGCTGGAGAAATTCCTGACCGACGCTGAGAAGTCAGCGATCGCCACCCAGACCGGGGCGAAGGACAGCGACCTTGTGCTGCTCGTCGCCGACCGCAAGCGGCGGGCCGAGAAGGTGATGGGCCTGATCCGTGGCGATGTCGCGCGCCGGCGCCACCTCGTCCGCGAAGGCGAGTTCAGATTTCTATGGGTCTATCCGATGTACCTCTTCAAGGAGGACGACGACGGCAGGCTCACCTACGGACATCATCCCTTCACCCGACCCTTCGAAGAAGACCTCGACTTCGTCGACGAGCGGCCGTACGACGTGCGGGCTCATGCCTACGATCCGGTCTGCAACGGGTACGAGCTCGCGAGCGGCAGCCTGAGGATTTTCGACCCCGGGCTGCAGCGGCGCGTCTTTCAAGTCCTGGGTCTCGCCGACGAGACGATCCAGCAGCGGTTCGGTTTTCTGCTCGAAGCCTTCGAGTACGGCGTGCCGCCCCATGGCGGGATCGCACCGGGAATCGACCGCATCATCATGCTGCTCGCCGGCACGGACAACATCCGCGACGTGGTCGCGTTTCCGAAGACGCAGAGCATGCAGGACTTGATGCTCGACGCACCGAGCCCGGTCGACCCTGCGCAGCTTGAAGAGCTTCACATTCGAGTCGTTCCGCCGAAGACAGGCCGATGAAAGCGGGCAGTGTGAGACGCGGCGGCCAAGCGGCCGAGGCCTAGGAAGCGACGAGCACCGCGGCGCGCGCATCCGTTGATGCGTAAGCGAGGAGCGCAGGAGCTGACAACGGCATTCGGCCGAAATGGGCGACGCAGATCCGCTGATCCGCCTTTCAGCGGCCTGTCCCATAGTCCCGCTCGTAGTATTGGGAGGCTCCCGATGGGCTGCGGGCATGTGCGCGTTGCCCAACAGTTCATCAATCGGGACCCCGGAGTCCACAAGGCCGACCAAATGCCCGCTTTGACGGGACTTGGAGAGCCGAGGCAGGGGACCCACCTGAGCATGCTCAGGACAACCCACCCCCAAAGTCCGGAGGGAGCACTTCGTTCGCAGGGGAAACCCTGCCGGTCGTGAAGCTCATCCCTCCTGGGCTCATCGTGGCCGTGCTCCTGGTCCTGATCGTGTCCCAGCTCTGCTTCGCCTTCCTGCCCTACCGCCGCCGCGCCTACCTGCCGATCCTTCTGATGACGGCGCTCGGGTTTGGCCTCGGCCAGCTCTGGGACTTCCTTGGCCTGCCCTCGGCGCGACTGGGCCAGGCCAACCTGCTGCCGGCCCTAGTCTTCGCCCTGCTTCTCCAGCCGCTCACTCGATTCGTTTCCCGGCCGAGCCGGGAGCCGAAAGAACCCTGAGCGGGATCCAGCCCGGGCAACCAGCGAACCGCAACTTACTATTTCCGGTGTGTTTGCCGCCGCGGCGCGGGGGGTATTCAGTCGGTGAGCAGTCAGAGCTTCATGTGGATCGCGTTCGGGGCGGCCGCTCTCATCGTGGCGCTCGCCCTGGCAGCGGTCCTGATCAGGCTGCGCGGCACCCTTGGAGCCGTGGAGGAGCTGCTCGACACTACCAACGAAGAGTTGAAGGAGACGCTGCCCGAGGTGCGACAGACGATCGAGAACGTGAACGACATCACATCAGGAGTTAATGTCGGCCTGCGCACTGGCGGTCGCGGATTGGCGGCGGTGGGTCGTGGCATTCGCTCGGCCGCGCATGGTGTGAAAGTGGCGGGTGAGAGCATTGTTCGCTCGGTTAGTGGAGGTTAGCGATGGCTGAGGACAGAAACGGCGGCGGCGGTTTCGGCTGGTTCATCATCGGCGGCCTCATCGGCTTCGCCGTCGGCGCGTACATCGCGACCGGTCCCGGCCGCGATCAGATCGAGAGCCTGCGCACCAAGACCATCGAGCTGAGCGGCAGCGAGACGGTCCAGCGAGCGCGTGAGGCCGCGCAGCGCGCACGCACAATGGTCACCGACCCAGAGCACCCGGTAGGCAAAGCCATCCAGGACGGGGTCGCCGCGGCGAAGCGCAAGCGTGAAGAGCTCGAGGCGACTGCAGCCCGCAAGATGCAGCGCGCGACCAACCTGGAGGAGTAGCGCGACACTGAATGGCAAAACGAGACCTCGCTGAGCTGAAGATCCCGGCCTCGCCGGCGTTCATTCCCGTCGCCAAGCGTGTCGCCACGACGCTGGGCGGCCAGCTGGGACTCAGCCTGATGGACCTCGATGAGCTGGCGATCGCGCTCACGCAGGCATGCGACAGCGCCATCGCGGCGGCCGACGACATGGGCACGCCCGCGGACCTGAAGCTGACTTACTTCGCAACCAACAGGGCGCTCGTGGTCGACGTCGACCTGATGCCGACCGGCGCCGCGCTTCCGCTGCCTGCGGCCAAGCACGAAACGCACATCGACCCGGAGCTGCAGCGCCTCGCCTACGAGATGATCCGCTGCTTCGTCGATGACTTTCGACCAGACATCGAGCCGCGCACGGGACACGTGCGCTTCCGGATGGTCAAGCACCTGGCGGGCTGAAGTTCACGAAGCGCGTTAACTAATAGCGTTGGCATCGTCGACGCGGATTCCGCGCGAGGAACTGCGGGAGCTCCATCGCCGGTACAAGGACACCGAGGACCCGGCTGAGCGTGATCGGATTCGCGCGCAGCTTGTCGACGCATATCACGACTTCGTCTACTTCCTCGCGCGGAAGTTTCAGAACCGAGGCGAGCCGCTCGATGACATCGTGCAGGTCGGTTACCTCGGCCTGATCAAGGCCATCGAGCGCTTCGACCCCGACCTCGGCTACGAATTCACGACCTTCGCCACGCTGACAGTGGCGGGGGAAATCAAGCGCTATTTCCGCGACAAGGGGACTGCGATCCGCTTCCCTCGCCGCCTGCAAGAGCTTCACCAATCGGTGGTGCGGGTGAACGAGCAGATGAAGAACGAGCTGGGTCGCGAGCCGACGGTCGGCGAGCTGGCGGAACGTCTGGGAGTGTCGGCCGACGACGTGACGGAGGCGATGGAAATGGGCCCTGCCTACGTGCCCGTGTCGCTCGACCAGCCGATCGCGTCGTCGGACGGCCAGGACAGCCGGTCGGTGGCGGAACAGCTGGGCAGCGAGGACCTCGAGCTCGCGCGTGTGGAGATGCGCGACGTGCTCGACCGCGCGATGGAGCACCTGACCCCTCGTGAGCGCGCAATCATGGCCATGAGGTTTTACGAGCAGTTGTCGCAGTCGGAGATCGCGCGCCGCCTCGGCATCAGCCAGATGCATGTGTCGCGCCTGCAGCGCGCGGCGCTGGAGCAATTGCGGAAGTACGTGCCGCAAGAGAGCGCTCAATAAGAAATGACAAGTGGCGAGAGGCGTCGTGCCTAGGCCGGATTCACTCCGGCCGTCACTCTGCTTGCCCATCAAGTCTCCCAGCGCTGTGCGGGGGAGGAGGGGGTACTGCGGGGGAGGACAACAGTCCTCACCCGCGCTCTAGCGATTGCCGCTCCTGGAAGAAGAAGCGCCGCGTAATCCCTACATGCTGTTCGAGCGCTGGTATCGCGAGGCGAGCGAAGCCGGGGCGCCGCAGCCCGATGCGATGACGCTGGCCACGGCCGGCGAGGAAGGACCGTCCGCGCGGATGGTTCTGTTCAAAGGTTTTCGCGACGGCAGCTTCCTCTTCTATACGAACTACGACAGCCGCAAGGGCCGCGACCTGTACCACGACCCGCGGGCTGCGCTCGTCTTCTACTGGACGGTCACGCGGCACCAGGTGAGGGTGTATGGCCGCGTGCGCAGGTTGAGCCGGCAGCTGTCGGCCGAGTATTTCGCCACAAGGCCGCGCGGCGCGCAGCTCTCCGCGCTCGCCTCACGCCAGAGCCGCGTTATCCAGTCGCGAGACGTTCTCGAGCGCAGGGCGCTGCAGCTGGCGGATCAGTATCCAGACCAGGTGCCGCTGCCGCGCAATTGGGGCGGCTACGCGCTGCGGCCGCGGTGGATCGAGTTCTGGGAGAATCGCGAAGACCGCCTGCACGACCGCCTCCGTTACACGCGCGACGAGCGAGGCGCTTGGCGCATCGAACGTCTCGCCCCTTAAACTCCGAATGACCCCGTGACCGGGAACGAGATCCGCCGGCGTTTTCTGGAGCATTTCGCGAGCCGGGAGCATCTGGTCCTGCCAAGCGCGCCATTGGTGCCGCACGGCGACCCGAGCACGCTCTTCATCTCGGCCGGAATGCAACCGCTTCAGCCCTACTACCTGGGCTTTAGCAAGCCACCCGCGCCCCGGCTCGCGAGCGCGCAGAAGTGTCTCCGCACGGGCGACATCGAAGAGGTGGGGAAGACAGATCGCCACAACACCTTCTTCGAGATGCTCGGCAATTTTGCGCCGATGGGCGACTACTTCAAAGAGACCGCCATCCCGCTTGCGTGGGAGCTCGTGACGACCGGTTTCGGCATGCCCGTCGAACGACTGCGCGTGACGGTCCATCCGTCGGACGACCAGGCCTTCGACATCTGGACGTCGACGACGCCGATCCCCGTCGGGCACGTGACCAGGTTGGGTGACAACTGGTGGGGCCTCGGTCGCGGACCTTGCGGTCCCGATTCCGAGATCTGGTGGGATCGCGGCCGCGACGCCGGCTGCGGGCAGCCCGACTGCTACCCCGACCACTGCGCGCGCTTCACCGAGTTCTGGAACCTCGTCTTTCCGCAGTACGACCAGCGCGGCGATCTGTCCGGCCCTCCCTCGACGAGAGAGGCGATCGAGCGCGGCATCAAGGAAGGCGCACTCGTGCCGCTCGCCAGGCCGGCGATCGACACCGGCATGGGCCTCGAGCGGATCAGCTTCATCCTGCAGGGCAAGAACGATGTCTTCGAGTCCGACGTCCTCGCGCCGCTGGTCGAATTCGTTCGCGAGCACGCAAAGCAACCGACCGGGGTGTCCGAACGCATCATCGCGGACCACGTCCGAGCGGCCACGTTCTGCATCGCCGACGGCGTTGTGCCCTCAAACGAGGGCCGCGGCTACGTGCTGCGGCGCCTGATCCGCCGCGCCGCGCTGCACGGGCGCAACATCGGGCTGAACGCACGGCTGTCCAGGGGAGCTGAGCGCACAATCGAGATGTTCAAGGATCACTACCCGGAGCTCGAGCAACGGCGGCGCGTCGTCGGCGAGACGATCGACGGCGAGACAGAGCGATTCGCGAAAACGCTAGAGCAGGGGATGGAGCAGTTCGAGAAGGTCGCGTCCCGCGGCGGCAAGACGGTCTCCGGTGCCGACGCGTTTCGTCTCCACGACACATTCGGCTTTCCACTCGAGCTGACACGCGAGCTCGCTGCCGAGCGCGAAATGCAGGTCGACGAGGAGGGCTTCAAGAGCGAGATGGCGCTCCAGCGCGAGCGCTCTCGCCGGGCGATCCCGAATCGATGGGCGCTGGCGAAAGACCTACCGAAATCCGACTTCACCGGCTACCGCGAGCTGACCACCGAAACGAAAGTCGTCGGGTTGCGCAGCGACGGCGCCGCCATCGAGAGCGCGCGCGAGGGCGACGAGGTCGAGGTCTTTCTGGACAAGACGCCCTTCTACGCGGAGTCGGGCGGACAGATCGGCGACACGGGCGTCATCACCACGCCGAGCGGCCACGTGCGCGTCGAAGACACGCAGAAGCCGGTGGAGGGAGCCATCGCCCACATCGGCACGGTCGAGACCGGCGAGATCGTCACGGGCGAGACAGCCACCGCCTCGGTGTATGCGCCGCGACGCCGGCAGATCATGCGTCACCACTCGGCGACGCACCTGCTGCACAGGGCGCTTCGCGAGATCCTCGGCGAGGGCGTGGTGCAGAGGGGATCGTGGGTCGGTCCCGACCACACGACATTCGACATCCCCCTGAACCGTCCGATCACCAAGGACGAACTGCACCGCATCAACCGGCGTGTTATGGAGAAGGTGCGCGAGGCGCTGCCTTTTCACGAAAGCCACAAGCCGTATAAGGAAGCGGTGGCGCAGGGCGCGATGCATCTGTTCGAAGAGAAGTACGGCAACGTCGTGCGCGTGGTTTGCTTCGGCGACTGGACCTGTGAGCTGTGCGGCGGGACCCACGTGAAGAACAGCGCCGACATCGGCACCGCGGTGATCGTTTCGGAGTCGAGCATCGGCTCAGGGCTGCGCCGCCTCGACATGGTCGTCGGCGAAGTGGCCGACGAGCTCGTCCTCCACGACCATGAGCTTCTGTCAGAACTCGCGAAGTCGCTCAACGTGAGCGCCGACCAGCTGCAGCAGCGCGTGGAGGCGCTGCGGGCCCAGCTCAAAGAGGCAGAGCGTGAGCGCGAGAGGCTGCGCCTGGAGCGTATCGGCGGCGACGGCCTTTCGGTCAGGCACGGCAAGGTCGATTACGTGGCCGAGACGGTCGACGCCTCGAACGTGGAGGAACTTAAGGCCTACGCCGACCGCTACCTGGAGAAGGTCAAGTCCGGGATCGTAACCGTGGTCGCCGGAGACAAGTTTGTCATCAAGGTGTCCAAGGACCTCACGTCGCAGTACGATGCCAACCGCCTGAAGACGCTCTTCGGCAAAGGTGGCGGCCCGGCCCACCTGGTGACGGGCACGCTGACGGTACCGGCGGACGAAGCTTTCCAACGCCTTGCAGACGCCTTGAAATGACGAAGTTCAAATTTCTCCGCAAACGAAGCGACTACTACCGGCACTTCACCGTGCTCGACATCGGCACGGACCTGATCAAGGTCCTGGTCGTGCGGCGGGAGGGGCCGGACGGCGAGGTGCTCGGGGTCGGGCGCGAGCCGCAGGCTCCGGCCGCCATGTCAGGCGGCGCCATCGCCGACCTCGAGTCGGTGATCCAGTCGTGCAACCGCGCCCTCGAGGCCGCGGAGGACATGGCGAAGACTGTGCCCGGTCAGGTGGTCGTGGGTATCGCGGGGGAGCTCATCAAAGGCTTTTCCTCGACCATCGCGTACCCGCGAGAGAACTCGAAGTCACGGGTGCGGTCGAGCGAGATGTCGACCATGCTCCAGATGGTCCAGCGTCGGGCGCTGCGCGAGGCGCAGCACCTGCTCGAGATGGAGCGCAGCTATGGTCAGCTCGAGGCTCGCCTCGTGCACTCGGCGATCACCAACGTGCGCGTCGACGGCTACCCGGTCACGAATCCGGTCGGCTTCACGGGCAAGAACCTCGAAGTCACCGTCTTCAATACGTTCGCTCCGATGACGCACATCGACGCCATCGAAACTGTCGTGCGTGAGCTCGACCTGGAGCTGGCGGCCGCAGTCGCACAGCCTTACGCTCTGGCGCGCGCGTGCGCCAACGAGGAGATCTGGGCCGAGGGCGGCATCTTTGTCGACGTGGGCGGAGGCACGACTGACGTGGCTCTCATCCGGGATGGCGGTGTGGAGGGGACGCGCATGTTCAATCTCGGCGGGCGCGCCTTCACGCGGCGCCTCGCGCTCGCCTTCGGCCTCAGCTACGAGGAAGCCGAGGCCCGCAAGCTGCGCCACTCCGAGGGCTTGCTCTCGTCTGAGCAGCACCGCCAGGTCAGCGAGCTCTTGAGCTCCGACGCCGAGGTGCTGCTGCAGGGCCTCGGCCTCAGCATCAAGGAGCTCTCACGCGGCGAGCGGCTACCGTCCAACATCTACCTGTGCGGAGGTGGAAGCCTGCTTCCCGAACTGACGCTGGAGATGGTCAAGAACAACTGGACAGCCGGCCTGCCCTTCCCGCGCGAGCCGCGCGTGCGGCATCTCGTGCCGCCCGACGTGCGCAACCTAACCGACTCGACAGGCCAGCTTTCGAGCCCCCAGGACATTGCCCCGATGGGCCTGGCAAACCACGCATTGCGAACTGAAGCGGAGGAGCGCGACACGGTGAACACCGTCATGAGACGGGTCTTAAGCGCTATAAAGGTTTGACCAGACCGCCAGGAGACCTGTAGACGATATGGCTGCAAACCCGATTTACGTCGAGACAGAAGAAGAGATTCCCGAGCTCGTCGAGCGCCTGCGCCGCTACCACGGCGAAGACACGATGCTCGTCTTGCCGATGCGTTCACGCATCGGCCAGAGCCGTTTCAACTTCCAGCTGTTGCGCAACTATGCGGCCCGGCTCGGCAAGCGGGTCACCGTGGTTTGCGACGACCCGGCCGTGCAGAAGATGGCCTCCGAGACGGGCTTCCCCGTGTACGGAGCGGTCGGGCCGGAAGGGGAGGGCATCCCGTCTGAGGCCGAGCAGGCCCCGCCGGTGCACAAGTGGTGGCAGCGCAAGCGCGCGGCGCCGGTGACGCACGTCGGCATCGCGGCGCCGACGAGGCTTCTCACCAAGACCGCGACCGAGCTGAAGCCGGGGCGCTTCCTGCTGTACGTCACCGCGATCACCCTGATCCTCGTTGGAGTGTTTGCGGCGGCGGTCTTTGTGCCGTCCGCGTCGGTGACGCTCGTGGCACAAGCATCGCCGTTCAGCACCAAGGACGTCGAGATCTCGGCCCAGCCGGGCAAGGCGCCGATCAAAGTGCGGTCGGTGACGCTCACCCGTTCGAACTCGCAGGGTTTCAAGGTCACCGGCTCAATCGATGTGCCACTGGCCCCCGCGACGGGCCAAGTCGTTTATACGAACGACCTCCAAGCGCCTAGGTTCACCAACTCGCCAGGGCTGCTGTTCAAGTACGGCCAGCGCCTCATGAACACCAACGGCATCGAATTTGCCCAGACTTCGGGCGACACAGTCGTGCCATGGAATGGCGGCCAGAAGACTGTCAGCGTAGTTGCTGTCAAGCCCGGCAGCTCCGGCAATGTCGGCGATCACACAATCACTCAAATCGAAGGCTGCTGCGATCCGTTCGACGGCAGCAAGGTTCATGCCACCAATCCGCAGGCAACCGGCGCAGGCACCGATCCTTCCTCAACGCCGCAGATGACGGAGTCCGACTTCGACGCCGCGCGTGCGCAGCTCGAGCAGTCGCTGCACCAGACCATCGCCCAGGAGCTCTCGAGCGGAGGTCAACCGGGGGAGAAGCTCGCCGAGACGATCATCTTCGGCCCGCCGCAGTTCACGACTGACCACCAGCCGCAAGACAAGGTCCCGAGCTTCAGCGGGACGATGACAGTCTTCGGCGAGGGCGACTTCTACGTCGACGCCGACGTGATCCAGGCTTACAAGACCTACCTGTCCCAGCGCGTGCCAAACGACCAGCAACTGCTGACCGAGACCCCGATCCAGGTCACGTACCGGCTGCTCAGCTCCGCGAAAGGCGGCCAGCTCGTCTTCGTGGGCACCGCCTCGGCATACGTCGCGCCGCGCCTCGATGAGCAGAAAATCCGTGCCTCGATCGTCGGCCGACCCGTAGCCCAAGCCCGCTTCTTCCTCGAGAAGCTGCCCATCCGATCGGTGGCGATCAAGGAAGAGCCGATGGCGCTTCCGCTGATGCCGCTGCTGGATCGCCGCATCACCCTTCACTACGTCGTCGAGTCGAACGCACCGTCGGCTGCAGCCGCCTCGCAGAGCACTCCGAAAGCGTCGCCGTCGCCCTCGCACGCTCCGTAGTGAGGGTGCTGGCGGTAGATCCCGGGTCGAAGCGGGTGGGGATCGCCCTGAGCGACCCCACCGGGACGATCGCCCAGGCTCTCCCCACGGTGGCGGCGGAGCCCGCCGAGACGCTCGCCACGCGCCTCGCCGCCCTCGCGCAGGAGAAAGAGGCGGAGCGCATCGTGGTCGGATTGCCGCGCAGGATGGACGGCTCGTATGGGCCCGAGGCGAAGGCGGCCCGCCACCTGGCCACAGCGCTGCGCAGAGCGTCGGGCCTGCCCGTGGAGCTGGTCGACGAGCGCCTCACCACGGCCGCCGCCGAACGGGCGATGATCAGGGGTGGGGTGGGGCGGGCAAAGCGCAGGCGTGCGATCGACGGCGTGGCCGCCGCGCTGCTGCTGCAATCGCATCTCGACCGCAACGCATGAGCGACCAGGTAACGCTGATCGACGACACCGGCGCCGAACGCCGGTTCAAACTGCACGACGCGTTCGACCTGGATGAGGTGACTTACTACCTTGTCGAGGACGCCGCCGCACCAGAGCGGGTGCTGCTGCTGCGCGAAACCGCCGGCGGGCTCGAGACCGTCGACGGTGACGAGTTCAGGAAAGTGATGGAAGCCCTCGAACAGGATCGAGTGGAATGAGGCGGATCATCGCGATCGTTGTCGTCCTCGGGGTCCTCGGGTTCCTCGCCTCGCGAGGGATCGACTGGTGGAACTTCAATGTGAACACGCCGGTCTCGACCTCAGACCACAGCGTGATCTTCCACATCGACCCCGGCGAGAGTTCGACGCAGATCGCGAACGACCTTTACGACCTCGGCCTGATCCGCACCACGGTCGCTTTCGACATGTACATTCGACTGACCAACGCGGGCCCGAAGCTCCAGGCCGGCACCTTCAAGCTCAACGCCAACATGACGCTCGTCCAGATCGTCGAGGCGCTGCAGCACGGACGCCCTGACGAGAAGACCATCACGTTCCCCGAGGGTTTCCCACTGCGCTACCAGGCCAAGCTCGTCGACGACAAGAAGCTGGGCACCGCGCCGAACTACATCACGGGCGCCGACTATCTCAAAGCGGCCCAGGACCGCAGCTGGGCGACGAAATACAGCTTCCTGCCCGCGCAGGCGGCGAGCGCCGACTTTCCACTCGAGGGCTACGTGTTTCCGGACACATACCTGGTCGACCCGGCGGCGGGGGCGAAGGGTCTGGTCCAGGCGCAGCTCGATCAGTTCGGGGTCATCTTCTCGGTCGACTGGCGCGCCGCGATCGCGAAGCCGACGTCCAGCCGTCCCGCCGAGGACATCCGGTCGATAGTGATCCTTGCCTCGATGGTCGACCGCGAGGCGAACAACGCGAACCCGACTGACCGCGGCAACGTGTGCAGCGTGTACTACAACCGGCTCGCGATCAACATGCCGCTTGGCGTCGACGCCACGCTGCTGTACGCGCTGGGGCGCCTCAGTCCGGAGCCGAGCGGGACGGAGCTCGGTCTGGACACGCCCTACAACACGCGCAAGCACGTGGGCCTGCCGCCGGGTCCCATCAGCAACCCGGGCAAAGCGGCCCTCAACGCGTGCATCAATCCACCGAAGACCAACTACCTCTTCTACTTCACCGACCGCCAGGGCACGACACACTTCGAGACCAACGAGCGCGACTTCGAGAGCGACAAACAGAAGTACGGCGTGAGCGGAAGCTGAGCCGCAAAGTCTTTCTGCTCGGCCGGGATATTTCCTATTCGCGCAGCCCGGCGATGCAGAGCGCGGCGTTCCGCGCCCTGGACATGGACTGGACGTACGACTTACTCGACGTGCCCGGGGGAGGCCTCCGCGCGGCGGTCGAAAGCCTGAGGGCGCCGGACGTCGCCGGAGCCAACGTCACCATCCCGTACAAACAGGCGGTCATGGATCAGCTAGACACCATCGACGCTGAGGCGCTGCGCGCCCGCGCCGTCAACGCGATCGTGAACGATCGCGGGCGCCTCGGCGGGTACAACACCGATATCGCCGCGATCCGAGCCGCCATGGCCGCTGTGGGAGTCGAACCGCGGGCCATCAAGGCCGTGATCCTGGGGGCAGGCGGCGCGGCGCGAGCCTCGGCCGTGGCGTTGGAAGGCGCCCATATCACGTTCGTGACCCGCCACCCGGATATCGCCGACGTCCCTGGCAGGATGGTGGCGTGGGACGACCCCGCGGTAGCAACGCTGACACGCTCCGCCGACCTGCTGATCAACGCGACCCCGCTCGGCCGCCGTGACGAGATGCCCTTGCGGCCGGCGGCGCTGCCGAAAGAGGGCGCGGTGATCGACCTGGTCTACGTAACCGGCGGGACTCCGCTCGTGCGCAAGGCCCGATCGCTCGGCCTGCGCACTGCGGACGGCTGGGAAGTGCTCCTGTCTCAGGGGGCGAGTGCGTTTCAGCTTTGGACCGGAAAAAGCGCACCGCTCGATGCGATGCGCGAAACTCTCACGCCGTGAATCAATACCTCGTGGCGCTCCTGTGGGCGGTTGTGGGCGCGGCGGCCGGGTTCGGGGTGAGGCGCGGCTCACTTGTGCTCGCACGCCTGGAGGGTCTCGAGTCCGGCCACAAGTGGTGGCAGGAGTACGGGCCGCCGGTCGTCTCGGCGCTCGCCTTTGCCGTCTATGGCTACGAGATCAGCGCCGTGCCGATCTTGCTCGTTCGCAGCATCTTCGTCCTGGTGTTGGTGCAGGTGATCTTCTTCGATTTCGAGCACCACCTGATCCTCGACCGCGTGCTTTTCCCAGCCATGCTGCTCGCGCTCCTGGTCAGCCTGACACCGCTGGTCGGCAGCCGCCTTGGCTTGTGGCAGCAGCCGTGGTGGATGGGACTGGCTATGGGAGCGGCGGCGGGAACTCTGTTCCTTTTCATCGCGTTGGTCGGAGGAATGCTCTTCCGCGCGGAGGCGCTCGGGTTCGGAGACGTGAAGCTGGCCATCTTCATGGGCCTCCTCCTGGGCTGGCCGTACACGTTCACCGCGCTGTTCTACGGCGTGCTGCTGGCGGCGGTCGGCGCGTTCGCCTTCATCGTCACGCACCGGTCGATGAAGGGCACCATCGCGTACGGCCCTTACCTAGCGGCCGGGGCGACACTGGTGCTTTTGCAGCTGCCCTGAGTCATGGACAATATGCGGCCATGAGCAAGCTCCTTCCCGGCGAGAACCTCATCTTGAAAGATCACCCGCACTGGGTCACGCTCGTCAGCAGCCTGATCGTGCCTGCCGTGCTCTTGATCGTCGTCGCGTTCGCCGACTTCACATTCCTCAGCCCCGCATCGAGCCTCTACACGCCGAAGCTGCGCACGATCCTTACCCTGGGTGCGCTCGCGATCGCCCTTCTGTGGGCGATCGTCGTGTGGATCCGCTGGCAGTCGATCAGCTACACGCTCACCGACCAGCGCATCACCATCCAGTCAGGTGTGTTCAGCCGCCAGGAAAAGATCATCCCGATCGATCGCGTTCAGGACTGCTCGACAAGGCAGTCGATCTTCGGCCGCATCCTCGGCTACGGACGCGTCGAGATCGACGCCGCCGGCGCGCAGGGGGCGGAGATCCTCGACCACCTGCCGAAACCAGGCGACTTCCGAGACCAGGTCTTCGTTCAGTCCGAGAAGCGGCGAGGAGGCCCGTTCCCGGCTGCACCATCGTCCGCGCCCGCACCCGCCAATCCAAGCGGAATCTGAAGCACGACGCCGACGACCCCTAGCCCTGCTCGGGTTCATGGGCTCGGGCAAGACCGTCGTGGGTGCACTGGTGGCGCAGCGCTCGCACGCGACGTTCTTCGATCTCGACCACATGGTGGAGGACATGGCCGGCATGTCGATCGCCGAGATCTTCGCGACGCACAGCGAGCCGGCGTTCCGCGCCATGGAGAGGGAGGCGCTGCCGCGGGCTCTGCAGCCAGGATACGTGGTCGCGCTTGGTGGCGGTGTCGTAATGGACGACGATAACTGGGCATTGATCTCGAGCCGCGCCATGACCGTCTACCTCGAGGTGCCGTTCGAGATGCTGTGGGGCCGGGTCCACTCCGCGCCTGGGCGGCCGCTGGTCAGCGGTCGAACGGCGGCCGAAGTCCAGGAGCTGTACGACCGGCGCCGTGCGCGCTACGAGCAGGCGGCGCATCGCGTCGACGGCGCGCGGGAGGCCGGCGAGGTCGCGGACGAGGTGCTCAAGCTCTGGTCCGCCTGATACTCGACTCGGCCGGCGGCGGCTATCCCGTGCTCATCGGTACCGACCTGAACCGCGAGCTGCGCAACGTGATCGCGCGCCTGGACCCGACCGGTGCGGCGATCGTCACCGACAGCAACGTCCGGCCATACGCGGTGAAGGTCGCGAAGGCGATCAAGCACGCGGGGCTGAACACCGCCATACACGCCATCCCCGCTGGCGAGCGCTCGAAGTCGATGCGCCAGCTGGAGACCATCCTGTCTTTCCTGGAGAGGCAGCGGATCGACCGCAGCGGCTGCTTGATCGCAGTCGGGGGCGGCACCGTCGGTGACCTGGCCGGGCTGGCCGCTGCCGTCTGGCAGCGCGGCGTCCGCCTGGTAGCCGTGCCGACGACGCTGCTGGCCATGGTCGACTCGAGCATCGGCGGCAAGACGGGCGTCAACGGCCGGCGTTCGAAGAACGCGATCGGCGCGTTCTGGCAGCCGTCGGCGGTGATCTCAGATCTGGCCGCCATCGAGA
>DATEGC010000035.1:0-18381 GCA_035280285.1 Candidatus Dormiibacterota bacterium | reverse complement strand
GACCGCGACCAGGTCTGAGTCCACCATCGCCAGAACCTGAGGCAGCATCTCGAGCACCGTCACCTTGCTGCCCAGCGCCGCGAACATGGCCGCGAACTCCATCCCCACCACGCCGCCCCCGATGACGGCGAGCCGGCGCGGAATTTCCTTCAGCTCGAGGATCTGGTCCGAGTCGATGGTCAGCTCCGCTCCCGGAAGCGGGATTCGGGCCACGACCGAGCCGGTCGCGATGATGATCTCTTTCGCCTGCAACCGGTCGCGGTCGACCTCGACTGCGCCGCCGCCCGCCAGCCGCGCGCTGCCCCTGAACGAGGTGACGCCGCCGGCCTTCAGCAGCCCTTCGACACCCTTGACGAGCTGATCGACCACGACCGACTTGCGCTTCTGGGCGGCAGACCAGTCAAAGCCGATGTTGTCGGCGACCAGGCCGAAGGCCGCGCCGTCCCTGGCCTGGGTGTAGAGCTCCGAGGACTGCAGAAGGGCCTTGGTCGGGATGCAGCCGCGGACAAGGCACGTGCCGCCCATGCGGTCCTTCTCGACGATGGCGGTCGTAGCCCCCAGCTGGGCGGCGCGGAGGGCGGCTACGTAGCCTCCTGGCCCGCCACCGATCACGACTACGTCAAAGGACCCGCCCATAGCTCCCATCTATACGAGGTATCGGTAGAAATTATGCCGCGAGGCTCATGCAGGCCGGCCGCCGTTCGGGTTGTAGCGGTTGACGATCGGCATCCGGCGGTCGCGGCCGAAGGCGCGAGGCGTGATCTTGACGCCGGGCGGGGCCTGCCGGCGCTTGTACTCGCTGCGGTCGACCAGCTGGATCACCCGGGCTACGATGTCGGGCCGGTTGCCGGCGGCGACCAGCTCCTCGGGGCTCAGGTCGTCCTCCACGTAACCCTTCAGAATCGGGTCGAGCTCCTCGTAGGGCGGCAGGGAGTCGGTGTCTTTCTGGTTCGGCTTCAGTTCGGCGGAGGGGGCCTTGGTTATGACCCGTTCCGGAATCGCCGGGCCCAGAGAGTTGCGGTAGCGGCACAGCTCGTAGACGGTCGTCTTGGTTATGTCCTTGAGCACCGCGTATCCGCCGGCGATGTCACCGTACAGGGTGCCGTAGCCGGTCGCCAGCTCGGACTTGTTACCCGTACTGAGCACGATGTAGCCGAATTTGTTGGAGAGCGCGTGGAGGATCGTCGAGCGGATGCGCGGCTGCAGGTTCTCCTCCGCAACGCCCGGCCTGGTGCCCTGAAACACCGGCGTCAGGATCTCCTCGAAGCCTTCATGTGGAGGCTCGATCGAGAAATCCATCAGCTGCATGCCCAGGTTCTCGGCCACCATGCCCGCATCTTCGATGCTCTCCGCCGATGTGTGCCGCGACGTCATCCGGACGCCGATCACGTTCTCTGGCCCGAGTGCGTCGCACGCGACGGCGGCCGTCAGGGCAGAGTCGACTCCACCCGACATCCCGATGACGGCTTTCTTGAAGCCTTGCTTGTGCATGTAGTCATGCGTGGCAAGCACAACCGCCGTGTAGATCTCAGCCGCGCCTTCCAGCGGTTTCGCGAGCATGGCCTGGATCGGAGGTTTGTCTGATCTCGAATTGCCATGCAGGCGCAGCTCGGTCACCTCGAGCTCGAGCCGCGAAGCGCCCTCGGCTTCGTGGCGCAGCGTCTCGCCGTCGTGGTGGACGGGCGTCGATGGATCGATGTCGGCGACGATCATGTCCGGCACAAGCGACTGGGCGTGGGCCATGAGCCTGCCCGCCCGGTCGAAGATCACGCTGTTCCCGTCGAAGACCAGCTCATCCTGGCCGCCTACGGTATTGACCCAGGCCACGAACGCTCCGTAGTCGGCAGCGCGTCCTCCGACCATTTCTTCTCGGGGTTGGCGCTTCCCGTAGTGATAGGGCGAGCCGTTGATGTTGATCAGGAGATCTGCGCCGTGGTACGCCTCCCACGCCATGGGACCCGCGGGGAACCAGCAGTCCTCACAGACCGACAATCCGACGCGTACGCCCTCGAGCTCGATGATCGGCGACCGGTGTCCTGGAACGAAGTAGCGCTTCTCGTCGAACACGCCGTAGTTCGGCAGGAACACTTTGTGGTAGACGGCCTTGATCTCGCCGTCGTGCAGAAACGCGGCGGCGTTATAAATCTCGCCCTCCTCGTCGACATAACCGACCACGGCGGCGATTCCTTTTGTCGCCTCCGCGATGGTGTCGAGCTGGGCGAGGTTGTCGCGGACAAACGAGGGCTTTAGCACGAGGTCTTCAGGCGGGTAGCCCGTGATGACCAGCTCGGGGAAGCAGACGATGTCCGCGCCCAGCGTTCGGGCGCGACCGATGCCTTCAATGACAAGCCGGGCGTTGCCGGAGAGGTCTCCGACGGTCGGGTTGACCTGGGCCAGGGCAATCCTCACACCTCAATTGTCGCTTTTTGGGCTTCCTTACCATTTGGTGGATTGAGCTACTTCGAGCGTCTGCGCGCGCTTGCCCGAGAGCGACACACCATGCTGTGCGTGGGCCTCGACCCCGACCCCGATCGCATCGCAGGCGGTGCGGCGGGCGCGCTGCGGCACTGCCGCGAGGTGCTGCGCCAGACCGAGGAGCATGTGTGCTGCTACAAGCCGAACAGCGCGTTCTGGGAGCAGTACGGACCAGATGGTTGGAAGGCGCTGCTCGAGCTGCGGGCTGAAGCCCCTGACACGCCATTCATACTCGACGCCAAGCGCGGCGACGTGGACAACACGATGCGGGCCTACGCCAGGGCGGTGTTCGAGACCCTGGGCATGGATGCCGCGACCGTCAACCCGTACCTCGGCTCGGACTCGATCCGAGAGTTCACGCGGTTTGGGGATCGGGGCGTCTACGTTCTGTGCAGGACGTCGAATCCAGGGGCGCGCGAGCTGCAGCACGTCCAGGCGGGCGGACAGCCTCTGTACGCGCGCGTGGCGGCTCTGTCGGAAAGCCTGAACTCCGCGGGCAACGTGGGACTCGTGGTCGGGGCGACCGCGCCGGATGAAGCGGCAGAGGTGCGCGGAATCACGCGGCTGCCATTCCTGCTGCCGGGTGTGGGCGCGCAGGGCGGTGACGTCGACGCTGCGGTCCGCGCCGCGTTCGATGGCGACCCCGCCTCGTGCCTGGTCTCGGCGAGCCGGAGCGTCCTCTTCGCGGCCACCCCCTCGCGGGAAGCGGCCGCGTTGAAGGCGCATATCAACGCCGCGGCCGGCGTACGAGCGTGACGGAAGAACGTCACTCGGCGCGGATTGTCTTGCAGGGACACATCATCGACTCGATGATGCTGCCCCAGGTAATGGACCTGATCATGGATCTCGGCGGCAACTTCACGATCGAGGAGCTGAGGGTCGGGCAGCACAAGACCGACACCTCGACGTGCCGGATGGAGGTTTACGCGGACTCGGCCGAGCAGCTGGACAAGATCGTGCAGCGTGCTCGCGCGCTGGGCGCCATCGCCGAGCACGAGCAGCCCGTGAAGCTCGCGAAAGTGCCGAGCGAAGGCGTGTTCCCAGAAGGTTTCTATTCGACCAGCAATCTTCCGACCAGCGTGCTGCTCGATGGCCGGTGGATCGCCGTCGAGAACATCGAGATGGACGCGGCGATCGCGGTGGATCGCAAGACCGGTCGCGCATGGTGCATCGTCTTTCAGGACGCCAGGCCAGGCATGGAGGTCGTGGTCGGCCACGCGGGTGTTCGCGTCACGCCGCTCGAGCGCTCACGCCAGACCGAGATCTTCAGCTTCATGGGCAGCGAGGTCTCCGCCGAGAAGCCGAAGAAAGTGCTGATCGGTGGAATCGCGGACGAGATGCGCCAGGTTCGCGACACTGGTGGGCGCATCCTCGTCGTCGCGGGACCGGCGGTCGTGCACACCGGCGCAGGCGTGCATCTCTCACGGCTGATCGAGCTGGGTTACGTACAGGTGCTCTTCGCCGGTAACGCTCTCGCCGTGCACGACGTCGAGGCCGCGTTGTTCGGCACCGCGCTGGGTGTGAACATCGAGAGCGGCCTGGCGATCGAGCACGGTCACGAGCACCACATGCGCGCCATCAACAGGGTGCGCGCCGCCGGCGGGCTGCGCCAGATGGTGGAGAGCGGACAGCTCCGCTCCGGCGTCATGAAGTCGGCTATCGAACACGGCGTCGAGATCGTGCTCGCCGGCTCCGTGCGCGACGACGGTCCGCTGCCGGACGTCATCACCGAGATGGTCGAAGCCCAGCGCCGCATGCGCGCCGCCGCGCGCGGCGTTCGCATCGCGCTGATGCTGTCCACGATGCTGCACTCCATCGCCACCGGCAACATGCTTCCCGCCGGCGTGCGCACCGTCTGCGTCGACATCAACCCCGCGGTCGTGACCAAGCTCGCCGATCGTGGCAGCTGGCAGTCGATCGGCCTGGTCACCGACGTGGAATCGTTCTTGCGCGAACTGGCCCTGGTCGTGGAAACTGGGCGCCATGGCTAAAGGCCGCAACAAGCAGGGCCGCGAGGCGAAGAAAAAGAAGAAGGCCAAGCAGCCCGCGGCGGAGGTGCCGTCAAATGTCCAGTTCCGGCACCACGCCGTGGTGATGAATCAGCCCGAGACGCCAACCCGGACGACCACCGAATAAAGTCCCCACGAACTCAGAGGCTGAAGCCGTGAGTTCGCGGGGGCCCCTGGTGAGCCGCCACGCCGTCTTCGCGGCGATCGGCTTTCTGGGCGGTCTGCTCGGCGGATTGCTTGGCGTCGGCGGTGGGTTCGTGCTGGTCCCGCTGCAGGCGCTGTGGGCCGGCGTGCCGCAACGCCACGCCAACGCCAACTCGCTGGTTGCGATCATCCCGATCGCCATCGCCGCGCTGCCCATTTACTACTTCCGCAAAGGCTCGCCGCAGATCGACCTTCACGTCGCGGTGTTCCTGGTCATTGGAAGCGTTGCCGGCGCCTATCTGGGGGCGCGTGTGCTGCGCCGCATCCCTGACCTTCAGCTGAAGGTCGCCGTGGCGGTTGTGCTCGGTGTCTTCGGGGTGAAGGAGCTGCTGTTCCCGTGAGCTGGGCGGACGTGGTGGCCATCGTGGGGGGATTCGGCGCCGGATTTTTGAGCGGCACGATCGGGATCGGCGGCGGCCTGGTGTTCGTGCCCACCATGACCGTCGGCGTGCGCCTCTCCCAGGCGGTCGCCCAGGGCACCTCGCTGCTCGCCATCGTGCCGACCGCGATCGTCGGTGGGATCACGCACATCCGGGAGGGCAACGTCATCCGCGACGCCGCGCTCTGGATGGGCGGTGGGGGGGTGGTGGGGGCGGTGATCGGGGCCCTGGTGGCGGTCGAGGTCCCAGGGCCAATCCTGGCGCGGATCTGGGGCGCGTTCCTGGTCTTCAGCGCCTATCGGCTGGGGTTGCAGGCGTACCGGGCCAGGGCAAAAACGACTTAAGCCGATTGACAGATTGACGCGCCGCGGCGTAGCGTCTAGACCCGGAAACGGTACGTACCAGTACCAGGACGTCTACCGCAGGAGCGCGAGCACCGACATGATTTCGTTCGAGCTGAGCGACGAGCAGAAGGAGATTCGGGACTGGGTGCACAGCTTCGCTGAGAAGGAGATCCGGCCGGTGGCGCACCAGTACGACGAATCCGAGGAGTTCCCGTGGCCGGTCGTCAAGAAGGCGGCCGCGGTCGGGCTCTACGGAACCGAGTTTCTCCAGCAGACGTATGGCGACGGGACCGGCATCATGCCCGCCCTGGTGGCCGAGGAGCTGACCTGGGGCTGCGCCGGCATCGCCCTTGCCATCCAGGGCACGGGACTGCCCGTGGCCGCGATCTTCTCCCAGGGCACCCCAGATCAGATCTCAACGTGGATCCCGGCCTGCTTCGGGACGCCAGAGAAGCCGGCGCTGGGCGCGTTCTGCGTGACCGAGCCGGACGCCGGTTCAGACGTCTCGTCGATGAAGACACGCGCGGTCCGCAAGAACGGCGCCTGGGTGATCAACGGGCAGAAAGTCTTCATCACGAACGGCGGCATCGCCGACGTCCACGTCGTGGTGGCGGCGGTCGAGCCTGACCTTGGCACCCGCGGGCAGGCCTCGTTTGTCGTGCCGCCCGGCACCAACGGCCTGCGCATGGGCAAGAAGGAAAAGAAGATGGGCATCCGAGCCTCGCACACGGCAGAGGTTCTGCTCGAGGACTGCACCGTCCCGCTCGAGAACGTACTGGGCGGCACGGAGAAGCTCGAGGCGCGGCTCAAGCGCGCCCGCGAGGGCACGCACCAGCGCTCGTCGACCGCCTTGAAGACGTTCGAGCTCTCGCGGCCGATTGTCGGTGCCCAGGCCCTCGGCATCGCGCGGGCCGCGTTCGAGTTCGCGCTCGACTACGCGAAGCAGCGCAAGCAGTTCGGCCGCGCCTTGATCGAGAACGAGGCGATCGCCTTCATGCTCGCCGACATGGCGACCGAGATCGAGGCCACGCGCGCGCTGATCTGGCGCGCCTTGTGGGAGGGCCGCAACGGCGGCGAGTTCACCAAGGCCGAAGGCTCGATGGCCAAGCTCAAGGCTGGCGAGGTGGCAGTCAAGGTCACCGAGCAGGCGATCCAGATCTGCGGCGGCTACGGCTACATCCGCGACTTTCCGGTCGAGAAGTGGCACCGCGACGCCAAGATCTACACACTCTTCGAGGGCACAAGCGAGATTCAGCGCCTGGTCATCTCCCGAGCCCTGGCGGCGAATTAGAGCGATGGCGCTGCCCTCGGCCCAGCTGCGACGCGACGCGAGGGTCGAGCGGCGGCGAAAGAGGATTGCCGACGCTGCGCTCGCGTTGTTCGCAAGCCACGGTTACACGGTGACGTCGGTCGATGACATCGTGACCCGAGCAAGGGTCTCGAAGTCGGCGTTCTACGAGTTCTTCGAATCGAAGGAGCACTGCGTCCGCGAACTGCTTGCGCAAGAAGGCGGGGCCTTGATCCACGACGTGCTGGCCGACGCTGCGACCGGGCACAACCACCACGAGCGGCTGCGCCTAGGCATCACGCGGTTCGTGCGTTCGTGCTTCGAGCGCTCGGACGTGACCCGGCTCCTGGTCGTGGAGTCGGTCGGGTTGAGCCCGGGCGTGGAAGCGGTGCGGCACCACCTCCAGGGCCAGTTTGCGGACGCCGTGGCGGAAGAGGTCCGTCACGCGATGACACACGACGCCTTCTACGCAGACAAGGATCCCGCGGTTTTCGGGCGCGCGGTAGTGGGGGCGGTGAGCGACGCCGTGGGCTACTTTCTGACCCACCCCGGGGTCGACGCGGACTCGCTGGCGGCGAGCCTGTGCCGAATCTTCGCTCCTTAGATCTTCAGGAGCTTCAGCGCTAACAGCACCAGCGCCACCGCGATCAGGGCCACTCCGGCCGCCTGCTCCGAGCGCGCGCGTAGCTCCTCGCCAAGCCGGTTGCCGAATTGGAACCCGAACTGGGCGGCGGCAAATGCCTGGAGGGCGATCCAGATCACCGCGATGGCAAGCGGTACGCCCAACAGGCCGGCGCTCAACCCGACGGTCAGCTCGTCGATGCTGATGCTGAGGCCGAGGTCCAGGATGGCCAGGCCGCGGGCGTGCGCCAGCAGTCTGAGGCGGCGCTCCTCATCTGCTTCGTCCTTGCCGGGGCGCAGCAGCAGGAGGCCGGCGACGAGCAGGAACGCGATTCCGGTGTAGCCGGCCCAGTCGCCGATTGCATTGCCGACGGCCCTTCCGATCAGGATGCCAGCGATTGGCATCGCCGCTTCGAAGACAGTGAAGACCAGGGTGACGCGCAGCCGATCCCGCTTCTCCAGCCCGGCCACGCCCAGGGCGCCCGCCAGGGCGAACGTGTCGAGGGCGAGGGGGAGGAGGAGCCCGGCCATGAGCAGCAACTGGCGCATCGCTCCGGGATGTTAACAGGCACCACTTGCAGCTCGAACGCCCGTTCGGTATAATTCGGCTCCGAACATGCGTACGCTTGCAACCCAGGTCAAACTCCGACGCCTGGTCCGGGCCTTCACGGAGGCCCAGAGCCGGCTCGCCACGCTGCCCGTCGACCGGCGGCTCGTCGACTCGCTCGTAGACAGGCTCCAGGAGCTGTCCGGCGAGGTGCAGGAGTCCTGGCGCCGGGAAAGCCTAATCCGGCCGCTGGAGGCGGCCCTGGAGCTCTATGTGGTGGACTCGTTTCGGACCGCCGAGCTGGCGATCGCGGGTCTGCGCCAAGCCGGAGCCGATCTCCAGCTGCTCCGATGTGATTTCGAATCCGCCGCGCTGCCCCTGGAGGTATTCCTGCGCGGCCTCGACGCCGAACCGGCCCTGCAGCGCTCCGCCTGAGCCGGCGCCTCAAGCATCTCCGGTAGGCTAGCGCCGGCGCGTTGATGGACTCTTAAAGGCCTCTTATCAACACCATAGACACGCGGCACGGCAACCCTCAGAACCCCTTACCCACCGCTCGTTCCAGCTGCAGGCGCGTCATTTTGCCCTCGCCGACGATGCGTTCGTCGACGAGCACGACGGGCACGCGCCAGTCGTACAGCTCGTGTATGCGGTCGTCGGCGTCAACGTCGGCAAGCTCCGGTTCGTGACCGAGGGAGCGAAGATGGGCGAGGGCTTCCTCGCAGAGGTGGCAGCCCTGGCGCGTGACCAGGACCAACCTCACCGCTCAACCCGGCAGCTTGAGGGTCTGCCCCACCTCGATTCTCGGATCCTGAAGGCTGTTGGTCTGCTCGATGTCCTGAACACGCGCCCTTACATCATCCGCCGGATAGTGCTCCGAGGCGATCGACCACAGGGTGTCTCCCGGCTGTACTACCACCGTCGTGTACGCGGGCTGGTGGCTGCTGCCCCGCGCCCCGAGAGCGAAACCGACGCCGATCAGGAAAACTGCGGCGACTGCCGCCAACAGTCGCCGCATCGACCGAGTGGCGCCGCCGGCTCGGGTTGCCCGCCAAGGATTCACTCCGGTGCCGGCGGCGTACATACGTTTGGTAACATAGCGAACGCGCGTTCGGGTGTCAAGCTATCGAACAAAGGTTTGCGGGCGCCGGCCCGAAGTGCTAGCATGGCGAAAGCGTCCCCCACCACGATTTGGAGAAGAACAAGAAATTGACCGATCAACTGACCGACCGGCAGAGCAAGATCCTCGACTACATCCGCTACGTGACCAAGGTCCGCAACTACCCGCCGAGCGTGCGCGAGATTGGCGAGGCGGTGGGCCTGAGCTCCAGCTCGACCGTTCACAATCACTTGAACCAGCTCGAGCGACGCGGTTTGATCAAGCGTGACCCCAGCAAGTCGCGCACCGTGCAGCTGGTCCAGGACGCCGAGCTCGACGCCCAGCGCCGCAACGCCGTCTCGGTGCCCATCGTGGGCAACGTCGCCGCGGGCAGCCCTATCCTGGCCGAGCAGAACATCGAGGACCACGTTCTCCTTTCCTCCGAGCTGGCCAAGGATGGGTACTTCCTCCTCCGCGTTCGCGGCGACAGCATGCTCAATGCCGGCATCTTCGATGGCGACCTGGTCCTGGTCCGGCCTCAGCACGAGGCGACCAACGGCACGATCGTGGTCGCCCTTGTCGACGGCGACGCGACCGTCAAGCGCTTCGAGCGCAACGACGGGCATGTGAAGCTGATCGCCGAGAATCCGGCCTACGAGCCGATCGTGACCACCAATGTGAACCTTGTCGGCGTCGTCCGAGGCGTGATCAGGCTCTTCCGTTAGCCGAATAGATATCGAACCGGCGGGCGGCGTGGCGCGGCGCCCAGCCCCAGGCCCTGGTGCCATCCTCGACATACTCGGTGCGTTCCACCCCGCCGACCCGGCGCAGCTCTGCCAGCACGCCCTCCCGGCCGTACGGAACCAAGATTTCGAGCGGCACCGCATCGCTCCGGCTGGCCCGGTCGATGGCGTCCTGCAGCTCGCCCAGCCCGGTCCGCTTCGACGCCGAGATCGCCACAGCACCCGGATAGCGGTCTGAGAGAGCGCTTATCGCACGCCGGCGTGAAGCTGGACCCAGCAGGTCGACCTTGTTCAGGGCCACGACACGCGGCTTCTCCGCGGCGCCCAGCTGAGCGAGGACCTCCTCGACGGTCTCCGCCTGCTCCAGCACCGCAGGGGTGCTCACGTCGAGCACCTGGATGACAACGTCGGCCTCTGTCACCTCCTCCAGCGTCGCCCGGAAAGCGGCCACCAGGTCGGTGGGCAGCTTCTGGATGAAACCGACCGTGTCGGTGAGCAGTAGCTCGCGCCCCGCGGGTAGCTCGAGCTTGCGCGTCGTCGGGTCAAGCGTCGCGAAGAGGCGCTGCTCTGTCCGCACACCGGCGCCGGTCAAGACATTGAGCAGTGTCGACTTGCCGGCGTTCGTATAGCCGACGACGGCCGCTGTTTCCAGCTCTGCGCGACGGCGACCCGTTCGCTGCTGGTGTCGCTGCGCTCGGACCTGCTCGATCTCGCGATCGAGGTCCCGAATCCGCTTGCGGATGCGCCGGCGCTCGACCTCGATCTGCTGCTCACCAAAGCCCCCGCGGGTCCCCACTCCCCCTCGCCTGCCTCCGACCTGGCGGTCGTACGCATAGGCGCCGATTAGGCGCGGCAGCAGATGGTGCAGCCGCGCCGCCTCGACCTGGAGCCTGCCTTCATGCGTCCGGGCGTGCTGGGCAAAGATCTCCAGGATGATCTCGGTCCGGTCGAGCACGCGCGCCTTGAGCTCCAGCTCCAGATTGCGCTGCTGGCGCGGACTGAGGTCTTCGTTGCAGACGACGAAGTCGTACTCACCTTCGAGCTTCAAGTCGCGGAGGACCTCGACCTTGCCCATGCCTATCAGGTGGGCGGGGTCGACCTCCGACCGCCGCTGCACCTCGGAGCCGACGACCTCCGCCCCCGCTGTACGCGTCAAGTCGGCCAGCTCGGCCATCTGGTCGCGGACATTTTCTGAAGAGATGCCGGGCAGCAGGATGCCGATGAGATAGGCCCGCTCGCGCGGGGCCTTGGTCGTGATCAGAGCGTGATCTTCTCCAGCTTTCTCATTCGTGCCATAGCCTCTTCGAGCCGGGCATCCGGCGCCGTCACCGACAGCCGGAAGTAGCCCTCGCCATGAGGACCGAACCCAACTCCAGGTGTGATGTTCACGCCGACTGCGTCCAAGACGTGGCCTGCAAAACTGATCGAGTCATACCCCTCGGGCACAGGCGCCCACACATAAAACGTCGCGCGTGGTGGTTTGATGTGCCAGCCCAGCTCGTTGAGCGTGGCGGCCACAAGGCGATGCCTGCGCGCGTAGACGGCGCATGCGGCGCGCGTCTCGTCCTCTCCCCCATTCATGGCCTCGATCGCGGCCCACTGCACAGCCTGGAAGATGCCCGAGTCGATGTTGGTCTTCAGCTGGCCAATGAGATTGATGAGATCGGCGCGCCCGCAGACCCAGCCGATGCGCCAGCCGGTCATGTTGTAAGTCTTCGACAGCGAGTGGAATTCGAGCCCCACCTCTTTGGAGCCCGGGATTTCGAACAGGGTCAGGGGCCGGTAGCCGTCGAATGCGATCTCCGAGTAGGGAGCGTCGTGGCACAGCACGATTTCATATCGGCGGCAGAACTCCACCGCGCGTTCGAGGAATTCGCGGTCCGCCGTTGCCGCGGTTGGATTGTTTGGATAGTTGAGCCACATGAGGCGGGCTCGTCGCGCGACGTCCTCCGGAATTAAATCGAGGTCCGGCAGCCAGTGGTTCACCTCCGTCAGCGGCATCGCGAACGGGTCGGCGCCGGCCATGATCGCGCCGGTCACGTAGACGGTGTAGCCCGGGTCGGGCGCGAGCACGACGTCGCCCGGATCGACCAGGGCAAGCGGGACGTGGCTGATTCCGTCCTTGGAGCCGAGCGTGGGCAGGACCTCGGTGCCTGGGTCCAGCTGCACACCGAAGCGGTCGCTGTACCAGCGCGCGATCGCCTCACGAAGCTCGGCCAGGCCGAAGTACGAGGGGTAGCGATGGTTCGAGGGGTCGGCTGCCGTCTCCTGGAGCACGCTCACAACCCGGCCTGGAGTGGGCATGTCGGGATCGCCGACGCCGAGCGAGATGACATCGATCCCAGCCCGTCTCTTCTCCTGGACCTTGCGGTCGATCTCGGCGAAGAGATACGGCGGAATGCGGCTGAGCCTCTGGGCGCCAGCATGCGTTTTACTCAAGGTAGTTGAGGATAGCGGGCAGCGGATCGGGCTCGATTTCGAACCACTTCACCCGTTGATCGCGGCGCCACCACCGCAGCTGCCTGCGCGCGTAGCGGCGGTTGGAGCGCGCCATCAACCGAGGAAGCTGTTCGAGCGTGATCCCACCCTGAATATGTGCCACCGCTTCCGCATAGCCGATCCCCGTCAGCACTGGAGCCGTCGGCGGCACGCCGGCGTCGAGAGCGGCTTGCGTTTCCGCGACCAGACCTTGTTCGACCTGAAGCCGGCTGCGGACTTCGAGCCGGCGGTCGATCACCGCCTGCTCGGCGGTCAGCCCGATTCTCAGGGCTTGCCACGTGGGCGGTGTACGAGTGCGGAGTGCGCGAAGCGGAGGTCCCGCTGTTTGCAGAATTTCAATGGCGCGGATCATCCTCACCGGGTTCCTCAGGTCCACACCGGGATCGGGATCGAGGGCCAGCAACCTTGTCGCCAGAGCCAATGCATCTAGCCGCTCGAGCGCTGTGCGAAGTTCCGGATTGGGCGGGATTCCGGTCAGGCTGAAGCCGTCGCACAAGGCGTCGACGTAAAGCATCGTGCCGCCCTCGACTATGGGCAGCTTGCCGCGGCCCGAGATCTCGTCGACGGCCGCACGCGCGCCTGTTACGTAGTGCGCTGCATTGAAGCTCGTTGCAGGATCAACGAAGTCGATCATGTGGTAGCGCACTTCACGCCGGTGCGCAGCGCTCGGCTTGTTGGTCGCGATATCGAGGCGCTCGTACACCTGTCGCGAGTCGGCGACCACGATCTCGCCATCGAGCCTCCGCGCAAGCTCGAAGGCAAGCTGGGATTTGCCGATGCCCGTCGGTCCGACGATGACGGGAACCTTGTTCAGTAGTTGCGACGGAAGTGGCGAGTCAGCTCCTGCCACTCGACCAGGAGTCGCGTCGGGCGGCCGTGCGGGCATGTGATCGATTCCTCGGCGTCTTCGAGGTCGGCGAGCAGGCGCCGCTGCTCGGCGACATCCAGCACATCCCCGAACTTCACCGCCGAGTGACATGCGAGGGCAGCGGCCGCCTTTCGAATCGCATCGTCGCCGCGATTCTCGGCCAGCGCAGCCAATGTTTCCTGGATCGCCGCCGTTGCGCGGCCGGATGGCAGCTCGATTGGAACGGCTGTGATGCGTAGGCTGCGCGGCCCGAACTCTTCGTACTCCAGGCCCAGATCGGCGAGCTCGGCGCGATGGTCGGCCGCGGCGGCGATCAGCGCCGGCTCGACGTCGACGGCTTGCGGGATGAGAAGCGTCTGGCTCGCGCCGCGACCTGTCCGCAGCTGTTCGAGCAGCCGGTTGTAGAGAACCCGTTCGTGCGCCGCGTGCTGGTCGACCAGGACAAGTCCGTGCGGCCCCTCGGCGACCAGATAGCCGGGGCCGGCCTGACCGATCGGGCGCAGGACTCCGCTGCTCGTGGAGCCGTTGGTGCGCGGCGTGGCCAGCGCCACCGTCGCATCGTGCACCACGAGCTGAGGCCCCGATGGCCCTGCGACTTCGCTGGCGGCGCTCTCGACCGGTCGGTAGCGAAACGGATCGCTCCCGTCGAGCGCCGAACGAACCGCCTTCTGCAGTGCCGCGAAGATGGCGCCTTCATCGCGGAAGCGCACCTCTTTCTTGGCCGGGTGGACGTTGACGTCGACGAGCTCGGGGTCGAGCCCGACGTCGATAACCGCCAACGGATGGCGGCCTCGCTCGAGCCTGCCCTGGTAGCACTCCTCGAGCGCGTAGATCAGCGACCGCGCGCTGACCGGCCGTCCGTTGACCGCCAGCACGATGCCGTCGCGGCTGCCCCGACTGAGTCGCGGCTGGCTGACCATGCCGCTGACCATCGGCATCCCGGCCACGTCCAGCATCTCGCTCGCCACCGGCGGACCGTAGACCGCTGAAATGGCGCGCCGCCGGTCGCCGTCTCCGCTGGTGCTGACCGCGACGCGGCTGTCGACGGTCAGGTGGAAGCGGACGTGTGGGTGGAGCAAGGCGAACGCGCTGACCACCTCCTTGATGGCGGCGACCTCGGTGGCGTCGCTCTTCAGGAATTTGAGTCGTGCCGGAACATTTGCAAACAGGTCGCGAACCTCGATCGCCACACCTGGCAGGAGTGGGGCCGCGCCCTGCTCGAGGACATCGGCGGCGCGGATGCGCACCCTGACGCCTCCGCTCGCGCACGCAACGTCTGCGACCGCGGCGATGCTCGCCAACGCCTCGCCGCGAAAACCGAACGACTCGATCGCGATGAGGTCGGAGATCTTCGCCAGCTTGCTCGTGGTGTGGCGTACGAACGCGATGGCGAGCTCGTCGGGTGGGATTCCCGCGCCGTCGTCGCTGACGCGGATCGACGTCTTCCCCGCTCCCCGCACGTCGATTGTGATCCGAAGGGCGCCCGCGTCGAGCGCGTTCTCCACCAGCTCCTTGGCGACCGACGCCGGCCGCTCAATGACCTCGCCCGCGGCGATTGCGTCCGCCACCTCCGGCGGAAGCATCTGGATCATGGGTTCAGCTTCGCGCGCAGCTGATACAGCTTCTGCAGGGCCTCCAGGGGACTGAGAGAGGCGGGGTCGATCTCCTCAAGCTCTTTGCGCACCGGGTCAGAAGCCATCTCGATCGGCAGGCCGAGCTGCAGCTCGGGTGGCTCGAGCGGCCGCTGCCGCTCCAGCTCACCAAGCACGTCGCGCGCGCGCGCTATCACCCCTGACGGCAGGCCGGCCACGGCAGCGACGTGGATCCCGTACGAGCGGTCAGCTCCGCCCGGAACGACTCGGTGCAGGAATTGCACCGTGTCGCCTTCCTCCAGGACCTCGACGCGCTGGTTGCGCACGCGGGGCAGCCTCTCCGCCAGCGCGGTCAGCTCGTGGTAGTGCGTGGCGAAGAGCGTGCGACAGCCGAGCTTCGGAGCGTCGTGCAGGTGCTCGACCACCGCCTGCGCGATCGAGACGCCATCGTACGTCGACGTCCCCCTCCCCACCTCGTCGAGGATCACGAGTGACGATCGCGTGGCGTGGTTGAGGATGTAGGCGGTCTCGGTCATTTCGACCATGAAGGTCGACATACCTGCGCTGATGTCGTCGTGCGCGCCCACACGCGTGAATACACGATCTGTCAGCCCGATCACCGCACGCTCCGCCGGCACGAAGCTGCCGCACTGGGCGAGCAGGACGATGATCGCGGCCTGACGCAGGTAGGTGGACTTGCCCGCCATGTTCGGACCAGTGAGGATCACGATCTGCGCGCTGTCCGGGTCGAGCTCGAGGTCGTTGGCGACGAAGACGCCCGCCGGCAGTCCGCGCTCGACCAGAGGATGCCGGCCGCTCTTGATGGTCAGGCGAATGCCCGCGTTGACCTCAGGCCGGCGCCATACGTGCTCGGCCGCGGCGATGGCGAAGCTGAGCACCGCGTCTACGATGCCAACTGCCTGCGCGCTGGACCTCAGTACTGGCGACGCGTCGGCGACCGCAGCCCCAAGGTCGTGCAGGATCTCGAGCTCACGCGCCACGATCCTCTCCTGGGCGGAGAGCACGATCGCCTCTTTTTCCTTCAGCTCCGGTGTGATGTACCGCTCGCCGCCGGTCAGCGTCTGCTTGCGCAAATAGTCATCGGGCAGCCTCGCTGTGTTGGTGTGACTGACCTCGATGTAGTAGCCGAAGACCTTGTTGAAGCCGACCTTCAGGGATTTGATGCCGCTTCGCCTTCGCTCTGCCGGCTCGAGCCTGCCGATCCACTCGCGCGCCGAGCGCGAACTGTCAGAAATCGCGTCGAGGTCCGCGTCGAAACCGGCGCGGATGACGCCGGTTTCGCGGACGTTTGGCGGCGGATCGTCGACCAGGGCTTGGGCGAGCTTCACGGCCAGTTCCGGCGCGGCGCTGACCTGAGACGCCAGCTGCCGAATCATGAGGGCTTCGCAGGCGCCAAGCGCGTTTTGGATGGCTGGAATACTTTCCAGCGAGCGGCGCAGGGCGACGAGCTCGCGCGCGGTCGCGTGTCCCTGCGCGGCTCGGGCCACCAGCCGCTCGAGATCGCCGATTGGCTTCAGCACCGCCTGGAGCCGGTCGCGCAGCGCTGGAGCCGAGATCAGCTCGTCCACCGCAGCCAGCCGCAGCTCGATTGATTCCGCCTCGCGCAATGGCGCACCAATCCACGCTCGGAGCTGGCGGGCGCCGACGGGGGTGCACGTTCGGTCGACCATCTCCACCAACGCGGGCAGCTCGAGGTTGCGGACGGTGGCTGCGTCAAGCGGCATCGTCGCGTCTGGTGAATAGGTGCGCACGCTGAAAGCACCGGGCACCACGCGTGTCTGGTTCTGCTTCAGGTAGTCCAGGACGACGCCGGCCGCGCCGACCGCTAGTGGCGCATCACCTGCTCCAACCGAGGCTGGGTATGCGATGCCCAGGAGGTCGCGCAGCCGCTGCTGCCCGCGCACCGGGTCGAACCGATATTCCTCGATGTCTGGCGGCGCAAGCAGCTCGGCCGGCGCGAGGCGCTGCAGCTCCGACTGCAGGCGGTCTTTCGGAAGCTGACACAGCAGGAGCTCGCCCGTGGAAACCTCGCACGCGGCGATGCCTGCGTCGAGACCCTTCGTCCAGGCTGCGACCAGATAGTTAGGGCGCGAGGGCTCGAGGTACGCGTCCTCCACGACCGTCCCTGGCGTCAGCACACGCGTGACCTCGCGTCTGACGATCTTGCTCTTGCCTGCGGCCTCCACCTGGTCGCAGATCACGACTTTGTGGCCGGCGCGGAGCAGCTTGCCGACGTAAGCCTGCCAGGCGTGATGTGGCACGCCGCACATCGGAGCGCGGCCGCTCTTACCGAGTGGGCGCGACGTCAGCTGCACGCCCATGATCGGCGCGGCGAGCTTCGCGTCGTCGAAGAAGACCTCGTAGAAGTCGCCGAGCCTGAAGAGCAGGATTCCGTCCGGGTGCTTCTCTTTGGCCTCTTGGTACTGCCTCATGACCGGTGTGATTTTCTTGAAGAATGCGCCCTGTGCGCGCCCGGCGGGGTTCAAGCCGCGGGCAACCCTGTGAGCTGGCCGGCGGTGGCCTGAAGAACCCGGATATTGATCACGTCGCCCGCCCCGACGTCGCTGCCACGCAGGACGATCGCGCGCTTACCCTGCCTGATGCGGCCGTAAGGCCGTTTCAACTCGTCTCGGCCCTCGATCAGGACTTCGGCGTCGCGGCCGATCCACCGTGCGGTCTTGCGGGCGGCGATCTCACGCTGCAGTGCGAGCAGGTCGTTCAGGCGCCGCAACTTCTCCTCAGCCGGCACCTCGTCCGTCATTCGGGTCGCGGCAAACGTGCCGGGTCGAGGTGAATACATCGCGATATGGACGACGTCGAACTCCAACTCCTCGATCAGCGCCCGCGTGTTCATATACGCCGCTTCCGACTCGCCTGGAAAACCAACTATGACGTCGGTCGCGAGGCCGATGTCGGGCATCAGTCGGCGCGCGTGATCCACGATCGCGCGGTAGTGCCGGGTCTGATAGCCGCGTGCCATGCGCTTCAGTACAGTGTCGTCCCCTGACTGCACCGGCAGCTGCAGCTCGCGACACACGACATCGCTCGCCGCCATCACCTCGAGAAGCTCTGTTTCGAGGTCCTGGGGGTGAGAGGTCAGAAAGCGAAGTCGCTTCAAGCCTGGAATCATCTCCACCGCTCGCACCAGCGCCGCCAGACCTCCGCGACCATCGGGGTCGTGGTAGTCGTCGACGTTCTGGCCGAGCAGCACGACCTCCTTCGCCCCCTGAGCCACGGCCTGCCGGCACTCGTCGACTACGGCGCCCAGCGGCACGTGCTTCTCGCGACCGCGGACGCGCGGGACGATGCAGAACGTGCAGTTGTGGTCGCAGCCCTGGATGACGCGGACATAGTGGCTGACCCCGGTGCGGCCCGCCCGCGGAAGTGCCTCACCTGCGGAGTAGTCGTAGCGCGCGGCCAGGGCGGCGACGAATGGCTCGTACTCACCAATCGGCACGACGGCGTCGAGGTGCGGGAAGCGGCGGCGCAGGCCTTCGCCCTCCTTGCCGACCAGACATCCGGTCAGGGCAATGGTTCGCTCGGGAGTCTTCCACTCGCGCAGCTCGTGCAGTTTGGAATACACGCGGTCTTCTGAAGCCTGGCGAACAACACATGTGTTCAGGATCGCGACGTCGGCGCGGTCCAGGGATTCCTCGACGTAGCCGGCCGCGAGTAGCCTTCGGGCGAGGCTCTC
>DATEGC010000034.1:0-18622 GCA_035280285.1 Candidatus Dormiibacterota bacterium | reverse complement strand
CTCGCCTGGCAGAACTCGCGCCTTTCGGACGCCCAGGTGAGGACGTACATCATGCGATTGCGGAGCCGGCTCCGCGAGGTCGGCCTCGAGCACGTAATCACCGTGGAGCGCAACCGCGGCTACGGCATCAACGCGGTGAATGGCAAGCGCGATGAATAGCTCGCTCCCCGTGAGCCATCCGGATCGATCGTCTCCGACGGCCTCCTGATCCAGTCGCCGCCGCAGCGCTACCAGGCGGCGACAAACGTCGAGAGGCTCGAGGACATGATCATGCCCTGGACGCCGGCCTCGAGGTTCATTCATGCATCTCACCTGAGAGTAAGGTCATCAGGGCGGCGGGGATCTCGTCCATCGAGAGCACAAAGTCGACCATGCCGGTCCGGATGGCGGCTGACGGCATGCCGAAGAACGCGGACGTCGCCTCGTCCTGGACGATCACTTTGCCGCCCCGCGCCTTGATCGCGGTCACCCCCATCGATCCGTCCTTTCCCGCACCGGTGAGCACGACGCCGATCGCCCGGTCGCCGTAAGCCGTGGCGACCGACTCGAACAGCAGGTCAGCCGAAGGCCGCACGAAATTCACGAGCTCGGTCTGGGTCAGGCTGATCGTGTCGTCGCGGTTGATGAGCATGTGGTGGTCGGGCGGCGCCAGGTAGACGTGACCCGCCTGCACCTCCATCCCATCCGTCGCCTGATCGACGGGTAAGTTGGAGCGACGACCGAAGATCTGCGGCATCAGGCTGCGGTGTCGCGGGTCGAGATGCTGTACGACGACGATGGCCGCCGGAAAGTTGGCGGGGAGCTTGCCGAGGATTTCCGTCAGTGCAAAAACGCCGCCGGCTGAAGCGGCGAACGCCACTATGTCGAATGGCGGGTTGGAACGTGCGTGCTGAGTGGGATGGTCAGTCGACCTTGCCGCCACAAACCAAGGCTACTGCGGCTCAGTGATATGTAATCGCAGACGACCGTGCGCTCCGGCGTGATTCGGTGATCATCATCGCGATCTCCGCGTGCAGTGAGTCGATTCACAAGCTGTTCTGGAAACCGCCCGTCTAGGCCGCCTGTGACAGCGGGTTTTGGCACAGTTCTCAACCGACAGCACATCGATTGAGTGCGCCGCGTAGCCAGGTCGTGAGCCGAGGTAGCTAGTCGGCCCGAGCTACCTCGATCTCGGCCGTATCGCCTACCTTCAATCCCGCCTCGTCCAGCAGCTTCCGGCTGACGCTAAGTGCCAGCACCCCGCCGCCTGCCGGCATCGTGTTCGAGCGGAACTCGACCCCGTTGAGCTTGCCGGCCACGCGCATCTGCTTGAGGCCTCCAAGTCCGTCCGCCACGGCCCTCGGGATGTCGACGACGGCGAGACCTGATTGCTGAGCGGGCCGGAAGTAGCGAACTGCGCCCTTGAAGCGCTGTCGTTTCTGCGCCATGCGCCGCTAGTTTTGCTCTTGCCACGTCCTCCCCGCAGTGCGAACATTAGTTCGCATGCCTCTTGCTTCCGCCGAGGCGATCGCGCTCGGCCTCAACACCGCCGAGCCGACCACCCTGGTCATCGATCTGAACTGTGCCTTCGCCTCGATCGAGCAGCAGCACGACCCGGGCCTCCGCGGGCGGCCGCTCGCGATTGCTGCCTACGCCACAGACGCGGCCACGATCGTCTCTTCGTCGCGCGAAGCCCGCGACCTTGGGATCAAGACCGGCATGAAGGTGTTCGAGGCCAGGGCGATCTACCCCGCCATCCTGATCCGCGAGCCAGACCCACCCAAGTACCGGGCCGTGTCCGACAAGCTCATAGCGATGATGGAGCGTCACAGCCCTGACGTCCTGCGGATGTCCATCGACGAGGCTTCCATGAACCTGGCCGGGACGCCGAACCTGAAGAAGCTCGGTCCCGAAGGCGTCGGGCGCGAAGTCAAGCACGCGATCCGCGAGGAGGTTGGCGAATGCGTGACGGCTTCGGTCGGGGTGTCAACCTCAATCTGGATGGCCAAGCAAGCCTCCAACCTCGACAAGCGCGACGGCCTGCGGCGCATCGACCACACGAACCTCATCCAGGTCTTCGAGACACTCGATCTCACCGACCTGTCCGGCATCGCCGACGCAACGGCTCGGCGGCTCGCCCGGGCCGGCATCGTGACCCCCATGCAATTTCTCCGGGCGACGCAACCTAAACTGCGCCTCGCGGGCATGCACGCCGAGGTCGCCCGTGGCTGGGGCATGCGGCTGCGCGGCTTCGAGGTCGGCAGCTTCGAGGGCGCCCGGCGTAAGAGCTACAGCCACTCGCATGTAATGGCCCGCGCGACAGCCTCTCAGCGTGACCTCGAAGAGCTCCTGATGCGGCTTTCCGACATGGTGGGCCGGCGGCTTCGATCAGCGGGACGTCGCGGCAGCGTCGTCTCGGTCGGAGTGGTATACCGACCGGACGACGGCCACTTTTCGAAGCAGGCGAAGCAGCCCACTCCCATCTCCACTGGAGACGAGATCTACCAGGCGGCGCTGAAGCTGCTCGCGGCCCGCGACCCGCGCCGCACGGTGGGCACGCTTGGCGTCGGTCTGTCGGGGCTCAGCGACGAGGACGCGGGCCAGCTCGACCTGTTCAGCCCGGCGGCCGCCCCGCGCAACGAGAGGCTCGAGGCGGCGGTGGACAGGATTCGTGACCGGTTCGGTGAGGACGCCGTCCAGCGCTCCCGCCTTCTCGGCAGGGCTCGGGTGGTGCGGGACAGGATCGCGTTTGGTAATACGGGCCACCCCGATGAAAGACCCCGCGATCGGTCCTGACGGCGAGCTCGAGCGACCCATTACGGGTGAGGACCCGGAGTCGCAGTCACCTGCCGAGGCGCGCCGATGGGTCAGGGTCTACCGGCACTCGTCGTCCTCGAGCAGAACCTGTTCGACGTCCTGGCGGGGATGATCCGGACCATGTCGAGCGAGGCGCAGCGCGCGGCAGAGGAGACCAACCTGCCGGTCTTTGCGACACAGGTCGAGCGGTTCCGGCACCGGCTCGACTACTGGGTCAGGCGCCAGGGCGACCTCGAGATGCTGCTGCCTCCACCGCCGCAAGTCCTGCAAGGTCGTCGATCGCGGCCATGAACGGGATGCTGCCGTGATTGGCGTTCGAGCTGGCGTGTGCGATCTCGTGCAGCACGACGCGAGCGAAGTGCCGCCGTGAGTCGAGCACTGACCGCTTGACCACGATGTTCGGCGAGTCCCACACCCCCTCCGTCTCGTAGGCACCCTCGTCGAGACGCATCGTGGTCGAGATGCGTATCTCCTTTACGCGCTTGGCGTGGTCCCCGGCCAGGCGTAGCAGCTCAGGCAGGATGCTCCAGCTGTCGTGTTCGGCCCTGTTCAGCTTCGACGGGTCGACGAAGTCGAACTGGAACGACTCGTTCCAGACCTGGATGAAGCCTCTGATGTCGAGGATCGGGTTGCCGTTGAGGTCCCGCAGGTTGGGCAACCGCGCGAGCAGCCGGTCGGGGATGACGTGAACCCTGTATCCGTCGGTCCTGGCCTCCATGATGGTCGCCCCCATCGTGAACATCTGCTGCGAGGTGACAAAGACGGTTTTCCCTTTCGTGGCCAGGATGCGGACCGCCTGCTCCTGCACGTCGAGCCACGTGATCTCGTCGTGGTTGGCGCCGGTCTGAATGCGGGTCAGGTCCGCGGCGAGCTGCTCGGCCACCGCGTCTGATCGTGCCTTGAGCAGGATCGCTTTCACGCGGTCCTGGTATGCGCTGCGGCCGACATTACTCCGCTCTCGGTTCAGCGCACGCTGCAGCTGCGCTGTGGTCGACGTGATGTTGTACGAGAAGAGGAACTGATCCTCGACCGCGACACGAACGCCTTTGACGTAGATCCGCGCGGGTTCATCCGGCGGTCGGCGCAGGATGCTGCCGTACCCAGTCCGCTCCAGCTCCTCGTCACCGGCAAAGCGCAGGAAGTAGTCGCGCGCCGTAGACATATCCATGTCGGTGAGACCCCTCAACGCGAAGTCGGTGCCGTGGCGCTTGGGTTCCGACGGCGGCGAGATGGCCGCGTGGAGGGTCTTCACGTCTGCGAAGTTGCTCTTGGCCGCCCGCTGCAGAGCGATGTCGGCAAACGGGGTGCGCACCTTGACCTCGATGCCGCGCCGGTAGAAGGTCGCGAGCGCATCCTTTAGACCGACGCCGAACTTGCCGACGACGAGATCCGCCTTGCGGCGCTTCTCGGGATTCTCGTTCTGGGTCAGGTGCTGATAGTGGAGCCCGCGGCCGAAGTCGGTGACGTGCCAGCCGTCGCGCCGCTTGACGATCTGCGGCTCCGCCGTGCCACTGAGCGCCTGCTCGTCGAGGGCGTTGGCGATCACTTCGCGGACGGCTTCGGGCACGCCCCAGTGATCGAGGATCTTCTCGACGTTAAGGTCGAAGAGCGCCGCCTTCTTTTTCGTGGGCACCGAAAAAGAGGTTAGGGCCCCGATCAGACGTTAGGGCCGGCCAGCCACTCCCGCGCCTCTTCGACCGAACTGAAATAGGCGACTTCCATGTCAGACACCTTGCCCAGACGCTCCCGCAGGTGGCCGGCAGCCATGTCGCTGACCGGGAGGACGACTGCGAAACGCCTCAGGCCTGCGGCCACCGCCGCCGGGACCCATTCCCTGTTGGCCCGGTCCTGATCGGCCGGGTTGAGGACGCGCTGGTTGCGGCAATCGGCGAGCAACCGAGACCCCTGGTGGTCGTGGAGGGCTTCGACCTCGGCGTCGAGCAGTGCCTTGAACTCCGCGCTGTTAGCCCAGCCGTCCCACTCGACCACGACCGTTAGAGTCGGCTGGTCCCACCTGACGGTTGCCACGCCGGGGGTCGCGTAGTAGACGTCGTCGCCCTGCTTCACGGGCACGGATAAAAGTAACTCAGCTCACACACGCACGAACCCCATTTCATTCCGGGATCGGCACATTTGTCGGGGTCCAGTGCAGACCACCGTCGGCGGTGAATACGAGCTCGGTCCCAAAGCCCTCGTCGAGCTGAGCCCACGCGTGCCTGGCGTCGAAGACGTGGAGCAGGCTCAGGTCTGCCGGCTCCACCGCAACCCCGGTCCACGTCCTGCCGGCATCGGCGGTCTTGTACAGCGCTCTATCCTGAATCGACCACCAGTGGGTCGCGTCCTGGAACGCGTAATTGCCGAGGTCGCCGATCGTGCTGGCGCTCGTGATGGCACCCCAGGAGCGCCCGCCGTCGAGTGATGCGTAGTTGCGCATCTGGTCGGGCCGCACTGCGCCTTCCGACGGGAACGTGTACACGACCACGCCCACTCGCGGCAGGAGCCGCACGTGCGTGGCCGCCGGCTGCGGGGTGTCTTGGTAGGAGGGCAGGTCTCGGCGCGCCCATGTGATTCCGCCATCGTGAGTCACCCACACGTGCGGCACTACCTCGCCAGAAGCTCCGCTCCATCCTTCGGACTCATTACGAAACTCCGGAAAGAAGTACGGGTCGTTGGGCAGGTCGGGCCGCTGCGTCCAGGTGTCGCCGCCGTCAAATGACGCGAAGACATGCAATGGCCTGGCTGGGTCGACCTGGGGTCCAGCCAGCAACCAGAGGTGTGACGCGTCGGTGAACTGAAACGCCACCGCGTCCGATGTCGGCAGGTCGAGCCGCGTCCAGTGTTCGCCCCCGTCCACGGTCCGGTTCAGCGCCAGCGGATCACCCCCCGCTATGAACCCGCGGTACGCGTCGGCGAACTTGAAGGAGAGGAGAGACGTGATGACGTTCTGACTGCGACCGGAAAGCTGTTTCCGCCAGTGCTTACCCGCGTCCACGGTTTTGAAGATTGTGAAAGGGGCTGACTGATCCTTCACCGGCTGGGGTGTCTCAACCGCCCAACCGAGAGCGACGCTGACGAAGTTGTAGAACACGATGTCGCCCGCGTGTTGCACAGGGAAGGGTCGTTGTGTCGCCACGGCCGCGGCCGCGATCGGCGTCGGTGATGACGCCCACGGGCGGACGTAGTACACCGCCGTCGCCCCGATCACCGCCACCGCGAGAAACATCAGGACGACGGCGCGGCGGGCCCGCGGAGAAAGCGCCGCCATGGCGCGACCAGTGTATTTCGCTATTTGACGGCCGAGGGTCGACTTAGCGGTGCGTCTTGATCAACGCGTCTATTTCGCGGCCCACGCTTCGATCTCGACTCGATATTCCGGAGCCGCCAACGCGGCGACATAGACCAGCGTGGAAGCGGGCCGGTGGTCGCCAAGCCAGGCGGTCAGCACCTCTCGACGACGGGCCAGGTCCATCTGGCCGACGAGGTACCAGTTGAGCTTGACGACGTCTTTGATGTCCATGCCCGCTGCTTCCAGGTTGCGGCGCACGTTCTCGAGCGCGACCGAGGTCTGCTCGATCGGGTCTTGTGGGACCTGTCCGTCCGGACTACGCCCGACCTGACCGGCAATGGCCAGGAGACGAGATCCGGCCCTGACCTCTACCTGGTGGCTGTAGGCGCCGATTGGCGGATGTATGGATTCAGGGTTGCGGGGTGTGCTCATAGACGTTCAGTCTCGCCGGTTACCCCAGTTCATCGCTCAGCGATTCGTCCGTGCCGCAGCCGAACACAGCTTCCGGCACGAGATCGCAGAGAGCTAGCGGCGGCGGTCCGGCGGTCGGCGCGCCCTCGCCATCAAACGCTCCGTCGCGAGGTTCAGCGTCCCAACCGTTTCAGGCTCATACGTCAACAGGATGTTGCCGTTGCGGAATTCGCGGGTCTCGAGCAGCTTGAGCCGGATCCGCCGCCCGGCGCTGCTCGCCAGCGAGTTTCCCTTCCCAAGCAGGATTGGGTCCAGCATGATCCGCAGCTCGTCCAGCAGACCGTCTTCCATCAAGCTCGTTGTCAGGACAGAACTCCCCAGCACCAGCAAGTCTTTGCCCGCTTCCTTCTTCAGTGGCGCTAGCTTTCGAGCATCCCGGAGCACGCGCGTGTTCGACCACTTCGGCTCGTCCGGCTCGAGCGTCCGGGAAACGACGATTTTCGGCATTCGGTTCATCCTCGAGGCGACTGCGGGATTGTCCTTCACGGCGGCCTCGCTCGGCCAGTACTGGGACATCCCGATGTAGGTCGCACGACCGAAGATCAGGCAGTCGCTGGCGTCCAGCTGTTTGACCGAGAACTCGTCGAATTCGTCGTCGACGTTGTGCCAGTCGATCTCCCAGGGCTGCTCGCCTTCGAAGTAACCGTCGAGCGTCACCATCAAGAAGGACGCGAGCCTGCGCACGCTTACGCCGCCGCCTCGCACTCCTCGCACTCGGCGGCAGCAATCGTCTCCACGGCCGCCGCCGGCTTGCTGCGGAGCAGCGAGGCAGCGACTCCGAGGGTCACAGCCACGACAATCGCGCACACCAGCCAGGCGAAGTGGTAGCCGGCGGCCAACGCGGCGACGCCGTCGGCGCCGTTGCGAATCATGTCGACCGTGCGAGCGCCGGCCACGGTTGCCAGCACGGCCAGGCCAAGGGCTCCGCCGACCTGACCGGTCGTGTTCAGCAAGCCTGACGCGAGCCCGGCGTCCTGCGGCGCGACGTCGGCCATCGCGATCATGGTCAGCGCGGGGAACGAGAGGCCGCCGCCCAATCCGAGCAGCGCCATCGGCAAGAGCAGGTGGACGGAGTAGTTGGGAAGCGTAGGTCCGAAGGCGACGATGGCGAGCGCGATCAGCGCCACCACCTGGCCGGCGCCGAGCATCGCTCCCGCGCCGAAGCGCGCGATTAGCTGCGCGGAGAACCGGACCGAGAACAAAGCCATCACGACGGCCACGGGTAGAAACGCGAGGCCGATCTCGATGGGTCCGTAGCCCAGCACCCGCTGCAGATCGAGCGAGCCGAGGAAGAAGAATCCGATGAACGCGCTCGACATCAGCGCCTGCACCACGTTGGCGCCGGCAATCGTGCGCGAGCGGAAGATGCGCAGGGGCAGGATCGGGTTGCGGCCGCGAGCCTGGCGGATGACGAACGCGCCGAGCATGGCGAGCGAGACGAGACCGACCATCAGCGTCCGGGCCGAGACCAGGCCGTAGTCGGAGGTCTGGACGATCGTGTAAACGCCAAGCATCAGCGCACCCGTGACCATCGCCGCGCCGAGCGCGTCCGCTCCCTGACCGAGCCCGAGTCCCTTGTCCGGCTCGAGAAGCCGCGCGGCCGCAATCGCCGTCGCAACTCCGATCGGAAGGTTGACGAAGAAGATCCAGTGCCAGCTGACCGCCTGCGTGATCAGGCCGCCCGCGACCAACCCGACCGCTGCGCCTGCCGAGGCGATGAAGCTGAAGATGCCGAAAGCCTTCGCCCGCTCGAAGGGCTCGGGGAACAGGGTCACGATCATCGCCAGGATCACGGCCGAGCTCACCGCGCCGCCGATGCCCTGGACGAAGCGGGCGCCGATCAGCATCGGCTGGCCGAGAGAGAGGCCGCACAGGAGCGAGGCACCTGTGAAGATCGCGAGACCGGCCATGAAGACTCGCTTGCGCCCGACCAGGTCGCCGAGGCGGCCCGCCAGCAGAAGCAGGCCCGCGAACGCGATCAGGTACGCGTTGACGACCCAGGCAAGTCCGGACTGCGAGAAGCGGAGGTCACGCTGGATCGAGGGAAGCGCGACGTTGACGATGGTCATGTCGACCACGATCAAGAGAAAACCGGTGCAAAGGACGAGCAGTGAGAGCCAGCGTGAATTCTTCATGCCCTCTTAGACGACAACCCGCATCCCAACTCATCGCTGGCGAACCGATGAGTTTCCGAAACCTATTCCGTCTAAGGTTTGATGGCGACCGGTACGGTCACCCTGAACTGCGCTTGCGTAACCAAACCGGACCTGGCCGCGATCGATGAGCTGGCGCGTATTCGCCTCGCGCTCGCGCGGTGCGGTTGCGAGCTCCGCCTCGAGCAGCCGAGCGAGGACCTCGTAGCCCTGATCGAATTCGCCGGCTTGGCCGGAGTGCTACGGGTCCAGGTGCAGCGGAAGGCCGAAGAGCGGAAACAGCTTGGCCGTGTCGAGAAAGAAAGTGAACTCGCCTATCCGCCCGTCTCGTAGGTCGAGCACCTGGAGCGCCCAGGGGTCGAAGCCCCTTGGGCTCGGCTTGTACTGACCGAAGGTCGGCATCCCGTTGGCGCTGATCGCGGGCACCACTCGGGAGCCCTGGCATCCGATGCCCGGGCCAAACCACCACTTCAGGATGTCGTCGCGGCCAGCGAGCCACATGTCATACGGCGGCATCGACTGCCGCGCGTCTTCCTGGATCAACGCGGTCAGGGCGGTCAGGTCGTAGCGCTCGAACGCGCTGACGTAGCGTTCCAGCATGGCGCGGTCGGCCTCGCTCAGCGGGTGCACCTTAGGCGCACCGCCGTTGGAGCTGGCGAGCGTTGCCCGGGCTCGCTGCAGCGCGCTGTTCACGGACGCGACCGACGAGCCCAGCAGCTCCGCCACTTCGGATGCCTGCCAGTCGAGCACCTCGCGCAGGATCAACACGGCGCGCTGCCGCGCCGGCAGCTGCTGCAGCGCCGCCACGAACGCGAGTCGAATCGACTCGTTCTGCACGGCTCGGTCGGCGGGATCCGGATCCGGCGCGATCAGGCTGAGCGGGATCGGCTCGAGCCACATCGCCTCGGCTGGCACGTTCAGGTTGGCCTCGATCGGCTCGCACGACGGACCGAGGTCCATCGGCCTCGCGCGTCGCTCCTTTCCTTTCAATGTGTCGAGGCACACGTTGGTCGCGATGCGGTAGAGCCAGGAGCGCATCTGCGCCCGCCCCTCGAAGCGGTCGCGGCTCCGCCACGCCCTGACGAACGTGTCCTGCACGGCGTCCTCGGCGTCGAATGGCGAGCCAAGCATGCGGTAGCAGTACGCCGTCAGCTCGCCGCGATATGGCTCGAGCTCACCGAACGAATGCGCGGGGGTTGGGGTCGCGGTCTGCATCAAAGCGATTCTAGAAGGGCTTGAAAACCATCAACACGAGCAGCATGAGCGGGCCGATCGCGCCGACCCAGACCGCGAGCATGGGTCGCGTGGCGCTGAGCCTCTGCGCCAGCACGTCATCAGATCCGTTTATCGCGTCGCGAGCGAGGTAGTACGCCCGGGCGATGTAGAAATCGTCCCGGTCACGACCAGCAGGACCGCGAGGGCGGTCCACGGCCAGACATTGCTCGACCAACGACCGGCGAAAGTCATCCACACACCCGTGATCAGGATCACGAGCAGTGCGGGGGTCGATATCATCGCCGACCGCTGAGAGAGACTGAGCAGGGTCCGGGTGTAGGCAGATACCGGGCCGCGGATCGCGAGGGAGGGAAGGCCGACACGCCGTGGCCAAACAGAAAAGCGGTGAGGCCCACAAAGTGGAAGAACTTCAGCTAGACATACAGAGACATCGCGGTTGGATGCTAATTGATCAGGCTCAGGACGAGCAGAGCCTGGCCAAGGTGATAAGGGACGATGTTCACCACGCGGCCGAACGGCAAAGGCCTGACGAATCGGTTCCACGCCAATATCGCATCCGAATAGAAGAACAGCAGCGCGCCCGCAAGAGCCACGAGTGAACCGGTGCCGCCTGCGCTTGCGACCATGACCACGAACACGATCACGTAAACCAGCACCGGAAACACAAGCCCGCGACGCGCGGCCTGAATCGACCGGTAGATCGGCGGCAGAAACACAGCCACCGATACCAGCGCGATCACAGCCGCCACGATCAGCACAGCCAGGTGCAGGTCGCGGGTGCGGAAGCCCGAGATGTACGCGAGGTGCTCGACCAGCGCCGCCACCAGCCCGGCAACGAACATGTCGGTGGGCAGCATCAGGAAGACGTCGCTGATGAGACCCAGAGCGAGGGCTACGACAAAGAAGGCGCGTTCGGCCGGATTGGCGGGCTGCAGGACGAGGGCGACCAGGATCAAGCCGAACATGAACCCAGGCTTGGTGACGTACTCGAGCCAGTGGATCGCGCGCCCGATCGCCGCCCAGTCCGCGACCGCCAACACGCCGCTGAGCGCAAGGAACGCCCAGGCGAGGCCTGTCATGACGAGACTCTAGTTCGGCGGTAGGATCAACCGATGGGTCAGAACCCGCCGCCGCCCAGCGCCCCCGGCCGCCAGCGCGGCGACGCTGGTCCCAGGCCGCCCCAGAAGCGATCCGACCTGACAGCACCCATGCGCAGCTGGCGCTTCTGGCTCGTGCTGGCCATCCTCTTCGCGGCCAACATCCTGATCAGCAACGCACTCACCTCCGCGCTTCAGTCCCCCACTGTGACGATCTCCTACAACCAGTTCGTCGAGCAGGTCAGCGCGGGCAATGTCGCCAGCATCACCAGCACCGGTGAGGCAATCACGGGCGTGGCGAAGACGCCGCTGAAGGACTCCAGCGGGACGAGCTCGACCAAGTTCCAGACGCAGCGCCCAGCTTTCGCGAACGACGACCTGCTGGGAATGCTGCAAAAGAACAACGTCACGATCAACGCGAAGGACCCGAACGCCTCCACGCCTCTGTGGGAGACGCTTCTCTTCAACTTCGGGCCGACGATCCTCCTGGTCCTCGGATTCCTTTATCTGTCTCGGCGGGCGGCCGGGGCAGGCGCCGGTGGAATCCTCGGCACATTCGGCCAGAGCCGGGCTCGGCTCTATGACGCCGAGCGGCCGTCGGTCACATTCGATGACGTGGCCGGCATCGATGAGGTGAAGGCCGACCTCCAGGAAATCGTCGATTTCCTTCGGCAACCGCAAAAATATTCCCGCCTTGGCGGAACCGCACCCAAGGGCGCGCTCCTGATCGGCGCTCCTGGCACCGGCAAGACGCTGCTGGCGCGCGCCGTGGCCGGCGAGGCCAAGGTGCCGTTCTTCAGCATCTCTGGGTCCGAGTTTGTCGAAGCGATCGTCGGCGTCGGCGCGGCGCGGGTGCGCGACCTGTTCAGCAAGGCGCGGGCCGCGGCTCCGGCGATCATCTTCATCGACGAGATCGACGCCATCGGGCGCAGCCGCGCCGCGGCGCTGCGCATCGGCGGGAACGACGAGCAGGAACAGACGCTGAACCAGATCCTCACCGAGATGGACGGATTCGATGCGCGCGAAGGGGTGATCGTCCTCGCCGCCACCAACCGGGCCGACGTGCTCGACCAGGCGCTGCTGCGGCCAGGCCGTTTCGACCGCCGGATCACGGTCCAGGCGCCCGACCGGCGAGGTCGCGCCGCGATCCTACGCATCCACACGAAGAACGTGCCGCTGGCTCCCGACGTCGAGCTCGACGACATCGCGGCTCAGACCCCCGGACTGGTGGGCGCGGACCTGAAGAACCTCGTCAACGAGGCGGCGTTGGGGGCGGCCAGGAAAGGCGAGACGGCCGTGACGATGGCCGACTTCGGAGACGCGATCGAGAAGACGCTCCTAGGCAGCGAGCGCAAGATCTTGCTCAGTGATGCGGACCGCGAGCGAATCGCGTACCACGAGTCCGGCCACGCGCTGCTCGGCCTCCTCGTCCCCGGCGCCGACCCCGTGAAGAAGGTGACGATCATCCCCCGCGGCCAGGCGCTGGGCGTGACGCTGCAGAGTCCGATCGACGACCGCTTCAATTACGGCGAGGACTACCTGCGCGCACGCATCATCGGCGCGCTGGGCGGCCGCGCCGCCGAGAAGCTGGTCTACGGCGTCGTCTCCACAGGGGCGGAAAACGACCTCGAGCAGGTGACGCGAATCGCTCAGCAGATGGTCGTGCGCTGGGGGATGAGTCCGAAGGTCGGCCCGCTGAACTTCGCAGTGAACGACGGCGGTGCTTTCCAGCAGCGTCCTTACGGCGAGGCCACGGCATCGCTGATCGACGACGAGGTCCGCCGCATCTCCGAGGAATCGCTGGCCGCCGCGGAGAAGCTGCTCACCGACCACCGCTCGCAGCTAGACGCGCTGGCCCACTCCCTGCTGAAGAACGACTCTCTGGACGAGGCCCAGATCCTGGAGGTGACGGGGATCAAAGGCTCGAGCGACGGCACAGGCAAGCTGGCCGCTGCTCGCGTGCCGGCGGGGAGCCGAATCGCGACCTGATCGAAGCGTGCTCAGGCGGCAGGTTCAAACTCCAGAATGACGATGCCGGACCGGAACCGCCTGGTCTCAGTCAGCACCAGAGCTTTCTGATCGTCGCCCTCGGCGAACAGACGCGTGCCTTTGCCGAGGACGACCGGGTGAACCATGAAGCGGTACACGTCGATCAGGTTCTCGCGCATAAGCGCGTTGAAAAGCTGACCGCTGCCGGCGAGAAGGAGATCCCTGCCCGGCTGCTTCTTCAGCTTGCGAACCTCCGCCGTAACATCGCCTCTGACCAGTATCGAGCCCGACCAGTCGAGGTGGTCGAGCGTCGAGGTGACGACGTACTTGGGCATGGTGTTCATCTTCACGCCGAACTCGCCGGTGGCCTCCATCGTGGGCCATGCCGCGGCGAATCCCTGGTATGTCTTGCGCCCCAGCAGCTGCGCGTCGCTGGCCTGCAGCTCGTCCCACTTGAACTGCTCGGCCTCCTCGTTGAACCACGGGTTTGACCACCCGCCGGGCTCGTTGAACATCCCGTCAAGCGACAGGTACTCCGTGGCGACGAGTCTCATATTCACCTCCCGCGAACTTTCGACTTCGCTCTGTTAGACGCCATCCAGCTCCAGAACTGATCGCGCGTCAGACCTGCTTTCGTCGCAGCGCCAGGTACAGGATCGCGCACAGCGCAACGAAGTAGGCGAGCCAGTAGACGATGTCACCTTCGCCCGACGCGCCAGGGATGCGGGCCAGCTCCTGGGCCAGATACTGCTGCGGGTTCGGCAGAGCGGGGCAACCTTGCATGCAGTTGACTTTCAGGCTTGTGGTGGCGATGTCCCGCTGAAGGTTGCTGAGCAGCTGGTGCGGGACCGTCCACCAGACGGTGCTCACAATTCCGGCGAAGGTTCCTGTGATCAGGTTGCTCTGCACCATCGCGTGCAGGTCGCTGACCTGGTTCTGGACGAAGCTGAAGGCAACCACGATGGCCGCCCCGATGACGTTGTTGAGGTACACGGTCAGGATCATGACCAGCACCATCAGCAACAGCGCGTTGGCCGAGCTGGCCGCGAAGAACCAGAACATCACGTCCATGTGACCGCCGCCGTTGAGCAGGACCACCAACATCGAGCCGGCCGTGAAGACTGCGTCGATCAAGACCACGATGAAGAGCGCGGACGTCACTTTGCCCGCCGCGTAACCGAGTCGCGTGATCGGCTTGGCCAGGATGGCCACGATCGCGCCGGAGTCGAGGTCGTGGTTGATGACGACCATGCCGACGGCAAACGCGCACAGTTCGATCGCGACGCCGTCGATGCGGCTGATGCCCACGAGGATGAGGATCGTTCGGTCGTCGGCCGACCTGAAGCCGGGCAGCACGTACGGAGCGATGCCGATGCCGGCCGTCAGGAGGATGGCGACGCCGATGAGCACCTGCAGGAGGCGTCGCCGCCCCAGCTCGAGCAGCGTGTATCGCGCGACGGCGTAAGCGCCCATCAGCTCTTCTCCTTCATGAAGCCTGGCAATCCGGGCGCGGCAGACGTCGCCTCGACGAGCTCCATGAAGACCTGCTCCAGGGTCTTCCCTTCCGGCACGAGCTCCTGAACCGGGCCCACGGCGCGCACCCTGCCGCGGACCAGGATCGCGACGGTATCGCAGACGCGCTCGACCTCGCTCAGAAGGTGGCTGTTGAGCAGGATCGTGGTGCCGGCGGCCTTCAGCTGCGAGATCATGTCGCGCACGTCGCGCCGACCCACCGGATCGAGGTCGGCGGTCGGCTCGTCGAAAATGAGAAGCGCCGGCCGTCCAAGGATGGCCTGCGCCAGCGCCAGCCGCTGCTTCATGCCCTTCGAGAAGCGCCGCACCTGCCTTCGCTCGCCGGCCAGGCCCGCCCACTCGAGTGCCTCGGCGCCCCGCTGCCGGCGCTCCTCCGACGCCAGCCCCTGCAGGCGGCCGAAGTAATCCATCACCTCGTCGGCGCGAAGGAACTTGGGGAAGTCTGGATCCTCCGGAGCGAAGCCGACGCGAGCCCGCGCGGCGGCATCGCCCGGCGTCGAGCCGAACAACCTGACTTCGCCGCTCGTCGGCCGGGTCAGCCCGACGATCGACTTGACGACGGTCGACTTGCCGGCGCCGTTCGGCCCCAGCAGACCGAAAGCCTGCCCACGCTCGAGGGCGAGGCTGAGGCCGTCCACCGCAAGCGGGTCATGCGATCGATACCGCTTGCGAAGTTCCTTGACCTCGACCACAGGGGAAGCTTTCATGCTTCCAGCCTGGGTCAAGGCCGTGGCTGCGTCGACCGCCGTGCGGCTGAAACTCGTCATCAATTCGGAGGACGCCCGGGCAGTCGGGTTCGAGGCAAGATTTCCAGGCATGAGCGCCCTCGAGGCGTGGTGGCGCCGGCTGGCGGCTTCCGATCCGCGAACGGTCGACGTCGCTTTGGTCTCGGTGCTTGGCGCTGCCACCCTCGCCGATTGGATGCTCGGTCAGCATTCGCTATTGGCTCTGCCTTTCAGGGTCCTGGTAGTGAGCTCAGTCCTGTTGCGGCGGAGCAACCCTATGCTCGGTTTCGCGATCGCGATCGTGGCCAAGTTGCCCTTCGGCATCGGGCCAGAGGGATTTCTCGCGCTAGGCATCGACGCCTATGCCGTCGGCGCTTACGGCACTGCGCGCTGGCGTTCGCTACTGCCGCTCGTGATCGGGAGCATCACCTTCTTTGGGGAGTGGAACGCATTCATTTTCATCGTCATGGCCTGGCTGGTGGGAGACACGATCCGCGATCGACGAGCCGCAGAGGCTGCGCTCGAACGGGAGAGAGCTGCGAGCAACCGGGGCGCGGTCGAGGAGCGGGAGCGGATAGCGCGTGACCTGCACGACGTGGTCGCGCATGCGGTGAGCGTGATCGTGGTCCAGGCCGAAGGAGCGAAGAATATGTTGCGACGCGACCCACAGCGCGCATCGGCGGCGATCGACGCCATCGCGGCCACGGGTCGCGAAGCGCTGGGAGAGCTGCGCCAGCTGCTGCAGGTGCTCGGCTCCCCGGACCCAGGCGCCCCGATGACACCCTCTCCCACGGCGGAAGACATCGACGACCTCGTCGAACGTGTGCGCGCGGCCGGCCAGCGGGTGAAGCTGAGGGTCGGAGGTGCACCTCATGAGCTCGAGCCTGCGCTGAGCCAGACCGCGTACAGGATCGTGCAGGAGGCGCTCACCAACGCGGTCAGGTATGCCGGCGGCGCGCAGACTGAGGTGACGGTCGAATACGGAACGGACCGAATCCTGCTCGAGGTGGTCGACCACGGCGGCTCCAATCAGGATTCGAAGCAGGTCGGCTCGGGCACCGGCCTGCGAGGCCTGCGCGAGCGGGTCGCGATCTTCGGCGGCGAGCTTTCCTCGACGCGGACCGACGACGGCGGCTTCGCCGTCCGAGCGAGCCTGCCCTGCTGATGCCTGGGAACAGACCCATTCGCGTTCTCATCGCCGACGACCAGACACTGGTCCGGACCGGCTTTCGTCTCGTCCTCGAGGGCCGGGACGGCATCGAGGCGGTGGGCGAGGCATCGAACGGCCAGGAGGCCGTCGCGGCCGTCAAGCGGACCCGCCCCGACGTGGTGCTGATGGACGTGAGGATGCCCGTGATGGACGGCATCGAGGCGACGCGGCGCATCGTGGCCGATGGCTCCGGGTGCCGCGTGATCGTGCTCACCACTTTCGACCTCGACGAGTACGTGTACGGGGCGATGGCGGCCGGGGCGAGCGGATTCCTGCTCAAGGACGTGACCGGCGATCAGCTGGCGGCGTCGATCCGGCTCATCGCGACCGGGGAGTCACTGCTTGCGCCGACCATCACACGGAGGCTCATCGATCGTTTTGCCCGGCCAACTCGCATCGTCAACGCCGCGCTTTCGTCGCTGACCGCCCGCGAGATGGATGTCCTCAAGCACCTGGCGCGAGGGCTCAGCAATTCGGAGCTGGCCGCGGAGCTGCACGTCGAAGAGTCGACGATCAAGACGCACGTCGCTCGGCTGCTGGCCAAGCTCGGGATTCGGGATCGCGTGCAGGCGGTGATCCTCGCCTACGAAGCCGGCCTTGTCAGCGCTCCCCGCCGTCAGGCTTGATGAGGTCCAGTATCACCACGGGGATGGTGCGGTCCGTCCGCCTCTCGTAGTCCGTGAACGACGGCCAGACTTCGGTCATGAACGCGTACAGCTGGTCCCGCTCCGGGCCGGTCGGTACGACCCGAGCCCTGGCCTGGAGCCGCTCCGTACCAGCGGCTGTCGGGACCTCGATCGTCACGTCTGGACTGACCTGGATGTTGTGGAACCACTTCGGATCTTGTGGCGCTCCACCCTTGGACGCGCAGACCACGAATGCATCGCCGCGGCGCCGGCAGACGAGCGGCGTCGTGATCTCGTTTTGGGTCCGGGCTCCTTTCGAGGTCATGAGTAGGAGGTTGTCACCCCAGCCCATGACCCCGCGCCCGTTCTTCTCGTGGAACTCGTCGATGGTCTTCTGGTTCCAGGCAGTTGCGCTCATGATCTGAGGCTAAACGGTCGTGAGCTCCCTGTCGTCAAGAGCGAGATCGACCACTGCCGCCTTCTCGATCTCTTCGATGCTCTTACCCCGGTCGCGCTCAAGGACCTTCATGCGTTTGTCGAACTGAGCGCCGGCGTACTCGACGTACGTCTCCATGCGCTGGCCGAACGGCCCATGCTCGTCGTCGTAGTTGCCGTCCCAGAACTCGCTGATGACGCCGAGCGCGGGCCCGAACAGCTCGTTCATGCGCTGGTTCATGACTTCCCAGCCGGTCGGTGAGGTGTTGATCAGGCGATTGATCAAGAACACGCCGTAGCGGATGTGGCGACTCTCGTCGCGTGCGATCAGGCGGATCCCGTCGAGCAGGCCGGGCAACTTCCCGTTGGTTTCGAGCGACTGGCGGAAGCCGTGGTAGCCGGTCTCTGCGAGAACGCCCTCGATGATCATGTTGTAGGTAACCGACGCACGGATCTGAGCCTCGATGGAGTGGTCGGTCCGCAGGGCGTTCAGCGCTGACGGCAGTTCCACCGTGAACAGGTGCCGGTAGCTCGGCGTGAGGTAGCGCTCCAGGTCTCCGCGAGCCAGCGCGACCTGGTCGAGCCAGCGCCGGAAGAATTCGACGTGCTTTGCCTCCTCCCACAGAAAGGACGTAAGGAAGATCTCCTCCTCGATTCGGCCCTCGCCGGCAATCACCATGATCAAAGGCAATAGGTCGAGGGTGACTCCTTCCTCCCCCGCCTGGAAAAGGGCCAGTGTGCGGAGCAGGAAGTCCCGCTCCACGTCGTCGAACGCGGCCCAGTCAGCGCCGTCTTCCGTGAAATCGATCGCCTGCGGGTCCCAGGTGCCCAGCCTCTTCGCCTTCTGGAACAGGCGCATCGGGATCGAATCCCAGTCCAGCCCGCGTCCTGAGATGGTCGCGTAGCGAGCGGCGGTTGTCATCGGCGCGACATTAGCATCCTCGCTTATGAACTACATCTGCGCGACCTGTGGCGTGCAGTTCGCAGCCACGGAGGAACCTCCACAGCAGTGTCCGATCTGCGAGGACGAGCGCCAGTACATCGGCTGGTCGGGTCAGCGCTGGA
>DATEGC010000033.1:0-10610 GCA_035280285.1 Candidatus Dormiibacterota bacterium | reverse complement strand
GCGGCGCAGCTCGTCCAACAGGCCGTGCGCGAGACGCTCCAGCAGCGCGAGCACGCCCGGTCCGTCCACCTCCTGCCTCAATCCGCGCGTCGCGGCCTCCTCGAGGTGGTGCGCCTCATCGATCACGAGGTGGTCGTACTCGGGCAGCAGGCCGCCGCCCACCTCGGCATCTGCGAGCAGCAGCGCGTGGTTGACCACCACAAGGTCAGCCGTCTCGGCCTCCGCGCGAGCGCGATGGACGTAGCAGTCCTCTTTCGTGCAGTGGATGCCGACGCAGTCAAGCGGGTCGCTCGCGATGCGAGTCCAGAAGACCTCCTCGCGGCCGTGGAGGCGGAGCTCTGAGCGGTCCCCGCTTTCGGTCGTATGGAGCCAGATGAGGACCTTCAGCTTGAACGTCAGCTCATCCGCGTCGGTGCAGGGTTCGGAAAGATACCGACGCCAGCGCCGCAGCGAGACGTAGTTGGAGCGGCCCTTGAGCAGGACCGCCTTGAAGTCCCACGGCAGCCATTCGCGCAGCGAGGGCAGATCGTTGCCCATCAGTTGCTCCTGCAGTGTGTGCGTATCGGTCGAAACGACCACGCGCTCCCGGTGGCGCACTGCGCGTGCGATCGAAGGCACGAGGTAGGCGAGGCTCTTGCCGGTCCCGGTGCCGGCCTCGACGACCAGCGTGCCGCCGCGTGACTGGATTTGGGCGACTGCGAGCAGCATCTGCAGCTGCGGCTCGCGATGTTCATAACCGGGGAGCATGTTGGCGAGCGGGCCCTCGGGACCGAGCAAGGCCGCGACCGCGGCCGGGTCGTCGGGCGGAATGTCAGGCGGGAGCCGCCTGGCGGTCTCGGCACGCACGGCGGGCGCCGGTTCTGGGTTGGGATTCGGCGCCGTCAGGGCGTCGGCGAAGAAGCGCGCCACCGGCCACGTGTACGGCGCGACCAGGGCGAGCATCGACTCCTTCAACCCTTCGTCCAAGCTCACCGCTTCGTCTCGCAGGCGCAGCAGGAGCTGGCGGGTCGCGTCCGCATCGTCGAGGGCGCGGTGCGGCCTGGGCTGGGTGAAGCCCATCTCGGACGAGAGCAGAGGCAGGCTGTGACTGGCGGCAGTCGGCAGCAGGATCCTGGCGATGTCGAGGGTGTCGAGGATTTGCTGAGATTCGTCCCACAGCCCGGCCGCGTCCAGAAACTCGACGTCGAGCCGTGCGCCGTGTCCGACCGGCTGCCGCCCGCGCAGGAAGTCGGCCAACTGGCGCAGAGCAAGCTCAGGGTTCGCCGCACCTCGCAGCTCGTCGGCCTTGATCCCGGTCAGGCGCAGGACGGTGTCGGGGACCGCCCGGCCTGGGTCGACCAGCTGCTCCAAGGTGGAAGTGACCCGCTCGGGGGTGAAGGCGACGGCTCCGATTTCGATGACTCGGTCTCGGGCCGGGTCGAGACCGGTGGTCTCGAGGTCCAATGAGGCGTATTCCACGAAGTCTGGAGGGATTCTACGAACCAGAGCCATACACGGTCGGAACGGGCCGACTGGAAATGTAATATGTGCGGCCGATGGTAACCGGGGCGATCGAGGCTCCCAAGCGTCTGGAAGACCTGCACGTTAGACGTGACCTGGTCGCCAGCCTGCTTTTGCGGACGCTCGCCTTCGCCGACCAGCTGACCGGCGCCGCGCTCGAACAGCGCCTCGGCCTCCCCTTTGAAACCTTCTCCCCACTGATCGACGAGTTCGAGAAAAACCAGCTGATGGACACACGTGGCGTGTCCAACGACCCGACCCTCGAAGGCCGCCCGTACCCGGTGAAGATGAACTACGCGATCTCCGGCGCAGGCCGCCAGCGCGCATCGGAGATGTCGTCGGTGCAGACCCGCTACCTCGGACCATGCCCGGTCAACTTCGAGGACTACCTCGCTCTGATTCGCTCGCAGGTGACAGGCAAGTCGCCGGTCACCGATGCGCAGCTGAAAAAGGCGCTCGGCGAGCTCGAGCTGGAGCAGCACGTGATCGACCAGATCGGCGGAGCCATGGTGTCCCGCGCGTCGCTGTTCATCTTCGGTGCGCCCGGCAACGGCAAGAGCACGATCACCGAGCGAATGGCGCTCTTGATGGGCGCGCCGATCGAGATCCCGCACGCCGTGGCAGTCGGCGACGAGATCATCCGCGTCATCGACCCCGTCTATCACAAGGTGGCCGATGGCGAGCAGCCAATCGACCGCCGATTGGTCAAGGTCGAGCGGCCGGTGGTGACCGCCGGCGGTGAGCTGAAGCTTCAGCAGCTGGACCTCACGTACGACTCGCAGAACCGTTACTACGAAGCCCCTCTGCAGTGGAAGGCGAACGCCGGCGTGCTGGTGATCGACGACTTCGGGCGCCAGGAAGTTCCGCCGATGCGTCTGCTCAACCGATTCATCGTCCCGATGGAGAAAAAGATCGACTACATCGATCTGTCAGCGTCCGGACGCAAGATCGAGCTGCCCTTCCTGTGCCAGGTCGTGTTCTCGACCAACCTCTCGCCTACCGAGCTGGTCGACGAAGCCTTCTTGCGCCGCATGGCCTACAAGATCGGCGTCGGCAACCCGACCCCGGAGGCGTTCGGCCGCATTCTTCGCTTCGAGTGCGACCGCCAGGGCGTGCCCTGGGATGAGAAAGCCATCGGCTACCTGCTCAACAACCTGTATGGCAAGAAGCCTCTGCGTGGTTCGCACCCGCGCGCGCTGGTCGCGCGCCTGGTGGACCTGGCGAACTACCGCCAGCAAACGCCTCGGCTGACGCCACAGTCGCTCAAGGAGGCCTTCGACGCCTGCTTCAACCCCGCGCTCGGCAGTCTGGTCGAGGATGACTGGGCGCGGCCCGCAATCGGATAAGTTCGTGGCGGGAACATTGCCTGATTAGACGGGCTGGGCCACTCCCTCTAGACGCCGCCGCCAACCCTCCACATCGTTGTATCTGCCTCTCTTCTCCGGGGGGAGGAGCTCCGCGATGGCGAGCATGATCACGTCCGACGCCTCTTCGTGCGAGATGCGCTCGCCGTTCGCGCGCCTCTGCGGAACCAGAAATGGCCTGCCGAATCGCACGGTAACCGGCACGCGTCGCGGCCAGATCGCGCCCTTGGGCAGGCATGCGGCGGTGCCCGTCAGCGCGACCGGCAGCACCGGACATTCCGCCTTCTGGGCTATGAACCCCGCACCGGGCTCGGGCGTCGCGAGCACGCCCGCGTCCACCCGCGTGCCCTCCGGGTAGATGACCAGCACATGGCCCGCCTTCAGCAGGTCGAAGGAACGATGCAGCGCAGCCCGGTCCGCGGTGTGACGAACCACCGGGAACGCGTGGTACGCGGTGAACAGCCACCGCAACCCGGATTTTCGAAAATACTCGGACTTGGCCATGTTCCAGCTATCGCCCCGCGGCAGGAAGGCGGGCACCATCGGCGGGTCGAGCGTTCCGAAATGGTTCGGGCACACGATCAAGGACCCGTGGCGCGGCACGTTTTCCAGGCCCTCACATTTGAAGAGCCCGACCAGATAGGTACGGGTCATGAAGCGCATGAGCCCACGGAGGAAGGCGTAGATCACTTTCGGGCTCGCACGTTTTCGACGATCTGGTCGACGACCTGCTCGAGGTCCAGGCGGTCGGTGTCGATGATCACCGCGTCGCCTGCGGGCCGCAGCGGCGCCACCGGCCTTTCTGAATCGACGCGGTCGCGCATCTCGACCTCCTTGCGCATCGCCTCGGCGTCGACGCGCTCGCCTCGCCGCTCGTACTGCGCTGCACGGCGCCGCACCTTCTCGTCGAGGCTCGCGACAAGGAAGAACTTGTGGTCGGCGTTCGGAAAGACCACCGTTCCGATGTCGCGCCCCGCCATCACGACGCCACCCTGCGCCATACGCCTTTGCTGTTCGACAAGGGCCGTGCGCACTCCCGGAATTGCCGAGATGATCGGCAACCCGTCGGCGTAGTCGGAGTCGTAGATCCCTTCGGTCAGCTCCTCACCGTCAGCCCACACGCGCTCGCCGTCGATCCGGAGCGCCGCGGATTCGGCCAGCCGGGTCACCGCATCGGAGTTGTGCGGATCGATGCCGCGTTGGGTCGCGAGACGCGTGATGGCGCGATACATCAGGCCGCTGTCCACGAATTGAAGAGCGAGCCTCTCGGCCACGCGCTTGCCGACAGCGGATTTGCCGGAGGCAACGCCACCGTCGATGGTGATGATCACCGACTGTCCAATCCCGTCGCTCGGCGCAGCGCCGCGACCTCACCCCTCGAAAGCACTCGCCATCCGCCGGTCTTCAGCCGCCCCAGGCGCAGCGGACCAAATGCAGTGCGCCGCAACGACTGCACGCGGTGCCCGACCGCCTGCAGCATGCGCCGGAGCTGGCGGTTCCTACCCTCGTGAATCACAACGCGAAGCTGCGCGCGACCCGAGTCGCGATCGCCTTTCGTCGCGTGCAGCACCTCGACGCGTGCCGGCGCCGTGATTCTGCGGTCGAGCTCCAGCCCACGGCGAAGAGCGTCGACGTCTTTCGGGCGGGGCACCCCCACGACCACGACGTCGTACTCCTTCACCACCTTGAAGCGCGGAGACGTCAGCCGGTAGGCCAGCTCCCCGTCGTCGGTCAGCAGCAGCAGACCGGTGCTGTCGGAGTCCAGCCTGCCGACCGGAAACAGGCGGTGACCCTGCATTCCCTCCGCGCCGATCACGTCGAGCACAGTAGTGCGCGCCGACTCATCGCGTGCCGTGGTGATCACTCCGAGCGGCTTGTTCAGCATCACGTATCGATGCGTGACCCTCGGTCGGACTACCCGGCCGGCGACAGTGACACGGTCGCGGTCAGGATCGACAAGCAGTCCGGTCTCGGGCGGACGCTCACCGTTGACAAGGACCGAACCGGAGGCGATCAGCTCGTCCGCGGCGCGGCGGCTGGCCACGCCGGAGCGCGCCAGAAACGCGTTCAGCCTCGTTCGGGAAGCTCCGCGCCGTCGCTTTTCGGCGCCGGCAGGTGGTCGAGCGACTCGAGGCCCATGACCTGGAGAAATCGCATCGTCGTCCCGTACAGCTTCGGCTGGCCCGGACCAGAGCCGCGTCCGACCTCAATGATCAGGTCGCGCAGCTCCAGGTTGCCCAGCACGCTCTCGCAGTTCACACCGCGAACCTCCTCGATGCGCGCCCGCGCCACAGGCTGCTGATACGCCACGATGGCGAGCGTCTCGTACGCGGCCTGCGACAGGCGGCCTGATACTTCGGGCCGGAGCGCGCGGCGCACCGCTGCCGCGTACTCGGGGCGGGTCGCGAGATGCACCTCGTCGTGATGGCGCATCAACATCACGCCGCGACCTTCGAGGGCTTCGCGCAGATTCTCCAGCGCGCCCTCGACCGCGTTCCGGTCGGCGTCGGTCGCCTGCTGCAGCTCGCGCACCTTGAGCGGCCGGTTGGAGCTGAAGAGGATCGCTTCGAGCGCGGCCGAGGTGCTGGTCATGCTGCCGGCTCGCGCATCTCGACGTGGATCGGCCCGAACCTCTCTTTCTGCCGCACGCGGATCACCGAGCGCCTGATCAGCTCGAGTACCGCGACGAACGTGACCACCGCCTCGAGGCGGTCCTGGGACTCGAGGATCAGCTCGACCAGCTCGATGGGTCCCCCGCGCAGCCTGTCGGTGATCAGATCGACCTTCTCCTGCAGCGTCCAGGTCCGGCCTTGCACGACCACCGGACGAGGCGGAATCCGAGCCAGCACGCCGTTGAACGCGGCGACAAGCGCGTCGACGTCGAGCGGCTGTTCCTGCCCGCCCGCTTCGACCGGCCGGGCCGGCGGAGGAAAGGCAAACGCCTCCTGCTGCGCGCGCTCGAGCAGCTCCCCCGCGATCTCCTTGTACGCGCGGTACTCCTCGAGGCGCTGACGCACCTCATCCTCCCAGCCCAGGAGCTCGGCCTCCTCGTCAGGCGGCGTCTCGCCAGGCAGGAGTCGCATCGACTTCAGCAGAAGCAGGCGAGCCGCCATCCACAGGAACTCGGCCATCTCCGGCGGGTCGGCGATCTCGCGCGCCGCAACCTCGGCTAGATATGCGTCCGTCACCTTCGCGAGCGAAACCTTGAAGATGTCGACCTCCTCCCGCTCTACCAGCGCGAGGAGAAGCTCCAGCGGACCTTCGAATACCGGTGTCTGTACGTCTATGACGGGTAAGGTACCTTTCTCTACTTCTTCGGGACCAGCGGCCGACCCCAGCCCAGTTTGTCCGCCAGGCGTTTGTAGAAAGTCTCCGGCGGGCTGAATCGCACCACCATCAGTGGCCGCGGTTGTGAGCCGCAGCGGACGACGTCGCCTGCCGCCACGGCGCGGCCGCGCCGCCCACCGTCGATGCGCAGCTCGGCCGGCCCGCGCACGACCTTGAGGGTGATGTCCTGGCCCGGTGCGAAAACGATGGGACGCACGGTGAGCGCGAACGGGCTCATCGGCACGAGCACAAGGTCGCCAAGGGTCGGTTCGAGGATCGGACCACCGCTCGCCAGCGCGTAAGCGGTGGAGCCGGTCGCCGTGGCGACGATGGCGCCGTCGGCGTCGATCACTCCCACCGCCTGGCCGCCGACGTCGATCTCCAGGCGCAGGATGTGTGCCTCGCCGGAGTGGTCGACGACGACTTCGTTGAGTCCGATCGCCCGCGCGACGGTGCGGCCGCCCCTCGAAAGAGTGACCTGCAGCATCGTCCGCTCTTCGATCCGGTAGAGCCCATCGACGAAGCGGCCAAGGCCGTGCTCGAGCTCGTCGACTTCGATCTCAGTGAGGAACCCGAGGCGGCCGAGGTTCACGCCGAGCAGCGGGATGCCGCGCGGGGCGCCGAGCTTGGCCCCGGCGAGGAAAGTCCCGTCGCCACCGAGTGTCACGATCAAGTCGCAGTCGCTCACGATGCCGGCCAGCGTCTTCTCGGGCGCGTCCCGCTGGGCCTCGACGACTTCGACGTGCCGAGCCTTCAACGCGTTGGTGGCACGGTTGACGATCGAATGCTCCACGCCCGTGCCGCGCAGCAGGCAAACCTTCACGAGCGAGTCGGCTTCAGGTGCACGAAAATCTCGCGGTTGCCTTCCGCTCCGGCGACTTCGGACGGCGCTTCGGCGACCACTGCGTATCCGTTGGCCACGCACCATTCGCGAAATCGCTGCAGAGCCGCGTCGACGGCCCCGAGGTTGCGCACGATGCCGCCTTTCCCCACCTCGGAGCGCCCGACCTCGAACTGTGGCTTGAAGAGGGCGACGACCTCCGCGTCGGGCGCGGCGCGGCGCACCGCGGGAAGGATCTTCTCCAGGCTGATGAAGGACACGTCGGCCACGACCAGGCTCACGGGCTCGGGAAAGGACTCCAGGTCGCGCGCGTTGAGTCGCTCCATGACGACGACTCGCGGGTCCTGGCGAATGCGCCAGTGCAGCAAACCGCGGCCGACGTCGACGGCATAAACCCGCGCCGCACCGCGGCGCAGCAGTACGTCTGCGAAGCCGCCGGTCGACGCGCCGATGTCCGCGCAGACCTTTTGATTGGGGTCGACGCCGAATCGGTCGAGCGCCGGTGCAAGCTTGAGCGCGCCGCGGCTGGCGTAACCGGGCTCGGCGTCCACTGCGATGGCCGCGTCATCGCTCACGGTCCGATCCGGGCGCCGCACGGTCTCGCCGCCGACGCGCACCTTGCCCGCAAGGATGAGCGCCTGCGCGCGCTCCCGCGACTCCGCGAGGCCATGCTGCGTGACCACCACATCAAGCCTTGGCATCAGCCGACGGGAAGAAAGATCCCGACCGCGAGCCCGATCAAGGCGCCCACCAGCACCTCCATGGGGGTGTGCCCAAGCAGCTCGCGCAGCCGCGCTTCCTGCACGCCGCGCATGTGAACGAGGTCCTCGACCAGACGGTTCAAGACCTCCGCCTGCCGGCCGGCGGCCCGGCGCAGGCCGGCCGCGTCGTACATCACCACGAAGGTGAAGATGAGGGCGATCGCAAACGCGGCGGAAGTCAGGCCCGCATACTTACCGACCGCTGCGGTCAACCCCATCACGATCGCACTGTGGCTGCTCGGCATGCCGCCCGTCTCCGCCAGGACGCGCAGATTCAGGCGGCGGTGGCGGATCGAGGAAAGCGTCAGCTTGGCGGCCTGGGCGATGGCCCAGGCGACCAGCGGTGGAATCAGGAACTTCACTCAGGCGGCACAGTAGCGGTCGCCGCCACCCGGCCGAGGATTCCATTGACGAATCGCCCCGCGTCGTCGCCGGAGAACGTCTTGGCCAGCTCGATCGATTCGTTGATCGCCGCCTTGGTCGGGACCTTGCGGTCAATCGCAATCTCGTACACGGCGATGCGCAGAATGACGCGGTCCACCTTTGCCATCTGCTCGAGCTTCCAGTGCTCGGATGCCTCGCTCAGAGTGACGTCGAGCCTCTCGCGATTCGCAATCACGCCGCCCACGAGCTGGCGCGCGAAGTTGGTGATGTCCTCCCCGGCGCCGTTCTCGGACGCGTGGTACCGCAGCACCTCTTCCGGATCGTCGTCCGTGCCCTCGAGCTGAAAGAGCACCTTGAGCGCCAGCTCCCTGGCCTGGTGGCGCTTGCCCACGGGAACCTTATGTTGCGAAGGCGACGCTCGAAACGAAGACGTTGACCTCACCGACCTCCAGGCCGAGCATGCGCTCCGTCGCTTCGACGACGTTGGCCTGCACCGCGGTGGCCACGTCCGCGAGCCTGGCCTCCGAGTCGACAGTAATGAAGACCTCGAGATGGATGGACCGATCGCCCTCGATGTGCACGCGGACTCCGCGGTGCGCCGCTTGGCGGCGGACGAAGTCGCCGAAGTGACGAGCAGCCGCCTCGTCCATTCCTTCCACACCTTCAACTTCGCAAGCGGCCAATGCGGCGATGCTCGCGATCACCTCGTTGGCCACGCGAACCGCCCCCAACGAGCCATTCTCACTCATGACCGCCCGATCCTACGCCAAAAGCCACGTCAAAGCTGGTGAACCGGTTTATGCGCGCTCGATGTACGACTGGTCTCGGGTGTCCACGCGGATCACGTCGCCCGGCTGGATGAACAGCGGAACCTGGATGCTGGCGCCCGTCTCGAGCCTGGCTGGCTTGGTCGCGCCGGATACGGTGTCGCCCTTGAAGCCGGGGTCGGTCGAGACCACCTTGAGATCCACGTTGATCGGCAGCTCTACGCCGATGAGCTTGTCCTGGTAGCGCTGCAGAAACACTGTGCTCCCCTCTTTCAACAGTGGCAGCACGCCTTCGAGCATCTCCTCGTCGACCGCGACCTGGTCATACGTTTTGGTGTCCATGAAGTAGTGGTGCGTGCCGTCCGCGTAGAGGTACGTCGCCTCCGTGCTGTCGATGCGCACCGCGCGGAACTTGTCGCCGCTGCGGAAGCTCTGCTCGAAGATCGACCCTGTCAGCACGTTGCGCAGCTTGGCCTTGATGACCGCGCCAGCCCGCGCGAGCTTGATGTGCTCGACGCTGACGATCGACAGCAGCTGCCCGTCCATCTCGAACATGGTCCCGTTGCGGAAATCGTTGGTGGAAATCATTGCTGTGTCGCCAGATACTCCAGTGCCAGTTCATATCCCGCAAAACCGAGGCCGGTAATCACGCCGCGTGCCGCGCGCGCGGTCACGCTCTTGGACCGCCATTCCTCGCGCGCATGGATGTTCGAGATGTGGACTTCCACGACCGGCAGCGTGAGGGCCTGCAGACAATCGTAGAGGGCCACAGAGTAATGGCTCAGCGCCGCGGGGTTGATGACTATGCCGAGTGATCCGGGCGCCTCCCTGTGGAGGAAGTCGATGATCTCGCCCTCATGGTTGCTCTGGAAGCAGGTGACCTCCAGGCCCAGCGCGGCTGCCTTGTCCGCCACCACTCGGTTGAGGTCCTCCAGCGAGCGGGTGCCGTAGATGTGCGGCTCGCGCGTGCCCAGCAGGTTCAGGTTGGGCCCGTTGACCACGACGACCCGCTTCATGCCAGCGACCTCGTGACGATGCGACGGACCAGGGCCGCGGGGACTGTATGGCCTATCTCCGCGTGGCCGACCCGGCGAGGCATCACCCACGCGACCTTGCCGCGGCGGGCTTTCTTGTCCAGGGCGATTGCGGCCAGCACCCGATTGGGGTCGACGCGCGGCGGCCGGTCGGGCAGGCCGAACGACTCGAGCAGGGCGTCCTGGGATTCGACCACCCGTTTGCTGCAGAGGTCGAGGGCGAGCGCGATGCGGGCGGCGACCCGCATGCCGAAGGCGACCGCGCGGCCGTGGCTCACGCGAAACCCGCTCGCCGCCTCCAGGGCGTGGCCGGCGGTGTGTCCGTAGTTGAGGATCGCTCGCGGTCCGCGGTCCCGCTCATCCTTGGCGACCACCAGTGCCTTGGCCGCAACGCAGCGGAAGACCACGCGTTCGAGCATCGCCGAGTCCCGGTCGACCAGGCGCGGGCCGTTTCGCTGAAGCAGGTCGAACAGGCCGCGGTCCATGGCGACGGCGTACTTTACAACCTCCGCGAAGGCATCCCGGTAGCTCGGGGCGGGCAGCGTCTCGATGGCGGCCAGATCTGAGATCACCGCCGACGGCTGCCAGAACGCGCCGATCGCGTTCTTCGAACGCCGGCCGTTGACGCCCGT
>DATEGC010000032.1:0-6159 GCA_035280285.1 Candidatus Dormiibacterota bacterium | reverse complement strand
TAAAGCGGAACGAACACGATCATAGGGGTCAGCGGATCGACGCCAGGGGTCAGGAAGTTGGCCAGGATCCCAAGCCCCAGGAACCAGTACGGCCTGCGCTTGTACAACCACCTCGTGTTGATGATTCGGAGCATGCCCAGCACAAACAGAATGACCGGCAGCTCGAAGACCAGGCCGAAACCGAGAACCATGATGAGGACAAAACCAACGAGCTCACTGACATCAGGCAGATAGGTGACTTCCGCCGGCGAGAGCGAGTTGAGGATGTGGATGTAGAGAGGCAGCGCAAACATCGCGGTGGTGACGCCAAGGCCAAAGAAGACGATCGTCGCGATGACCAGAGGCAGCACGAACCTGCGCTCGTGTGGGTGAAGGCCGGGACTGACGAACCACCAGATCTGCTGGATGATGACGGGCGAGGCAATCACGACGCCGATGTAAAGCGCGACCTTGAGCTGGAGGAGCACCCCTCCACCCGGCTGTAGGTAAATCGCATGGCCGAGGCCGGATCGCGTAACGAGAAACGTGATCACACGACCGGCGACGAAGACCGCGGCGATGGTCGCCAGTCCCCACGCGATCATCGAGACGATCAAGGCGCGGCGCAGCGCCTCGAGGTGCTCGATCACCGACATACGCTGCTCCTCGACCGGGATGCTGGGTCGAGGGCCGCGCTGAAGGACCCTGTCTAGAAGGGCCACCAGGTAGGCCTAGTTTTTGGAGGGACTTGCCTCGGACGTCGAGCCCTTGGCGGTGCTCTCGCTCGAAGCCGCCGACGTGGTGGCGGCCGGTTCCGACTTCGCTTGCGCGGCGGAAGTGACCTCGTTCGTGATCTCGCTCGTGGCTTTGCGAAACTCCCGCATCGCCTTACCGATCGCCCCTCCGAGCTCCGGCAAGCGGCCTGGGCCGAAGATGATCAGCACGACAGCGAGAATCACGACCAGCCATAGCGGGTGAAAGGGCATTTGAGCCGATTATAGCCTCCGGCTTGTAAGCCGAGGCTCAGAACGCGGTCAGGAAACCTTGATCGTGATCGAGGTGATCGTGTCGCTGATGGACAGGACCGAGACCTTGTCCATGCCTGCGGTGACCGTGGCGAAGCGGTTATATACCGCGGTCGGCCCTGAACCTGGCCAGGCCGCCTTCTGAATGAAGAACTGGCTGCCGTTGATCGGCCCTCCAGGCACGCGGGCCATGCCCACCGCGCCAGCCTCCCACGGCGTGGCGCTCGGCTCGTCGGGCAGGTTGTAGCCTGGCCCGCCGCGGCCGTCGCCGCGCGGATCACCCCCCTGCACGACCCAATCCTCCGCCTTCCAGAAGTTGAGTCCGTTGTAGTAGCCGTGGATCGCGAGCACCACGAAGTTGTTGACCGTCACCGGCGCGACCTCGGGGGCGAACTGCATCACGATTTCTCCCTGCGACGTGGTGATCGTCGCCTGCAGCTTCTGCGAGGCCGTGATGCACATCGGCTGGCGGCCGATGAACTCGTGGGTGTCGATCTGCGTCGAGGTCGCGCAGTTGGACAGCGCGGAAGGCACCACGGGGTCGATGGCGTGCTTGATGAGGAGTCCCGACCCGACAGCCACGGCCACTACCGCCCCAATCACAATCACCGCGGTCAAAGCCTGGCGGCCGCGCGGCAAGGAGTCGTCCAACTCGTCGGGGACGACTGGCGCCCCGCGCCGAGGCGGGCGCTGCTGACTCACTTCCGCGCGGTCGCTTCCGCGATCGCCTGTACCAGACCGTGGGTCGTGTACTCGCGAGCCACGATCGCCACGTCAAGGCCGAGCTTGCGCGCGCTGTCCGCCGTCACCGGGCCCATGCACGCGATCTCCGCGTCGCCGAGAATCGCCGGCAATCGGTCCTCAGGGAAGGCGCGCACAAAGTTGTACACGGTCGAGGAACTCGTGAACGTGATCACGTCAACGCCTTCGCCGTCGAATAGCCGGAGCAGGGCAGGACCTGCCTCGACGGGGCACATCGCGCGATAGACCGGCAGGATCTGGACCTCGGCGCCTCGATTTGCAAGCAGCGATGGTAAGGCGTCGCGCGCGACTTCCGCTCGCGGCACCAGCACGCGCATGCCTTTCATCTCCCAGCCTTCCAGCGCGTTGGCGAGACCCTCGGCCGTGTACTCGGAAGTGACGAGCTCGGGATGCAGGCCATGGTTGCCCAGCGCGTCGGCGGTCTCCTGGCCTATCGCGCAGAGCTTCGAGTTGTGAAAGGCCCGCGCGTCGAGACCGGCGGACAGCAGCATCTGGAAAAAGATGTCGACCGCGTTGGCGGAGGCGAATATGACCAGCGCCGTGCGGTCCAGGTTCGTGATGGAATTGCGCACGCGGTCGTCCGTGGGCAGGCGCTGGATCTCGAGGGTCGGGATCTCGACCACCGCCGCCCCCAGGTCGACCAGCTCGCGCCGGAAGCCCTCGACCTGGTGCCGCGCACGTGTGATCAGGATCCGACGACCGTGCAGCGGCCGCTTCGACAACGTGTCGAGGCGCTCCGACATCTCGACGCCAGGGCCCAGCACCAGCAGCGCGTCGCCTCGCAGCCCATAAGTGGCCGCCTTGCGCGCCAGCTCGCCGAGCGGGGCGCTAACGCGATGCTGGCCGGGCTGGCCTGGGTTCAGGATCAGCGCAGCCGGCGTCTGGGGTGGGCGCCCGTTCTGGAGCAGCGCTGTGATGCCAGATTCCCACCATCCGGAGGCAAGTCGGAGGACGACCGTCTCCCCACCGGTGACGAGGCCGAAGCCGAGGGACGCCGAGAGACCCTCGATGGTCAGCGGAATGCCGCTCATCACTGGCGCCGCGAGCTCCACGACCAACCCTGGAATGGCCTCGAAGTCGACGCCTGCGCGTTCGAGCCGCTCCGCGACTGCGCTGCCGTTCGAGAACGCGTAAGGATTGCCCGGAAATAGCACCGTGACCCTACGTCCGTTGCGCGCGAGACGGACCACCTCATCGACTGATTCGAGCGGCGCAATGTCGGTGTTGGGCTGCGCGAGGTGGAGCAGACCAGTGCCGCAGCCATCGCAGTTCCGGATGACGTCAGCGCCTTTGATGGCCTCGACCGCTTGCAGCGTGGCCAGCCCTGGATGACCTGGTCCGACACCGACGAGCCTTACCCTGCTCACACCACCAAGCCGATTCCCACCCGGGACATGGGGAGACAGATTAGAGCTTTCGGCTGACCACGTAGCCTGCTAACGAAGCGAGCGCAGAAGTCGCCTCGCCAGGGGGCAGTTCTCTCAATGCTTCGCGTGCCGAGTCGGCGTGATGACGAGCCTGCTCGAGTGCTTTTTGCGGTCCTTTACTTGCGCGAACTTGATCGACGATTCGCTTTGCTTCATCAGCCCCGAGCCGGAGGTTCTCTTCGACCTTGATCGACGCGAGCATGAGCGGAAGTGTCGCGAATCCTTCCGCGATGTCGTGTCCAATTGGCTTGCCGATCTCGTCTTCGGTGCCTGTGTAGTCGAGCACGTCGTCGGCGATCTGAAAAGCGAGGCCGAGCGACCGTCCGTATTCGGTGAGCGCTGTCGTCTGCGCATCATCGAGACCGCCGAGATGGGCTCCGATGCGACAACACGCTGCCAGCAGCAGCGCGGTCTTCGCCTCGATCAGGCGCATGTACTCGCCGATGTTGTTGCCGTAGTGATAGCGAACCGATTGCTGCCGAACCTCGCCCACGCAGATTCCCATCACCGCGTCAGCGAGGATGACAACGACCTCAGGGGACTGCGTGCGTGCGGCAAACTCGTAGGCCTTGGCGAAGTAGAAGTCGCCGATCACAAGGGCGGGCTCGTCGCCAAGGGCCGCCGCGACGGTCGGCCGGCCGCGACGCGTCGGCGACCGGTCGATGACGTCGTCGTGCACAAGCGTCGCCGCGTGTGTCAGCTCCACGGCCATGGCGGCCGGCGTCAACCGCTCGAGGTCGTAGGTGCCGCACATGCCCGCGAGGAGGACCAGAGCCGGACGCAATCGCTTGCCGCCTGCCGCGAACAGCTCAGCCATGGGTCGCGCGACCTCGGGCGGATCGGACTCGATCTCTTCGCGGAGTGCGGCCTCGATGGTCGCGAGGTCCTTGGCCACCGGGCCAAACAGAAGAGGCCCTTCGGTCAAGCGCCTTTGACCGAGAGGCGATAACCCAGACCCGGCACTGCCTCCAGGCTCACGCCTATGTTCGAGCGCTCCGAGAGCTTTCGTCGCAAGCGCTGCACATGCGGATCGACGGAGTGATCGTCGAGGTCGTGCGGATAGCCCCATACCTTGTCGCGCAGCTGGGCCCGGGTCAGCACTCGCTCGGGATTGGCGGCGAGAACGGCGAGCAGGTTGAACTCGGTCATTGTCAGCGTGATTTCATCGTCGCCTACCTTCACGCGCCGGGCGGCGTTGTCGATCTGCAGCGCTCCAATGCTCAACACCCCTTCGCGGCTGCCGCCGGTCTCGGCGAGCGCCGACCGCCTGAGATGGGCGTTGATGCGAGCGGCCAGGATGCGCGAGTCGAACGGCTTGGTGATGTAATCATCCGCCCCCACCTCGAGGCCGACGACCTCGTCCATCTTTGTGGTGCGGCCCGTCAGCATGACCATCGGCGCGACGACGCCCTGCCGCCTCAGCTCTCGGATCACCTCCGTGCCGCTGATGTCCGGCAGCACCCAGTCGACCAGCACAAGGTCCGGTTGCGCGCTGCGTCCAAGCTCGATCGCTTGCGCGCCGGTCCCCGCCTCCAGCACGTCGTGGCCCTGCAGCCGGCACACCTCGGCCACGAGCATCCGTACAGGCACGTCGTCCTCGATGACGAGGATGCGCCGCCGCCTCCGCGGCGGCTGGCTGCTCAGTTGTCCGGAGGAGGCGCGAAACCCACCCGTCGTGACTCACGGGTTGAGCGCTTCAGTCTGCGCATCAGGATCACGCGTTTCTCTCCCCCGTCGATCACGCTGGCCAGCTCCCAGCCGTCGGCCGCGGCCTCGTGCAGGATCTTGACCACCGTGACGCCGTCAGCAACCTGGGCCACGCTCAGGACCTTGGTCGAATATTCCCACTCTCGGATCGGGTAGCCGACCGATGGGACGAGGCCGGCAGCGGTACCGCGCGCGCCGTCAGGCTGCGCCGGCGTAGGCTCGTCCGGCTCCTCCTCGGGCTCCTCTTCGAACCGAAGATCCATCTTGGTCGATTCTAGGGCCCGTGTGATCACCAATACCCCCGGCGGGGGTCGAACCCGCGCTGGACCGGGTTTAAGCCGGCTGCCTCTGCCATTGGGCTACGGGGGCAAGACCCATTTTGCCGCTGCGCGACCAGGACGCGCGACGGCGAGCGTCCTCTTGATTGCCCCTACGCCGGGTAGTCGAAGAACCCCTTTCCTGACTTGCTGCCGAGGTGGCCCGCCTCAACGAGCTTGCGAAGGACTTCCGGCGCGTTCGGCCCGTCGCCCAGACTGTGGCGGTCTTGCATCGCGCCGAAGAATACGTCCAGCCCGCTGAAGTCGAGCAGGTGAAAAGGACCCATCGGCCAGTTGAGGCCCTTCTGCACGGCGATGTCGATGTCCTCTGCGCTTGCGTAGCCGCCTTCCAGCAGGCGCATCGCCTCCTCCGAGGCTGCGAACAGGATCCGGTTGACGATGAAGCCCCAGATCTCTTTCTGGAGCAGGACCGGCGTGCGGTCGATGCTGCGGACGAACGCTGCGGCGGCTTGAAGGGTTTGTTGCGAAGTCTTGGGACCGCCGACGATCTCACACAGCTGCATCACCGTCACCGGGTGGAAGAAGTGCATGTTGCAGCAGCGCTCGGGCCGGCCGCTGAAATCGGCCAGCCGGCTGATGGCGATCGTGCTCGAGTTGCTGGCCAGGAGGGCATCCGGCCTCGTGTGTTTGCCCAACGCTTCGAAGACGCTCTGCTTCGCGTCGAAGTTCTCGATCACAGCTTCGATGACCAGGTCCGCATCCAGTGCTGACTTCGCGAGGTCGTTCGACCCTTCGATGCGCTGCAACGCCTCGTCGGCTTCGTGCTTGGTCACCCGGCCCTTCTCGACCGACCGCTCGAGGAGTTTCTGGTTCTGCGCTCTGGCCCGGTCGAGCTGCCCCGCGACCGTATCGACGAGGGTCACGTCGTAGCGGCCGCTGAGGGCGGTCTGGAGGGCGATCTGCGAGCCCATCGTCCCCGCG
>DATEGC010000031.1:0-10453 GCA_035280285.1 Candidatus Dormiibacterota bacterium | reverse complement strand
GAAGGACTTCGAGGTCGAAGTCTCGCGCACCCTCAACAAGTGGTGCGTCACCGTCTACCAGCAGCCGGACCGCCAGATCCTGGTTCAAGACTTCTTCCCGGAGCGTTGGAAGGCGCTCGCGCGGGCGCAGGACTTCATCCGGCTCCTGAACCAGCGCAAGAAGAAAGAGGAAGAGGGCGTCGGCTCACGCGACGACGACTACTAATTCCCCCCTCCTCTCCCACACGGCGCTGCGAGGCGAATGGAAGGCAGACGGACGGTGACGGCCGGGGTGAACCTGGCCTGATGACCACGTCCGGCTCTCTGTAGAATCAGGCGCTCGTGAACTGGGCTGTGCTGCGCCGGGAGTGGGGGGCGGTCACGTTCGTGCTGACCGTGATCGCAGGCATGATCGTCGTTCCGCTTGCCCTTTACCTGGCCAACCAGGGGCCCGGGCCGGTGACGACTCCGAACATCACCACCACGAGCAGCGCCCGGGCCAGCACCGTGCAAACGGCGAGCCCGGCCAGGTCACCTTCGCCCAGCCCGTCGCCGAGCCACTGACGCCAGCCCCAGGTTTCCCGCGTTTGCCATCGCGCGCCTCAACGGCTTGGCGACAGTTATGGGATTCGAGACTCTAGTCGGCGACTCCCCACAAGAGTCGCTCCCCGTTGGGCTGGACGATCTCCTGCAAAGGCATCGAAAACTGGGCGACGGATTTGCGTTCGGCGCTGACGCGCATTTCGATAACGTCCGATAGGCGCAGGTGGGCGACCACCGCGCAGTCGTGCAGGAACGTGAATACCACCGGCCGGACGAGGTTCATGAAGTAGTCGGCGATGCGTGCGCCGTCGGAGAGGGTCTGGCCGGCAACCGTGCGGTCGCGGAACGCAAAGACCACCACCTCGTCGCTGATCATCACCGGATCGGTCCAGGCATAGCTCGCCGAGCGCGAGCCGCTCAGCAGCTGCAAGACTTCCGCGAGCCTGCGCATTGGCGACACCGGGCCTTCGAACAACAGCGGCACATCGCGCTGGGGTTCGTTGAACTGCTGCGCTTTGTAGCGGGCGGTGAAGCCCAGGTCGGAGATCCCTGCGAACGGCGCCGGGACCTTGATCGTCATCTCGCCGAGACGTGGGATGGGACGCAATGCTGGCGACTCTGCCATGTCCTATTAACGCATGCCGGTCAATCGAAAGTCTCCTTCTAACGTGGTATTGCTTTCCGCATGCCGTTGACCGGAATTCGGGTGCTGGACCTGACGCGTCTTCTGCCGGGTGCGTACTGCACCCAGCTGCTTGCCGACATGGGCGCCGACGTGATCAAGGTCGAGGAGCCGGGTGCCGGAGATTACATGCGCTGGACGCCACCTCTGGTCGACGGACAGAGCGTGCTCTTCAACGCTGTCAATCGCAACAAGCGGAGCATTGTTCTGAACCTGAAAGAGAGGCGAGGCCGCGACGCGCTGCTCCGCCTTGTCGAGACGGCCGATGTGCTCGTCGAGGGCAACCGGCCAGGCGTGATGCAGCGACTTGGCCTGGGATGGGACGTCCTTCACGCGCAGAATCCGCGACTCGTCATGTGCTCGATCACCGGATACGGCCAGGATGGACCGTTCGCGCGGCGTGCCGGCCACGACCTGAACTACATGGCGATCGCTGGTGGGCTCGGCCTCAATGGGGAGCGAGACGGTCCGCCGGTGCCGTTATCGGTCCAGGTCGCCGACATCGGCGGCGGCGGACTGCAGCCCGCCGTCGCGATTCTGGGCGCGCTCGTCGAGGTGCAGCGCGGCGCCGAGGGTCGGTGGATCGACGCGTCCATGACCGACGGCGCGATCGGCTGGCTCGGGCTCGTATTCGCCGCTCAAGCATCAGGTGAGCCGGTGGCCCGCGGTAATCAGCGTCTTGCAGGCCGTTATGCGTGCTACCGCGTATACGAGTGCAAGGACGGTCGTTACTACAGCGTGGCCGCGCTCGAGCCGAAGTTCTGGCAAGCGGTCTGCGCGGCCCTGGAGAGACCAGATCTGGTCGACCTGCAGTATTCAGAGGACGAGACGACGCAGACCACGCTGGAACAGATCTTCAAGAGAAAGACGCGAGACGAGTGGGAGCGGAAGCTGTCGGCGCTCGACGCATGCTGTGAGCCGGTGCTGGACATCGATGAGGTCGCGTCACATCCTCAGATTGCGGCGCGTCGTCTGCTCGACCCGGGCGAAAGTCGCCCCGCGCCACGACTCGGCGAGCACACGAGAGAGGTGCTCAGCGAAGTCGGGATCGAGGACCTGACCTAGCGAACCTGCTCCCAGATTTTCTGGACCTGGGCGCGCGTTTGCTCGCGGGTTCCGTTGTTGTCGATCACAAAGTTCGCTAGCACTCTTTTCTCGTCGATCGGCATCTGCGAAGCCAGAATGGAGTTGGCGCGATCGCGCGCCAGGCCACGCCCTTCCACCATCCTGGCGCGCTGGGTTTCAGGTCGCGCGTAGACGAGCACTGTCGATGAGAAGAGTCCTTGCAGGTCGTTTTCGAACAGCAGCGGGACGTCTTGAATCACGACATCCGCGCCCTGGTCGACCGCTTCGACCGTCCGTGCCGCCATCCACTCGCGAACAAGGGGATGCACGATTGCGTTCAGCCTCTTCCGCGCGAGTGGATCATTGAAGACCAGCTCTCCCAACTTAGCGCGATCGATATTGCCGTCGCGCACGAACTGAGGACCGAACGCGGCGACGATCGCGTCAAAGCCAGGCGTGTCTGGCGCGTAGACCGCATGGGTGGCCTCGTCTGCGTCGACGATGGCCGCCCCGAGCGCGTGAAACATCCTGGCCACGGTCGACTTCCCGGACCCCGCGCCGCCCGTCAGCCCAATGAGCTTCAATTTCAGGGAATGTCTGACCAGGAGAAATTCGATGCGGTGGTGGTCGGCGCAGGCCCGGCCGGCACCGCGGCCGCGATCACCATGGCGAAGGCAGGTCTACAGGTGGCGCTGCTCGAACGCGGCGTCAAGCCTGGCTCCAAAAACGTCATGGGCGGCATCCTCTACAACTACTACCTCGAGCAAATCGTAGGCGACGCCTGGAAGGAGGCCCCACTCGAGCGGCCCATCATCGAAGAGCGGCGCTGGCTGATGACGCCTGACGCATACATCGGCCTCGACTACAAAAACCTCCGCAACCGAGCGCGCCCACATTCCTTCTCCGTGTTGCGCGCGCGGTTCGACGCTTGGTTCGCAGAACAGGCGGAAAAAGCCGGCGCGGTAGTCGTGCCCGAGACGGTGGTCGAGCGTCTCATCACAAAGAACGGCCGTGTCGTCGGTGTCGCGACCGGTCGCGGTGACGACGTGTACGCCGACGTCACGATCGTCTGCGAGGGGATCGGCCTCGGCAGCAGCCTGCTCGAGAAGACGGTTGTCAACGGTAAGCCGCTGCGACGGAAGCTGCGTCCAGACGAGGTTGCGATGGCAGTGAAAGAGCTCATGCAGCTCGAACCCGGCCTGATCGAGGAGCGCTTCAACTGCGAGTCGGGCGAAGGGTGCTCGGTCGAATGTTTCGGCGACTCGACGATGGGAATGTCGGGATTCATGTTCATCTACACCAACCGCGACACGCTGTCGGTCGGCGGCGGGGCGCTCCTCAGTGAGTTCAACCAGACCCTTCGCTCGCCAAACGACCTGATGGAGCACTTCAAGAGGCACCCCGCCATCAAGCCGCTCTTGCGTGGCGCCGAGACAGTCGAATACCTAGCGCACCTCATCCCGGAAGGCGGCTACCGCGGCATCCCCAAGCTCTACGGCCCGGGCTATCTCGTCTGCGGCGACGCTGCGATGCTTTCCAACCCTGTGCATCGTGAGGGGTCGAACCTGGCGATGGAGTCGGGAAGGCTTGCAGGCGACACGGTCGTGCACGCCAAAGAGGTAGGTGACTTCTCAGAGCAAAGGCTGTCCGAGTACAAGGGCAAGCTCGACCATTCCTGGATCATGGCCGACATGAAGAAGTACGACAAGGCTGTGCCACTGCTCGAGCACAATCCTCAGTTCCTGACCAGATACCCACAGATCGCCGACCGCGCACTCGATGAGTTCTTCCGCGTCGACGGAACATCGAAATGGGACAAGCAGAAGAAGATCCTGCAGATGCTGCGCAAGGAGCGAATGTTCCGCATCGGCTGGGACACGTTGAAGGCGTTGTGGGCGCTGAAGTGAAGACGCTTCAGCAGACCAAAGACGGGCTTGCATACGAAGATGGGGTCCTCACTCTCAGGGACGGCCGCGAGCTTGCGTGGAGATGGTGGGGCGAACCGGGCGGCATACCTGTGATGCGGTTTCAGGGGATGCCGAGTTCGCGACTCACCCGCAATCCGAACCCGACGATCCAGCTCGAGCTGGGCGTGAGATACCTGCAAGCCGACCGACCCGGATACGGCGGCTCCACCAGGAAGCCAGGCCACGGCATCGCTGACCTCGCCGACGATATCGTCGAGCTGCTGGACCAGCACGGCCTGGACCGCGTGCCCGTCATTGGCGGCAGCGCCGGGGGACCGCAAGCGCTCGCGCTCGCGGCGCGTTGTCCAGATCGAGTCAAGGCAGTGACCGTGGTCGTCGGGGCGGCCCCCTTGACGCCAGAGGAGGCGGCCGGCCTGATCGAGCTCAATGCAAAGGGCTATCTCGCCAAGCAGAGGGGATGGGATGAGGTGTTCCGCGTGTTGAGCGCGGCCCGCGAGCAGATGCTGCGAGAGAACGACATCACGGTCGGACTCGCAGGCACACCGGCGGCCGATCAGGCGGTCATGGCCAGGCCTGAGATGCAGCAGGTGCGCACCGCCGACCTGGCGGAGGCGCTTCGCCAGGGAGCCGAGGGGTGGGCGGACGAGTCGTTTGCGATGAGAGGTGACTGGGACTTCGATCCGGACGGCATCAAGGCGTCGGTCACCTGGTGGCATGGCGACGGCGACAAGAACGCGCCGCTGTCAGCCGCGCGCCGAGCAGTGGCGCGGATTCCCGGCGCGCAACTTCGGGTTTGGCAGGGCGAGGGTCATCTGGCAGTCGGCGCCCACGAGGCCGAGGTAATGGCCGAATTGCTACGTCGGTCGAAATGAAGGCGCTTCAGCAAACGTACGACGGGCTTGCCTACGAGGATGGCGTCGTCACGCTGAAGGACGGGCGCGAGCTGGCGTGGCGGTGGTGGGGCGATCCGGGCGGCACGCCGGTGCTGCGGATCCAGGGCACTCCCTCGTCGCGCCTGCAGCGGAATCCCGATCCCAACGTCCAGCGCAACCTCGGAGTGCGCTACCTGATGGCCGATCGACCCGGATACGGCGGATCGACACGGAAGCCAGGCCGCGGCGTGGCCGACATCGCGGACGACTACGTCGCGCTCCTCGACCACCACGGCATCGATCGGCTGCCGGCCATGGGCACGAGCGGAGGAGGGCCGCACGTGCTGGCGCTGGCGGCGCGCCATCCCGACCGCGTAACCAATATCACCGTCGTGGTTGGCGGCACTCCGTTGGAAGGTGAGGAAGTTGCTCATCTTGTCGGTGTCAACGCGCGCGGATACGAGCTGGCAGAGCAGGGCTGGGAGCCGCTCCACGAATTCCTGATCGAGGTGCGCAAGCGGCTGCTGAGCGAAGAGGGGATGCAGGGAGTCCTGAGCGACGCGCCCGACAGCGATCGGGCGATCATGCGCGACGGTGCGTGGCAGCGCATGTCTCGCGAGAACATCGCGGAGACGTTACGGCAGGGCGCCGAGGGCTGGACGGATGAATCGTTTGCCATCCATCAGCCCTGGGACTTCGACCTTGCCCAGGTGCGGGCTTCCGTCACCTGGTGGCACGGCGACGACGACAAGAACGCGCCGCTGTCCGCCGCGCGACGGGCCGTCGCAAAGCTGGGCAGGATTGATCTGCGCGTGTGGCACAACGAAGGCCATTTCGTGTCGCTCACGCACGACAAAGAGATCGTGAGCGAGCTGGTGATGCGGGCTACTTAGAGACGTTCACCAGGACGGTGTGGTAGCCGCTGGCGCCGCTCGGATAGCTGGCCGCCCCGCGTGAGTCCTGCAGCTTGCCTGTCCCGTCGGTCGCCCGCACCATCAATCGGTAGGCGCCCTCGTTGGCGGGCGTCCAGGTAGCTCGCCACAGCACCCAGGTCAGCGGCGACAGCGGCGCGTCGGCGGCCGCCAGGTCCCAGCTCGCCCCACCGTTGATGCTGTATTCGACCTTGCTGACGCCACGGCTGCCCGCGAAGGCCACACCGCCGATGTCGATGGTGCCCAGCTTGAGGATCTCTCCGTCGCGCGGCACGTCGAAGCGAGCGGTCGTCTTGACGACGGCGTTGTGGTCCCAGCCCTGTTGTTCCCAGTAACCGCCGGCCTCATGGTTGCCGAGCTCGATGGTGTCGAGCCACTTGGGACCTTTCATGCCGTAGTGGCCTGGAATCAGGATGCGAGCGGGATAGCCATGGTTCACTGGCAGCGCAGCGCCGTCGAGCTCGTACGCGACAAGGATTTCGGGCGAGCTGTCGATCAGGTTCAATGGAAGGCTCTCCGTGTAGCCGTCGCGCGCCTTGAACGCGACCCAATTGGCCTGGGTCTGGGGTGCGGCCATTCCGATCAGGTCGCGCAGAGGCACGCCGCGGAATCGGCCGGTGCTCATCAACTCCCCGCCGACGTTGTTGCTGATGCACTCGAGGGTTACGTACTCGTCTGTCGCCGATAAGGCACGCAGCTGGTCGAGTGAGAGCGTCATCGGCCTGTCCACCATGCCCACGACGTTGAGCCGCCACGCCTGCCCGTCTACTGTCGGGTCGGCGAAGTTCTTGGACACGACATAGAAGTTCTGCACCGGCGTGATCTGGGGGGAGATCCCGCGTACTCCAGACTCGGGCGCCTGGAAGATTGCCCTGTACCAATCAGGCAGCAGGCGCAGGCCGAGCGCTCCCAGGCTGACCAGCCCGATGCTCAACGGCACCGCGCTGAGCAGGCGCCGGCGCCCGGCGTCCACCCCCGGGGCATCCTGGTCGCCGTACTGCAGGACCACGGCGTAGATCGCGAAGAGCGCGGCCCAGGTCAGGGGAGTCGCTGGGCCGTCGTTCAGGCCGAGGAACCCGCCACCGCCGACTGGCAGAAGGATGGCGGCGACCGCAACCCAGCCAATCGCCGCAAACGCGAAGGGCAGGTAGCGCGACGGCCATCGCAAGCTCGCCACCGAGGACGCAGCCCCGAGCGCCCCGAGGCCGAGCACCATGGCCACGATCAGTCCGAACTCCTCGACCACCTTGCCCGCGTGTTGCAGGGTGTCGATGAGGAAGCCGAAGACAAAGCCCGGCATCAGTGACAGCAAGGGCTCGTTCAGGAGCTGGGGCAGCGGCCGGAGACCCAGGAACGCGCCGGCGTAGTACATCAGCGCGACGAGCGCAGCGCCCGCCACACAGCCCCAACCGAATCCATGAAGCGCCGCGTTCTTGCGGGTCATAACCTCAGGTTGTAACTGGGAATCGTGACGTTTTCTTTACCACCGATTACCACTCGCGCGGTGTAGGTATTCGGCGCCTGCTGGTAGCATCCGTGGGTCTGGGAATGGCTGCCCCCCTCACCGCCGAGGATCTTTACCGCTTTCGCTGGATCGACCACGTCCGGCTGACGCGTGATGGCGAGCGAGCCGCCTACCAGATCGGCTGGGCGGACGCGAACTCGCGACAGAACCGCAGCCGGATCATCGTGCGGCGACTCCTGGATCCGGAACCCATCGAACCGACCGGCGGCGCCCTGCGCGACCACACTCCCGAATGGTCGCCGGACGGTCGCAAGCTTGCCTTCCTGAGCAGGGTGGGCGCCGCGGACCAGCTTTTTCTGCTCGATGTGACGAGGGGCGGGCCCGCACAGCAACTGGCAACCCTGGCCGAAGGCACGACAAGGCCGCTCTGGTCCCCCGACGGGACCCGCATCGCTTTCATCGGCACCGTGCTGTCAGACCCGGACGCGGTGATCGACGACCCGCGTCCGCCTGAGGGTCGCGAGCAGCTGCGTCGCGCGCCGGTAGCCCGGATCGTCCGGCGCCTCGACTCCAAGCACGACGGCATGGGCTACGTCGACGGCCGTTATCACCACCTCTTCGTGATCTCGGCCACGGGCGGCGACATGAAGCAGCTGACCAGCGGCGCGTGGGACGTGACCGACTTCGACTGGTCGCCCGACAGCACCAAGCTGGTCGTCGCGGGCAACGCGGAGCCGGGTGCCGACCTGCAGCGGGAGCTCAACCTCTACACCGTCGACCTCGACGCAAACTTGCGCCGCCTGGGCGGCGGATTCTTCCTGAGCTCGCCGATCTGGTCCCCAAAAGGAGACGTGATTGCTTTCATCGCCCCCAACGGGCTTGACGTCGGCCTCCTCGAGCGCCTGTGGGTCGTGGCCCTGGCCGGCGGCGGGCCTCGCTGCCTGACCGCGAATGTCGACCAGGCCGTGAACGACAGCGTCATCAACGACATGCGCGGCGGCCACGCCACTAGGATCTGCTGGTCGGCGGAGGGCGACCGAATCTACTTCCTGGCCAGCGGTCCCGGGGTCACCGGGATTCAGTCGGTCGACTTGGACGGCAACCTGCGCGTAGAGGCGACGGGGAATCGCCGCATCTACGACTTCGATATCGCCGGCGGGGTGATGGCGTTTTGCGCGTCGGACCCGACTGATCCGGGCGAGCTCTACATGCACACCAACGGTGCCGAAGCGCGGATCACCGACCTCAACCCGTGGCTTCACGACCGTTACGTCGCCCAGCCCGAGCAGCTCTACTTCACCGCGCCGGACGGCTGGAAGCTCGAGGGCTGGGTGCTCAAGCCACAGGATCATGACCCGCAGCGGCTGTACCCCGCCGTGATGGAGATCCACGGTGGACCACACGCCCAGTACGGCTGGTCGTTCTTCCACGAGCTCCAGATCCTCGCCGGGATGGGTTACGTCGTCTTCTACATGAACCCGCGCGGCTCAGACGGTTACGGCGAGCAGTTCCGACGCGCCGTCGTGCGCGACTGGGCGGGCAAGGACTACCAGGACCTCATGAGCTCTCTCGACCAGCTCGTCGAGCAAACCGGGTACATCGACACCAACCGCCTCGGCGTGGGCGGCGGTTCTTACGGTGGCTACATGACAAACTGGATCATCGGCCAGACCAACCGCTTCTCGGCCGCTGTCGCGATGCGTTCCATCTCCAATCTCGTCAGTGAGTACGCGCAGCACGACATCGTGCTGTGGGGCGTGCTGCAGCTCGGGCCTCCACCATGGCCGGATCTCGACGAGCTGTGGCGGCGGTCGCCGATCCGCTACGTGCAGAACGTCCGCACTCCGCTGCTGCTGACCGCGAGCGAGATGGACCTGCGGTGCGCGATGTCACAGTCGGAGGAGATGTTCGGCGCGATGCGGCTGCTGGGCAAGACGGTCGAGCTGGTGCGCTTCCCCGAGGAGCATCACGACCTGTCGCGCAACGGACGGCCTGACCGCCGGGTCGAGCGACTGCGCCGCATCGCGTCTTGGTACGAACGCTTCCTCGGCACCGCGGCAGTGGACCGCCCCGCCCCCCAAGAGGCGACTCAGGTCCTGACCACGCCGGCGGAGGCGGCGCGGGAGTGGGCCAAGACCATATCGATCGGGACTCGGCCTCCCGAGACGACGCCGCCCGCAACCAAGCCAATTGAAGAGCCGACCGCGCCGGTCGAGATCGTTCCGGAGACCGAGCCCGAGGTGATCCAGCCCGTGGTCTCCGAGTTCGCCACCGCCCCGGCGCCGATCGTCGAGCCGGAGGCGCTGCCCGACCTGCCTCAGCCCGGGGCGGTCGAGGAAGCGCCGGTCGAAGCCTCGCCGGAGGAGGCGCCGGTGCTCTTCGAGGCGAAACCAGAACCGCTGCCACAGCCCGAGTCGGAACCAGAGCCGGAACCCGAACCAATCGTCGCCGAGGCTGCCCCCGAGCCGGCGCTCGAGCCCGAACCAGAATACGAACCGGCGGCCGAACCCATGGTGGCGACCACCGAACCGGTGCTGTCCGCAGTCGAGGAGCGCGGGAGTGCGCCCGCGCCTGAGCCCGCGCCCAAAGCCACGGCCGAGCCAGAACCTGAACCGGCGTCCGTCGCCGAGGCCTCGGCGCCGCGAGTCGACTCCACCCTCGTCGCATGGCCTTCGGGCGAGCGAGCGCCCCAGACCGCGCGGGGCAACGGCTCGCCCGCCGAGGCGGGATCGTTCGAGGAAGCGACGTCGGTGATTCCCGCCTGGCAGAACGCGGACCCGAATGCCAGCTCGAAGGAGACGGTCTCCCTGCGGGCGATGCCGCCAGAACAGGTGGCGAGGGGAACCGAGTTCGCGGCGCTGCTGACCTTTGAATCAGGCCCCTTCGCCGGCCGGATCGTGGCGCTGCCGACTCAGATGGTCAGCATCGGCCGTGCGCCGGACAACGACGTGGTGGTGGGCGACCCGGCGACTTCAGGGCATCACGGC
>DATEGC010000030.1:0-2931 GCA_035280285.1 Candidatus Dormiibacterota bacterium | reverse complement strand
GTGCTTGGGCCGGCAACGTTGCTGCGCTTCTTCATGGCCCACGTCTTTCTACTTCCGGGGGTGATGACCCTGCTGCTCTTCGTCCATTTCCGCCTGACCCGCCGACAGGGTCCAGCGGAGCCGGCATGATCGCGCCCAAGACGACGTCCAATCGCCTTCCCATCACGCGGAGGCATCCGCTCTATTCGCTGCTCGCCCTATACGCTCTGGTGGGCCTCCTGTTCGGCCCTGTCGGGCGCCAGGTGAGCGACGACATGCCCGAAAGCAAGACTCACCCCTACTTTCCCGACCACGTCTGGCCGTACCCGATCCTGGCCATGGCCGTCCTCATCACCCTCGGTGTGCTGGCGCTAGTCGGGCAGCCGCTGCTCCAGCCAGGTCAGGCTGCCGATCCGCGGGCGGCCATAATTCCGCTGCCCGAGTGGTATTTTCTGGCGCTCTTCCAGTTCGCCAAGCTCGGTCCGGCGCTGATCACGAAGATGCTCGTCCCGGCCCTGCTGGTGATCGGGCTCGTCTTCTGGCCGCCGCTCGAGAGCTGGTTGGGACCGCAAGTAGCGCGGCGCCTGGGCTGGCCCTCGTGGCCGGTTCCGAAACGAAACGTCATCACCGGTTCGATCTGGATCGCCGCGTTGTCGTTGATAGGTCTGCTGACACTTTGGTCGGCCTTTGCGCCTGGGCTTTGCATTCCCTGGCCGTTGAACGGCCCCGTCTGCGGCGGTTGAGGGCGATTTACTACTAGGCGAGGCGAGCTCATGAAGCCGAGGATCGCAGTCATTGGCGGAACCGATTGGCTCGGCTCCATGGTCGTGGAGAAGCTCAGGCAGAAGGGCAACAATGCAGTGGCCGCTTCGCCGGACACGGGTGTCTACCCGATGAGTGGCGAAGGCGCAGTGCTGGCACTCGAAGGTGTCGAGGTCGTTGTCGACGTGGCAAACGCCCCGTCTTTCGAGGATCAGGCCGCGTGGGACTTCTTCCAGGTCGTAGGCGAGAACCTCGCTGTGGCCGAAGTGGCCGACGCGATCAATTTCTTCCGTACTGCACACGAGAACCTCGCCGTGGCGGAAGTGGCCGCCGGAGTCAAGCACCACGTCGCACTTTCGGTCGTGGGAATCGAAAGCTTGCAGGACGGCGCCTACTTCCGGGCCAAGCTGATTCAGGAAAACATGATCAAGGGCTCGCCCGTCCCGCACACCATCATTCGCGCTACCCAGCTCTTCGATTACGTCCGCCCGATCGCACAGGCCGGCACGGACGGCGATAAGGTGCGCGTGCCTCACGCATTGTTCCAACCCGTCGCGGTAGAGGACGTTGTCAACGCGGTTGCCGAGGTGGCCCTCGAAGCGCCGAGGAATGGCACGGTCGAGATCGCCGGCCCAGAGGTGTTCTACATCGATGACCTGGTCGCCAGGGTCCTAGAACATGACAGGGATCCGCGAAACGTGGCCATGGATGATCCCGGGGGCCTCTTCTTCAGCATCGCGGTCGATGATCAATCGCTCATGCCCGGCCGCGATGTGCGCCTCGGATCGACCACTTTCGACTGGTGGCTCACCCACAACCCCGGCCAGGGGGTCAGGCGCCGAACCCTGGGATAATTCGCTGCCGGCGGGGGGGTGTCGACAGTGGACTGGGAGTCGTGACGTCTGCATCGATGGCGTCCCATCCAATCAACGGCAAAGGAGAGTTGGCGATGAACACTACTGTCTCTCCGACGAGGATCACCGAACGCGAGCAGAGGCAAGTCGAGCGCGCGAATGCGTCCTCCGCCACGCCAGTGCTCTTCATTCACGGGCTTTGGCTGTTGCCTTCGAGCTGGGACCCCTGGGCCGCGCTATTTGAGCAGGCCGGCTACGTCGCGCTGACGCCGAGCTGGCCGGATGATCCGGAAACAATTGAAGGTGCTCGGGCGAACCCAGAGGTCTTCGCCAACAAGACGCTGCGGCAGGTCGCCGATCACACCGCCGAGATCATCGCCGCGTTGGACAAGAAGCCGGCGCTGATCGGACACTCCACCGGGGGATTGGTAGCGCAGATGCTCGCGGGCCGTGGCCTCTCGGCGGCCACGGTGGCAATCGATCCCGGAGTCTTCCGCGGCGTGCTGCCGCTGCCGCTCTCGGTGCTCAAAGGAGTGGGACCGTTCCTGGCCAACCCACGCACGCGCGGCCGCGCGATCACCCTCACGCTCGACCAGTTCAAGTACGGCTGGGCGAACGCGCTGGGCGAGAAAGAGGCGAAGGAGCTCTACGACACGTTCCACGTCGCCGGCTCGGGAATCGCTCTCGTCCAGATGGGCAACGCGAACCTCAACCCGTGGACGGAGGCGAAGGTCGACACGAAGAACCCCGACCGCGGTCCGCTCCTGATCATCGACGGCGAGAAGGACCACACGGTGCCGTGGGCAATCGCCAACGCGTCCTACAAGCGGCAGAGGAGCAACGCCGCCGTGACCGAGATCGTGAAGATCCCGAACCGAGGCCACGCCCTCACGATCGACCACGGCTGGCGCGAGGTGGCCGAGACAGCGCTCAACTTCGTCAGGAGGTTCGCCTAGTCCCGCGCGCGGCACCATGCGTGACATCCGTCCTGGACCGTGATGGTGTTCGGTTGATGGTGCTGGTGTCGACCTTATGGTGTTCGCGCAGGGAGTCGAACCGTGAACCTTCGGATTAAGAGTCTGCGGGCCCGCTGTGTCACGGAGTGTCAGCAAGTGTCAGGGAGTGCCACACGAGCCCGGATCTATCACGCGGAAGCGTCACAGAGTTTCAGAGATAGATCAAGGTTGGACGGCCGTGCGCGGGCTATTGTCTGCCGTGCCACGTCGCAGTCTCGAGCCACTTGTGTCACTGTGCGACCCTCGCCGATTACGCCAGGACTGCCTTGTACCTTTGCTCCGTCACGCTCAACTCCCTCATGCGCGGGAGTGTCAGGTAT
>DATEGC010000029.1:0-11018 GCA_035280285.1 Candidatus Dormiibacterota bacterium | reverse complement strand
GTCGTGCTGGACGAGGTGCACTACATCGACGACTTCCCGCGAGGGTCCGTGTGGGAGGAGATCGTGATCCAGGCGCCGCGCACGATCAAGCTCGTCGGGCTGTCTGCAACCATCGGCAACTACAAAGAAATTGCCGACTGGATGGCCGAAAACCGCGGCGGCATGGAGACGGTATTCCATGACGTGCGCCCGGTCGAGCTGAAGATGTGGCTCGCCATCAACAACCGCTTTTATCCGCTCTTCAAGCCGGATGCGGGCATCGACCAACGCACGTGGACGAAGGCGGCCCAGGAGGAAGAGACGTCCTACCGGCTCGGCGGTTATCGCGGGCTCCCCTCCAACGACCTGCTGCACGTGATCCAGGAACTGCGCAGCCTCGAGATGCTGCCTGCGATCTACTTCATCTTCTCGAGGCGCGGCTGCCGCGAGGCTCTGCAGCGGTCTGCCTATCACGAGCTCGACCTGACCAATGCTGTCGAGAAGGAGGCCATCGACCAGGTCGCGGCCGAACGCCTGCAGGGCTTGAAGGACCATGACGAGGAAGCGTTGTTCCGCCGTATGGTCGACGCGCGCCTGCTGCGCCGGGGCCTCGCTGAGCATCACGCCGGCCTGCTGCCCTACCACAAGGAGATGGTCGAAGAGCTGTTCCAGCGCGGCTTGATCAAGGTGGTGTTCGCCACTGAGACGCTGTCGCTCGGCATCAACATGCCCGCTCGCGGCGTGGTCGTGTCGTCCTTCACGAAGTTCGACGGCATCAACTTCTCGACCCTCACCACCGGCGAGCTCACGCAGCTGATGGGCCGCGCCGGCCGGCGCGGCATCGACGTCATCGGGCACGGCGTGATCCTCAAAGAGGCTGACGTCGAGGTAGGCACGATCTACGAAGTCGCCATGGGCCCGACACTCGTTGTCGAGTCGAAGTTCCTGCCGAGCTACAACATGGCGCTCAACCTGCTGCGCGTCTACACGGCACAGGAGGCCGAGGCTCTCATGCAGCGCTCCTTTGGCCAGTTCCAGAAAAGGCTGGCGGCGGGGGCGGAAGACGAACGGCTCGCCAACGTTCGAGCGCGCCTGGACGACGTCAGGCGGATGTGGGACGACCCTCAGGTCTCGATCGAGGACGTGGCCCAGTACTTCAAGATCGAGGATCGCAGGCGCGCGCTTCGCATCGAGCTGCGGCGGCTGAGACGCGAGTCGGGCGGTCAGCGCCGGGGCTCCCCACGCCGAGGGCGTGGGGGCTCCAGGAGGAACGCCCCATCGCATGCGTCGCGGATCGCTCACCGGCTCGAGGTCGAGGCGAAAGGGCTGCTCGAGCGCCAGCGGAAGCTAAAGGTGGTCCGCTCACCGCGTTTTGGCGAGCTCCTTCAGAAGTACAACGAGATTCGGACCCTGCAGCAAGAGCTCGAGGGGGGCCAGCGCGAGGTCAGCGGCCAGATGGACGAGTACCCGCGCAAGCTTCGCCGCCTGACCAGGATCCTCGCCGAGTCAGGGTTCCTGGAGAAGAACAAGCCGACAGACAAAGGATTGTTTGCGGCCCGCGTGTATGGCGAGAACACGATCCTGGTCGCGGAGGCGGTGTGGCTTGGCTGGCTCGAGGGCCTGTCGCCCGAAGAGCTGTGCGCGGTGATGGTCATGCTCGCCGCGGAGGATCGGGAGCGGCGTGGAGACCGGCAGTCGCGCGGACCACGCCGCTATCCCACTCCAGCTATTGCGCAGACGGCCCGGCTCGTCCGCTCTCTCTACTTCCGGTTCGCGGACATAGAGAAGGATCTCGACGAGCCCAACCTGCGCGCGCCCTCGCACGACTACATCGACTTCGCGTATCGCTGGGCGTCGGCGGAGCCCCTCGACCGGATCCCTTTGCCGGCCAACGTCGACATCGGCGACGCGATCAAGGCCATGAAGGCGCTCTATACGCTGCTGCGCCAGCTCGAGTTCGCGCTCCGCCAGGCGAAGTCGCCGCTGCTCGACGTCGTCTCGCGCGCAGTCGTGCTCATGGAGCGCGACGTGATCAAGAGGACATACTGAAGGGCGGGGGATGGCAAGGAAGAGACGAATTCTCGTAACGGGCGTCGCGCGATGGTGGGGCGCACTCGTCGTGCAGCGGTTGGTCGAAGACCCGGATGTCGCCGAGGTCATCGGCATCGACATCCGCGAGCCGCGATACGACCTGGGCCGCGCGGACTATCTGAAGCTCGACATCCGCCACTCGCTGATCGGCAAGCTCGTGCGCGCGGTCGGCATCGATACCGTGGTCCATACGCTGACCCGCGTCGACTCGTTCGACATGGACCCCGCGCGCGCCCACGAGATGAATGTGATCGGCACGTTGAATCTCCTGGCCGGATGCGCAGGGGATGGAAGTCCCGTGCGCCGCTTCGTGCTGAAGTCGTCGGGCCACGTCTACGGCTCCCGTGCCGACCTGCCGGCTGGGTTGCGAGAAGACCATCGCCTGGACGTCAACTCGGGCCATCAGTTCGTGCGCGACATCGTCGAGGTCGAGTCGTACGTCAGCGACTTCGCGGTGCGCAATCCGGGCATCACGATCCTCGCCCTGCGTTTCGCCAACAGCGTCAACCCAGATGAGCCTCAGCCGCTCGCGCGCTATCTCGACCTGGAGGTCGTACCGACAGTGATCGGATACGATCCGCCGCTCCAGCTGATCCACCGCGACGATTGCATCGAGGCGATAGTGCTCGCGACCAAACGAGGTCCTGCCGGTGCGTACAACATCGCTCCGTCGGGAAGTGAGCCTCTGTCGAAGCTGCTGGACGGCGCGGGCAAGCTCCACGCGCCGCTGCTGCCGCCATTCGGCCTCGGCCTCACCGCGTTTACCATCCGCCAGACGGGCATCGCGTTTCTCTCCCCGCAGCTGCTCGACCTGCTGCGCTGGGGACGCACGCTGGCGACGAGCAAAGCAGCCCGCGACCTGGGGTTCCGCGCCGCGCGCCACACCATGGCTGCTTACGAAGATTTCGTTCAGCAGCGGCGCGTACTGCGGTACGAGCCCGACCGGCACGCGTACCAGTACGAGAAGGAGCTCGAGGATTTCATCCACAGTCGCCAGCCGGCCTCGGCCAACGGCGAGCGGGAGCTCGAGCCTAGACCTCGCCCCCGCCCCCGTCGATCACGAGCACTTCCCCATTCACGTAGCTAGCCGCGTCCGAGACCAGGAACAGAATCCCAGCGGCGACCTCTTCCGGAACACCGATCCGGCCCATGGGGTTTTGCGACAGGACTCGGTCGAGGATCTGCTCGTTGCCCCATAGAGCTTCGGCGAAGCGTGTCTTGATCAGCCCTGGCGCCACAGCGTTGACCCGCACCTTGCCCCCCAGCTCGCGCGCCAGCTGGCGGGTGAGCATGATCACCCCGGCTTTGGTGATGTTGTAAACGCCCAGGCCGACCCCAGGCCTGATGCCGCCGATGCTCGCGATGTTCACGATGGCGCCGCCTCTCGCCTCCATGGACGCCTCGTAGACGAGCTTCGTCAGCACAAAGACCCCTCGCAGGTTTACCTCGAAGGTCTTGTCCCAGGCGGACAATTCGGCGCCGAGGACAGGCCCGAAGTAAGGGTTGGTGGCGGCGTTGTTGACGAGGATGTCGATCCTGGAGAAGCGCTGCATCACCTCCTCCACCAGGCGCTGCAGGTCGTCCTGCCGGCCGGCGTGGGCGGCGATCGCGCAGGCCTTTCCGGGGTATCTGGCATTGATCCGCTCGGCCTCGGCGTCGAGGTCGGCCTGCTTGCGGCTGGAAAGGACGACCTGGGCTCCGTGCTCGGCCAGGATCTGGGCGGTCGCGTTGCCGATCCCCTTGCTTGCCCCCGTGACCAGTGCGATGCGCCCGGAAAGGTCGAAAAGGGAGCCTGCGGGCACGGCTGATACGATAACCGCCGCTTAATTCATTTTTCGGTCAGGGGTAGCGAGTTGGCGATAACCGGCAAGGCAGCCGAGGACATCCTCGAGCGTATTTTCCAGCCCACCACCAAGCCGAGCGCCCGCGACCAGGCCGAAGAGACGCTGCGGCACCCGAAAAGGTTGGTCTACGTGGCGATGTCGAACAAGAGCTTCTACTGGCGCGCGCACATCCAGAAGTTCGTGCTCGACTCCGGATTGGTGCCGGTCAGCCCGTTCATGCTCTTCGACTACTACCTGATGCACACGGTCGACAAAGACGTCGTCCGTGAGGCGATGAACAACCTGCTCGCTCGGTCCGACGAGGTCTGGGTTTTCGGCCGGATCTCGCTCGGCGTGAAGGTGCAGGTCGGGATCGCCAAACGTCTCAACAAACCCGTCCGGTACTTCGACATCAGCGACCTGCCTGTGGCGGTGATGCCGATCAGCGAGGAGACCGCGCAGGAGGAGCTGAGGGACTAGCCGAAGTCCGTCGGTACCAGGCCACTGGGTTGCCGAGCTCGTTCAGGCGCGGCATGTACTCCGGCCCGTCCCACACCCGGTTCAGGATCTGGATCCCGAATTTGTCGTATACCGCCTGGCAGAAGGCTTCTCCGCGCCGATACTGCTGCAGCTTCAAGTCAAGCCCCGTGAGCTTCCAGATCAGCACCTCGAGTGTGCTCTTGCCTGCACTCCGTTCGCGGTACGCCTGCTCCAGCCGGTCGAAACCTTGCAGTAGCTTGCGGCCCAACTGGTTCATCACCAGGTTGCTATAGCCCTCGACGACCGACATGGTCCCCTGCACCTTGCGCATCACGCGCCACTGCGCGGGCAGTACTCCAGCGAACGCGGCGAACCGCGTCACGGCCGGCCCTTTGCGCGTGACGGAGTCGATCAGCTCGCGCATTGATTCCTCCATGTACGGCCTCAGCCAGGGATGTGCGGCGAACTGCCACGCGTGCGTCATCTCGTGGAGGATCAACCATCGCCGTAGGTCTTCGTCCGGCAGGTCCGCGTGGCGCCGCCATTCGGCCACATTCGTCTCGACCAGGTACAGTCCTTCACCCCCGATCGGCTCCGCTCCGAGCAGCTGTGGGTCGTACTGGCCGAGGACACGATGGCCTATGAAAGCCAGCATGTAGCCCACGTAGCGGTCGACGCCCATGCGGCCGACCTCGACCAGCAACGAGTTCGGCATCCGGCCGGCTTCGAGCACCGGGTCGACGACGCGGCGAAGGATGGACAGGTTGAGATCGATCCAACCCTCGCGGTCGAGCGCGTCGAACTGCGGCATCGAAGCGCCTCTTGGCAGTGGGCCGACGAAACCCAACAGCGGCGCTTCGAGCCTGGCGGCTAGCGAGCGGTAGCCCAGGGCGGCGGCGGCAAGCTGCGCCTGGTCCTCGTGTGGATTGTCCAGACGGGCTCGAGCGGTCAGGCGCACCTCGTCCCAGTCGAGCAGCAAGGTCGTTCCCCCGCGCGGGCGCACCGCCTTGGCCACCGCGGCGGTGGCCAGTCCGAGCAACACGCCGTAGAGCGCAGAGCGCCCGACAGAGCGCCTCATCCCCCTACCAAGGGTACGTGGCGGGAGGCCTCAAACTTGCGCCAGATGGTAACCCCCGAGTTCCAGCCGTTCTTCCTGGCGAGTGTAGGGGCGAGCGCGGCGCTCATCGGATTGTTGTTCGTTTCGGTATCGATTGCGCCCGAGCGGGTGTTCGGCCAGCAGTCCGATGCGGTCAGGCAAGCTCAGGCCCTCAGCGCCTTCAGCGCCCTGGCGAACGTTTTCTTCATCTCGCTGATGAGCCTCGTCCCCGGCGTTCTGTTTGGCCTGGTCGTCACGATCGTGTCGATACCGGCCGCTGGTCAGACCTTGGCCTTGCTCGGGCTCACCCGCCAGTGGCGCCAGGTCGGCATCGCGGCGAGGGGCCTCTTCCTGTTCCTCGCCAGCGCCGCAATCTATGGTTACGAGTTCGCGCTCGGCATCCACATGTGGCGCGATCCGACCGACAAAGGCGCGGTTATCAGCCTCCTGTTCGTCCTCATGGGCGCGTACGCAGTCGGGCTGGGGCGCGCGTGGGAGCTGCTGGGCGCGCCTCGTACCGGCTTTGCTTCGTCCGCCTGGTCGCTGCTCAGCTCACTGATGAGTCGGCAATCCGACCGGTCTAAAACGAAGTCCTAGTAGATGTACGGCCAGTGGCGGTTTCGCTTGAAGACGACCTTGCAGCCGTCGCATCGAAACACGATCTGAACGTGCCGCCGCCCGATCGCCTGGGCGTCGCGGCCGCAGACGGGGCAGGAGGCGGTCTCCTCCATGTACATCGCCGGGATGGGGTCCACCTTGATCTCTAGACGCCGTCTCTTCTTTGACATTTGCCTCTTTGTTGCCTTTCCCTCAAACCAGGTTGTTGTTCAGACTTCGAGCTGGGTGACGTCCAGGTTCTTCAGGTCTTCCGGGGGATCGACTCCCGCGCTCTGCAGCCGTTTCAGCAGAGCCAGGATGTAGCGAACGCCAGCGAGGTTGACGTGATGCTGCCGGGTCAGGGTCTGGATCGCCTGTAGCTTCATTACGTCGCGGCGCGAGTAGCGCCGTCGATTTGTAACGGTCCGCTTGGGGGAAATCATGCGCAAGTGCTCGTACATCATCAGAGTGCGCGGATGCACATCCAGGATCTCGGAGGCCACGCTGAGCGTGAAGATGGGCTTGTCGAGGTCGAACGAACCTTCGCCGTCGGCCGAGAACGAAGTCGCCAAAGCGTCGCGGGACTTGACCTTCATGGCTTTCTGGGGCGGGCGAGTTGTGTGCTTTAAGCGATTGCGGGCCTAACTTTGGGTGACAGGATCGGTTGCAGGTTCGGTGCAATTGTGGAAGTCCCAAATGAGACAGGCAAAGTATTTTTGTTAAGGAGTGCAATCATATCGCCTAATAACCGCACGCCAAGCAGGTTTTTGTAGCCTCCCTACACTACCCGCGTGCACGCGCTCCTCAGCCTGCTGTTCGTCAGCGTCTCGGTCGGGCTGAGCAACTTTGCCGGGGCGATCGGGATCGGCCTCAGCGGGATCAACGTCCGGACGCGGATCCGGGTCGGCCTGGCCTTTGGCTTCTTCGAGGCCCTCATGCCTTCCATCGGGTTGCTGGTCGGCCATTCGGTGCAGGGCTTTTTCGGCAACTACGGCAAGTACGTGGCGGGGGCGATCCTGGTCCTGACCGGCGCCTATACCATCGTCCAGGCCCGCTTCATCAACGTCGAGCAGAAGGCCAAGATGCCGCGCAGCGTGCGGACGGAGAGCCTCCTTGTCACCGCGCTGGCGCTCAGCCTGGACAACCTGGCCGTGGGCTTTGCCCTGGCTGTTTACCCGGTCGACGTCTGGCTGGCCGCCCTCACCTTCGGCGTGGTTAGCATCGTGATGTCGCTCGTCGGCCTCGAGGTCGGCCACTTCGTCGGCAAGCGCGCAGAGTCATGGAGCGAGGAGATAGGCGGCGCAGTTCTCATCCTCGTCGGCGTCGCCATCGCAGTCGGAGTTCTAGGCTAAACGCGTGGCCGCGAAGCCCGAACTCGAGCAGGTGCTCATGACCGCCGACGGTCATATCGCCACCATCACGCTCAACCGGCCGGAGCAGCGCAACCCGCTGTCGACGACGATGCTGCGCGACCTGGCCTCAGCGTTGAGGTGGTGCCGCGAGGAGCCCGCTGTGCGCGCGGTCGTCCTGACCGGGGCGGGCCGCGTGTTTTGTGCGGGCGCCGACCTCAGCAGCTTCGACGGGGAGATGACCGGTCTCGAGAGGTTCCACAGCCGGGACCTCTTCGTCGACCTCTTCCTCCTGATGGCCGAGCTGGGCAAACCGATCGTCGGCCGCATTAATGGCCACGCGCTGGCCGGAGGATTTGGCCTCGCGTGCTCCTGCGACATGCTCGTCGCCGTCGACACCGCGACCTTCGGCACGCCCGAGATCAACGTCGGGATCTGGCCGATGATGATCCAGGCCATCCTGTCGCGAAACATTCCGCGCAAGGTCCTGCTCGAGATGGAAATGCTCGGCGACCGATGGACGGCCACGCAGCTGCAGGTTTTGGGAGTGATCAACCGCGTCGTGCCGCACGAGCAGCTCGACTCGACCGTCGACGAGTTCGCGCAGGCGCTGGCCAAGAAATCGCCGGTGGCGATGCGACTGGGCCGCGATTCCTTGTACAGGCACCAGGATATGGACTTCCGTGCCGCGCTCCACTACCTCCACGGCCAGTTTCTCCTTGTCTCGCAGACCGAGGATTCGCGGGAGGGCATCAGGGCCTTCTTCGAGAAACGCGAGCCGGAATTCAAGGGGCGGTGAAGTCGCGATCGCGTGAGCTTCGCGACAAGGCGCTCAAGGGCGGGACGCGCTACCTGCCCAGGCTGCGCGAGCAGCACAAGCTCACAGCGCGGGAGCGGCTTGATCTTCTCCTCGACAAGGGTTCCTTCGTGGAGGACGGCCTGTTTGCGAACGCGCTCGCTGACGAGCTGCCCGCGGATGGCGTCGTCACCGGGCTCGGCACCATCGAGGGTCGGCAGGTGGCGGTGATGGCCAACGACCCGACGGTCAAGGCCGGCAGCTGGGGCGCGAGAACGGTCGAGAAGATCGTGCGCATCCAGGAGACCGCGCGGCGGCTCCGGGTGCCGCTGTTCTACCTCGTCGACTCGGCCGGCGCGCGGATCACAGACCAGATCGAGATGTTCCCCGGCCGGCGTCACGCGGGGCGCATCTTCTTCAACGAGGTACAGCTCTCCGGCCTGGTGCCACAGATCTGCCTACTGTTCGGGCCGTCGGCGGCGGGCGGGGCCTACATCCCTGCGTTCTGCGACGTGGTCGCGATGGTGGAGGGCAACGCGTCGATGTATCTCGGCTCGCCGCGAATGGTCGAGGTGGTGGTCGGCGAGAAAGTGACTCTCGAAGAGCTCGGCGGCGCTCGAATGCACAACACAGAAAGCGGGCTGGGCGACGCGCTGGTGGCCAGCGACCAGGAGGCGATCGCGTTCGCGAGGATCTATTTCCGCTTCATGCCGCAGCGGTCCGGGGAGAAGCCTGCGCGTTGCGACCCGAAATCCGCTCGAGCCGGAGCCAAGCCCATCAGCGAGCTGATCCCCCAAGAGCCGAACCGCGGCTACGACATGCGCAAGGTGATTGACGCAATCGTGGACGAGGGTTCATGGCTGGAGATCAAGAAACTCTTCGCCAAGGAGCTGCTCACGGGTTTCGCTCGCCTGGACGGCCACGCGCTCGGCATCGTGGCCAACCAGCCTATGCAGAAGGGCGGCGTGCTCTTCAACGACTCGGCCGACAAGGCCGCGCGCTTCATCTGGCTGTGCGACGCGTTTGAGATTCCGCTCCTTTTTCTCGCGGACGTGCCGGGCTTCATGATCGGCACCGACGTCGAGAAGCGCGGCATCATCCGCCACGGCGCGAAGATGATCAGCGCCGTCTCCGAGGCGACGGTGCCGAAAATCTCAGTCATCGTGCGCAAGGCTTACGGCGCGGGCCTGTATGCGATGGCAGGGCCTGCATTCGATCCGGACTGTGTCATCGCACTGCCCACGGCTCAGATCGCCGTCATGGGCCCCGAGCCCGCGATCAACGCCGTGTTCTACAACAAGCTCGCCGAGCTGCCAGAGGGCGAGCGCGCGGCGAGGCGCAAGCAGCTCGAGGACGAGTACCGCGAGGACGTCGACCTCTTCAAGCTCGCATCGAACCTGATCGTCGACGACGTCGTCGAGCCCGAGCACCTGCGCGAAGCGCTGATCAAGCGCTTCCGCGCCTACTCGACGCGCGTCGAGCCACCCGTCGACCGCAAGCACGGGGTGTTCCCGGTCTAGAGAATTCGGGCTGCCGCCAGCCCGAGCGCGCTCAGGACGACGCCCCAGGCGAACGCCTTCAGGGCGAGCTCGAGAGGCCGCAGCAAAACCGGTTCGTCGAGCCTGGTTTCAGATCCGTCGAGCAGCGTCAGCGTGCCGCTGACGTCTCGCGTCTTGCGGCGCAGAAGACGAGCCGGTGTGCTCAGCGCTCTCTGTCCGAACGACAGCGCGTAGGCCGCCGCGGCCACAGCGAGCGCGCCGATCGAGAGCCGCCCCGTCTGCGCGAAGTACGCAGTCAGGACCGGGAACGCGCCCCAGGAGAGCGCGAACCAGAAGTCGCCGTGGAGCCGGCCCCCCAGCAGCTCGAGGTTGTACGCGAACACGAACAGCACGCCCGCGGCGACGAACGGAACCAGGCCGATGCCCAGGACCGCCACGCCGGCAAAACCCAACGCGACTGCGCCCGCCAGACCGACGATCGCCGCCGCCCACAGCACGCGGTCGGGAATCTCGGTCTGCAGGGGACGCCCTCTCAGCTCATCGAGTGCGTGGGCAGAGATGCCGACCGCGAGAAAGAACGCGAGCAGCGTCGCCGCCAGACGCCGTAAGTCCACCGACGGGGCAAGGCACGCGCCGATGACCACGTACGAGAGGTGCCAGGCGGTGTAGGGCGGATGCAGGACCGCCCACATGTCGCGCCGCCACCCCCGCGCACGCGTCGCGTAGTACGCGGGTGCGAGCAGCGGAGGCTCAGGCATGGTGCTTTCGCCCCCACATCACGAGGCCGCCGCCCAGGCTCATGACGCGATCTTCGACGTCGACCATCCCTGCCTCGCGCCATGCCTCGAACAGTCGATGGTCCGGCCACCGGCGGTAGAAAGACTCGATGTTCGGGCCGAGGAACCGGCCCGCTTTCCACCAGGCCTTTCCACCGAGGAGACGACCCCCCGCCGGCATCACTGCTCGCGTGTACATGCGCCACGCGGTGCGCCAGACCGGATTCGGCGGCAGGTGGAAGTCGAGGCTCGCCATGAATCCCCCCGGGCGCAGCACTCGGGAGAGCTCACGGAGAGTGGCGGCCGCGTCGGCCACATAGCGCAAGAGATATGTGAAAGTCACCGCGTCGAAGGAGCTGTCGGGGAATGGCAGCTCCTCGACGCGCGCATGCTCGAGCCTGATGCGCTGGTCGAGCCCCGCCGCATAGACGCGCTTGCGGCCGCGCTCCAGCATCGGCTCGCTGATGTCGACACCGACGATGTCGGCGTCCGTCACGCCCGCCAGCGCGATGGCCACGCCTGCCGTACCAGT
>DATEGC010000028.1:0-4348 GCA_035280285.1 Candidatus Dormiibacterota bacterium | reverse complement strand
TGCCCGCATCATTGCAACTCTGTTTCCGGCGACCACCGACCTGACGGCGCGCCTCATCAGGCTCGATGCACTCGCGCGCGCCAGGGCACCCCTAGAGTGATCAGATGGAGAGCGGCGCCGGTCGCTAAGCATCCTCTACGAGAGAGGCGCGCACCCGGGCGAGGTACTCGCGCACCTCTGGATCGGCCAGCAGGACCAGGATTTTCTCCATCGACCGCCGCCTGTCGTTCTTGATGGTCCTCAATCCAATGGGCGCCCTGCTGGTCGGATGCTCAGAGGCGAGGATGTCTTCGGCTTTGACGGCGATGCCGGCAAGCTTGGCGATGACCGCATCTGACGGCGCGGGATTCTTGGAGCTCACTTCTTGCGCTTTGGAGGCTCAGAAGGCGTCGACGCCTTCGCTCGCTTCTTCTTCTTCTTCGCAGCGTCCCGCCTCCGCTTGGCCCCTCGAACCGCAGCGCTTACGGCCGGCGAAAACACGAGGGGACTCATTTGAACAGTTTGCTACGGCGGAAGCCTGCGATTACCCGCGGGTGCCGGCAAAAGCGGCATTGCCAGGCGTCTCAATTCGCACCAGTGCCGGCACAAGCGGGAAATCTCAGCAATAAGTGCCCCGCTGAGGATTCGAACCTCAGACCCTCTGTTTAGAAGACAGATGCTCTATCCACTGAGCTAGCGGGGCGGCAAGCTCATTCGGGAGAATACCGTCAGAGGGGTGACTTCGAACACGAGCGACAAGCTCCAGCAGCTGAAGGAAGTCCTGGCCGAGGTGTCCGACCTGGGCCGGGCCGCCCTGGTCCTGGAATGGGATCAGGAAACCCAGATGCCCCAGGGCGGCCTGCAGTCGAGGGCCGAGCAGCTGGCCACCCTGTACCGGCTGGCGCACGTCCGCTTCACGTCGGACGACGTGGGCCGGCTGCTGACCGATCTCGAGGATGAGCTGGGCGGCCGTCCCTTCGATTCCGACGAAGTCAGTCTGATCCGAGTCACTCGCCGCGACTATGAGCAGGCGCGCAAGCTTCCGCCCGATCTCGTCGCCGACGTCGCCAGAGCCGGCTCGACCGCCCGCCCGGTCTGGGAGAGCGCCCGTCGTGAGGAAAACTTCAGCATCTTTGCCGCGGCCCTGGAGAAGAACGTCGAGCTGAACAAACGCATCGCGGATGCCCTCGGCTACGAAGACCGACCGTACGATGCCTTGCTCGAGCGAACCGAGCCTGGCATGACGACCGCTCAGCTCGAGCAGATCTTTGACGAGCTGAAGAGGGCGATCGTGCCGCTGGTTGCGGACATCGCCCGCAACGCCGATGCCGTCGACGACCGTGTCCTGTACCGCGGCTTCGATCCCGATCTTCAGATCTCCTACTCCAATGAAGTCGTGAAGCGACTCGGCTACGACTTCGAACGCGGCCGCCAGGACATCTCGACCCATCCCTTCGAGACGTCCTTCGGTCCGGGCGACACTCGCATCACGACGCGCGTCTCGCGCGACTTCTTCAACGAGTGCTTTTTTGGCCTGATCCACGAGGCCGGCCACGCCCTGTACAACCAGGGCATCGCGCGCGAGATCGACCGCACGCCCTTGTGGGACGGCGCGTCGCCCGGCGTCCACGAGTCGCAGTCCCGCCTGTGGGAGAACGTCGTTGCCCGCGACCTGCCGTTCTGGCGCTACTTCTATCCGAGCCTGCGGGCCGTATTTCCCGAGCCTCTGCGTGGAGTCGACGAGGAAGCCTTCTACCGCGCCGTCAACAGGTCATATCCATCCTTCATTCGCGTCGAGGCGGATGAGGTGACCTACAACATGCACATCCTGCTGCGCTTCGAGCTCGAGAACGAGCTGCTCGATGGCACGCTCAAGGTCAAGGACCTGCCGGAGGCGTGGAACGCGCGCTTCAAGTCCTACCTCGGGCTGAACGTCCCGAACGACCGCGAGGGCGCCCTGCAGGACATTCACTGGTCCTACGTCAGTTTCGGCATCTTCCCCGGCTACACGATCGGCAACCTGGTCGGCGCGCAGCTGATGGAGAAGGTCCGCGGCGACATCCCCGACCTCGACGCCCAGATCGAGAAGGGCCACTTCGCCACTCTGCTCGGGTGGCTGCGCAAGAACGTCCACCGGCACGGGCGCAAGTTCACGCCCAATGAGCTGATGATGCGCGCGACCGGCAAGCCGCTGGCCGCGGCGCCGTGGATCGCGTACGTGCAGCGGAAGTTCGGCGCCCTGTACGGGCTCGAGGCCGTGCGCCGCTAGCTCTTCTTGTAGGGGTAATCCCCCGCGCGAGCCAGCATGCCCGGCAGCTCTTTGCCCAGCTGGGCGCCCAGCCACCGCGAGGTGTCGATCAGCGCGTCCAGATTGATCCCTGTCTCCACGCCGAGTCCACGCAGCAGGTAGACCAGGTCCTCGGTCGCGACGTTCCCGGTGGCATTTGGCGCGAAGGGGCAGCCGCCCGCTCCGCCGACCGAGGCGTCCAGCGAAACCACGCCTTCCTCGAGGGCCGCCACCGCGTTTGCGTATCCGCTGTTGCGCGTGTTGTGAAAGTGCGCCCCGACCGCCGCCCCGGTCGCCCGGGCGCCGCGCACCAGCTCGTGCACCTGCGACGGCACGCCGACTCCGATCGTGTCGGCCAGACAGATTTCGTCCGCCGGCACAGCCATCAGCCGCTCGACGATCTCCAGCACGCGCTCCGCGGGAACGGGACCATCGAACGGGCTCCCGAAGGCGACGCTGATCGTCACCGTGATTGGCATCCTTTCGCTGCGTGCGCGGGCGACCAGCGCCAAGGCGGTCTTCAGCCCCTCGTCGGTGGTCGCGTTCTGGTTGCGCCGGCCGAACTCGTCCGCGGCCGAAAACGCATAGTGGACCTCGTCGACGCCTGCCGCCACGGCTCGCTCGTACCCCTGCTCGTTGAGCACGAGGCCTGCGTACACCACGCCTGGCTTCCGGCGGAGCGTGGCCATGACCTCTTCCGCACCCGCCATCTGCGGCACGAGCTTGGGATTGACGAAGCTCGCCGCCTCCACACGCTTCACGCCCGCGACGGCGAGGCGGTCGCACAGCTCCGCGCGCACGGCAGGTTCGAGGGTTTTCGCCTCGTTCTGCAGGCCATCCCGCGGCCCGACGTCGCAGACGATCACATAAATAAAGGTAGAGGTCGACTACTTCAGGAGGTCGGTCATGGGGGACGCGTGCTTCGCGTTGCCGAGACGTCCGACACCAAGCAGATCTTCGATCGTCGCCAGCAGCGAGTAGTGCGTGTAGTTCTGTCGGCTCGTCCGATGGCCGAGCCCGGTCGTGATTACCAGCGTCAGCACCCGGTTGTCCGCGCTTCCGTCGTCCTCGTCCCAGGTGATGAACAACACGCCGCCGTCCTGCCATGCCTTCGACTTGGTGATCTCGCTGAAAGGCTGGCGGAGCCAGTTGTCTCCGACAGGGACATCGCAGTCATGCGTGTCATGACACCGGTCGGGCGTGATCCAGACGAAGCGCGGTGTGCTGGCAGCGAGGTCGCCGCTGAGCAGCGTATACGGGACCACGTTCGACGGGCACTGACCCCCGTAGAAGGCGAAGGGGTTGTGCCCCGGGTCATAAGGGAGCGGGCTGTCGAGGCATCCGGCGTCAGTCATGCCCTCCATGTATGCGCGCCAGCTCACGCCTGCTTTGGTCAGCTGGCTGCCCAGGTCCGCGCCCGCCGGTAGGACGTGGTAGCTGTCGTCACGAACCCCCCAGGTCTGGCCGGACGATAGGGCGAGATAGTTCGGCAAGCTTGGATGGGCGATGGCGTGGTAGTTCTCGGCCATTCCATAGAACCCTGCCAACGACGCGGTGAAGTGCGCGCTCATCGCCTGCTCGGAGGAGTGGTTCTCCATCACGATCACGAACACGTGGCGAGGCTGCGTGCCTGGCGTCGATTGGGCCTGTCCGCAGGCGACCAGAAGCACCGCCAACGCGGCCACCCACAGCCTCATCACGTCTGAGGTTAGCGGGGAGGGTCGCCCCTCATGCGGGCTGGAGGCGGATGATCGGGATCTTGCGGTCGGTCTTCTGCTGGTACTCGCCGTAGCGCGGCGAAATGGCCGCGATCCTCGCGAGGGCCTCCTCCCGATCCTTGCCCTCGAGCAGCGCGGGGACGACCTTCAGCTTGCGGTTGCCGACCTCGAGCCAGACCTCGTCGGGGTGCTTGGCCAGGTTGATGAACCAGCTCGGGTGCGTTGAGGCGCCGCTCTTGGATGCCACCACCAGCCAGGTTCCGTCCCCCTGTTCGAAACCTCCGACTGGATGGGTGTGCAACTTGCCTGAACGCGCGCCCTTCGTGGTCAGCAGCACGAGCGGGAAGTCGAGATAGCTAGGAGT
>DATEGC010000027.1:0-6185 GCA_035280285.1 Candidatus Dormiibacterota bacterium | reverse complement strand
TCGCGCACGTCCGACACGCGGTCCTTTAGCAGATAGCCGATTCGACCGGCGCCGTGCTCCAGGAGCCGAAGCGCATGGGACGTCTCGACGTACTGAGAGAGCAGCAACACCGCAACCTCCGGATGGCGGTCTCGTATGTGTACGGCGGCGACGAGTCCGTCGGTCGTGTGAGTCGGCGGCATGCGGATATCGGTGATGACGATGTCGGGTGGGTCTTTGTCCACTATCGCCTCGAGCTGGACGGCGTCGGCGGCCCGTCCGGTGACTTCGATGCCCGATGCCTCAAGGAGGCGAGCAAGGCCTTCTCGAAACAGCGTGGAATCGTCGGCGACCACTACTCGCAAGGCAACTCCCCGAGGATCCTGGTGCCACCGCCGGTCGGACTCTTCACTGTCATTCGCCCGCCAAGCGCTGCGACTCGGTCCTCGAGCCCGATAATGCCGCTGCCGCGACCGGGCTTCGCACCGCCGATCCCGTCGTCCGACACCTCGACCTGAAGCCACCCACCCACCTCGCGGATGGTCACGTCGATCGCCCTGGCATGCGAATGCTTGGCGGCATTGGTCAAAGCCTCGGAGACGACGAAATAGGCCGCCGACTCGACTCCCTCTCGGTAGCGGCCCAGATTTTCGAATGTGGCGTTGGTCGCGATCGGCGCCCGCTCGGCAAGGTCGGCGACTGCTGCGGCAATTCCGGCCTCCGCCAGCAATGGAGGCTGGAGACCGCGCACAAGGCTGCGCAGCTCTTGGAGTCCGGCTCGAACTTCACGCGATGCTTCTTCTATGAGTTCACTGCTTCTGTTCTCGCCTTCGATGCCGGCATCAGCCATGCCCAACGCCAGCAATGCGTTGACGAAGCGCTGCTGGGCCCCATCGTGGAGGTTGCGCTCGATGCGACGCCGCTCGGCGTCCTGGGCCACGACGATCCGTGAACGCGATTCCCGTAATTCTTGAATGAGGCGGAACCGAACGAGCACCAAACCTGCCTGCGAAGCAAGGTCATGGAATAGGCGCTGCTCGATTGAAGTGAGGGCTTCGCCGCGAGGCTTGGCGAGAACCAAGGCTCCTAACGTGGCGCCGTCGTGGACGACAGCCTCAGCCTGCGCCTCATGACCGAGTCGGTCCGTGACCTCATCGATCGAGGACAGACTCATTTGAATTCCGTCTCGTTCTGGTGAAGACGCGGCCAGCTGAAGACGGTCGCCCAGTTTGACCCACACCTCGGCACGGAAGGCGCCGGTGCCGTCCCGCAAGAGGCTGGCCATCCGCTTCAGCAGGACATCTGCCGGCTCAGCCCGGCCGATGCTGGCCGCAAAGTCGGAGAGGACATCGTATGGTCGCGCCCTTTTGCCGTACACGGCGGCGTTCGCGAGGGCTTGCAGACGCGCCCTCACAGGGAGGAGGAGCAGCGCGACCAAGGCGATGGCGAGGATGCTGAGGAAAGGGTTAAGCCCGGCGCGCTGTCCAAGCAGACTGCCTACACCCGCCACCAACACCGCATATGCGCCTGTCACGAAGAGCGCCAGGCCGCCATAGAGGATGGTTCGGTTGATGACGACATCGATGTCGTAGAGCCGGTACCGGACCATCGCGATACCGATCGCTGTGGAGAGGAAGATCGTTCCGGCCAGCTCTGTCAGCAGTCCGGACCAGCTAGCGACTGCGTGGGCTGTCTCGCCATTCGCAAATTGCTGCAGGCCGCGACGCAGCTCATTCGGCAGCCAATCCAGCGTGGGGGGGTGGTCGGCCTGCTGCAGCACCAGGCTGAGGGTGAGAATGGTTCCTGCATACACGAACCATTTGAGCTGCTGCCGGACCTCGCCCGAGGCCGAGGCCAGCCGCCGGACAAGGTAGATCGCCAAAAAAATCGCCAGCGCCGGCCGACCCCAATTGACAACGCCGGAACCAAAGCTTATCGATGCGCCGATCGGCCATAGGGCGGAGGGCAGGGTGACCGGTACCCACACCGACGCGTTCGTGCCAACACGGAGCGGGTAAGGATCATCGAGTCCGACGAACAGGTCTGTGGCGAGATAGATGATCGCGAGGACGACTAGCAGCCACCACCTTCGCGAGGCCGGGCGACCGTCAGGGAACAGCAGCAAGAACCCGGCGCCGCCCATCAATCCAAGGTCGGGTAGGAATTTGTGGCTCCAGGCAGCAATGTCGGCGAAGGGCAGGCTTCCTGGCGCCACGAGCAGCCCATGGATCGCGTACTGGCTTGCAAGGGAGTCTAGCGAGAGGGACGCCGCCAACACGAGGAACAGAAGGCTCAGCAATGCCCGCGGCCGTCTCCAGACGATCGTACCGCCAACCAGCGACATCGTGATCAAACCGACCGTTTCGACCAGGGTCCGGACGATCTGTGACCAGTCGACGTCAAGACCTGCAAGCGTGTACGGTGGCGGGCTCTGGCGATCGATGAATGTCAGCGTGACGGTGCCGATCGCGATCGCGATGCCGGCGATCGCGATCCCCGCGCCTGCAATCGCGGGTGTGCGATGTGACGCGGGACGGCCGGTTACTGCGGTCGCCACCTTGGGAGCGCCTTGAAGCCTGGACCTTCTGTCAACTGGGTCAGGTGGCTTCCATCAGGCCGCACAGCAAACACCTGCGCATCGTTTCCGTTTCTTTCAAACACGATCCAACGTCCATCAGGCGACCAGTCCGGGAAACCGTCCCACTGCAGCCCGGGCGCGCCGAATGTGACCCGGTGCAGCTCACCCTGGCCGACGGCGAGCCAGTAGATCGATGCCGGCTCACCCGACACTGAGGCGCCGAAGACGAGCCGTGAGCCGTCTGGCGACCACCTCGGGAAGCCGGCGCTGCCACCACTCTTCGCGTAGTGGGTGAGCTGTTCGAGTCCGCTGCCATCGGTTTGCATCGTGTAGATGTCCCAGGTCCCGGCCCGGTCCGACTCGAAGGCCAGAGTCCTCCCATCGGGATTCCAAGCTGCGAAATTGAAAGTCCCGACGTGCGAGGTCAGGCGATGGATGTCGCTGCCATCAGGATGCATGAGGTAGAGGTCGCGGTAATAGCCGGTCCCGGTCGAGCGGGCCACGCCGTCCCGGGTGCTGTTGAAAGCGATCCAGCGTCCGTCAGGCGACCAAGACGGGTACTCGTTGAAGCCGCGGCCGTCGGTAAGGCGGTGCACGCCGCCGCCGCCGGAGTCCATGACGAAGATGTCGTCGTGCCCCTCACGCGTGCTCTGGAAGGCGATCCTGGTACCGTCGGTTGACCAGGCGCCATCCAGGTTCCAGGCCAGGTCCGAGGTCAGCGCCCGGACCCGGCCGGTCGCGACGTCCAGTACGTAGATGCCACCGTTGACCTGCGGCCAGTCGGTGCAGTAGTAGAGAACTTCGCCGCCGACCTCTGGATGGGGCAGGCTGCGGGTCACGCCACAAGTTGCTGCCGAGGAAGAGCCTCCGCACGAAGCGAGCCCGGTCGCCAGCACCAGCCCCGCTGCAGTTGTCAGCCAGCGCTTCATGGCGGCGATCTTCCCACCACGGCTGCGGTTTGGACACAGTGCTAGCCCTGGCTGAAATTCAGGGCCTCCTCGGATGCGCCTGGGGTTGGTCAGACCTACGCTGCGCTCGAAATGAGAAGAGCCATCAATGGTCTTGCAAAGGGCATGATGACGTTCGGTCTAGCGGTCGCAGTATTTCTCGCGCTGACGATGTCGGTGAATCTCTGGCTCGCGACCAGCCTGCACAATCCCGCGATCCCGAGTACGGTCGCTAAGCCAAATCCGACGCCTGATCCCCATCCCTGAGCCCGCGGCCCTGCCATCGGCACTCGGGCGCGGCAAGCGTGAGTCACGGGGAGGTCACAGATTCGTGACGGCGGATTTGTGTCAGTCGAGCAAGAGACGCTGCCAGGCGTCCGCCAGCCGGTTCTCAAACATCTCGCCGGACCAACTACGCCCGACGACCAGTAGACGGTAGAACTCCGGCGAGTTCATCGCCCAAATGAAATCCCGGGCAGTGTCAATCGAGACCCCTTCTCGCAGTCGTCCCGTTTCGGCGATGTGCTCGACGACCAGACGCATGGTGCTGGCGTGGCGCTCGAGCAACTCGGTGACCATCGCCCGTAATTCCGCATCGCCAGGCGCGGCTTCCATGACCACCTGCCAAATTGGTGCCAGGCGCTCCAGCACCGGGCGAACCATTCCCGCGAACAAGCGGACCTTGCGTTGAGGATCGGGTTCGGCGCGAACCTCCGCAACACCTGAGCGCTCCAGCGGAGCAGCCGGCGCGTCTGCGCCTGAGAGTGCGGTCTCCACTAGATAACGCACTATGCTGGTCTTGCCGCCGATAGAGAGGTAGATGGTCTCGATCGAGACGTCCGCTGCTTCGGCGATCACCGCCATCGATGTCGACCCGTAACCGCGCTTCAAGAAGAGCCGACGCGCCGCGGCGAGTATCCGGCGCCGCGTCTTCTGAGCAGAAGCCTGCCGACCGCTCCGGTCATAAGTTCGCGTTCTTCTGGTCTTGACCGCTGCCCGCGCCAGTGTTAGCCTCTAAACATTGAGTTGAATAACATTCTAGTGGATTTGGAGGACCAAAATGAGACTTGGTCACGTCGCGCTGACCGCTGAAGACCCCAAGGCCCTCGCTGGTTTCTACGAACGATTCCTCGGGTTGCAGAGAGTGGCGGAGGCCGAGACTCCGCAGACGGGCGCGATGGTCTTTTTAAGCTCTGAGCCGGGCGGGCCACCCGAGTTGCAGGTCATGTCAAATCGGCAAGGCAGGCACGTGGCGTTCAAAGTCGACACCCTGGCGGAGCTGCGCCGCCTCTATGCAGAGGCGCCGCGTCGGGGTGCGTCGATCGTCATGTCTTTCGACCACGGTCCCACGTTCAGCTTTTACGTGCACGATCCGGAGGGGAACGCATGTGAGGTCTACTGGGAGACCGGCCGACGCTCCGGAGGCGCCAATCGCCCGATCGACCTGACCAAGTCTGAAGAAGAGCTGCTTGCGCTGATCGGCGCGTGAGCAACGGGCAGCGGGCGGACAGTTCCGAACGCAGGGAGCAACGCACTTCTCGCGGCGATGCCCGCGCCGATGGCGAGAATGGCTTCAATCGCCATCCACATGACAGTCACCCACTCGAGCCTGACGCCACGTCGCAGCGTTCTTGACCTGGCGACTACCTCAGCCATCTACAGAACTCAGCCACAGCATTCTGCTTGGGCACTCAGATCGCGAGCTCGCGTGTCCACGCCGGCAAGGGACACTGACGAGATTCGATCAGTCGCGACTTTCTGATGGCGGCTGAATCGCTTGTCTTGCGGTCGTTACTCGGTCAGGATACCGAACGTTTGGTCACAGTTGAGTGGCAATTAGAGTCGTCATCTTGCTGGTAGCCCTTGTTTTCTCCGCCGCCTGCCAGTTGCCGGGCCTGCCTTCGGGCTGCAACGCACAGATCGACTGGGTCAATTTCATCCAAGTCGGCTCAACGCAATACGTCGCCGGGCCACAATCTCCCATCGTGCTTCAGGAGGGCGACTTGGGCCCCGTCTACGCCCACGTCAAGCACAAGGTGAGCGGGAATGTCTGCGACCCCAACTACCGGCTCATTGATGGTGACGCGGCGTTCCTGGACCCGGGGACGCCGATCTATCAGGTCACCGGACAACCCCCTGCCGTCGCGTTGGCGGCCCGATTCAGCGGCCAAATCGTGGTCTACAAAGTGATGGCGCCGGCGTTGTAGAGGCACATACCGTCAGGGCGCAACATCCGTCCGGTGAGCTCGGGATCCGCTTCGGCAGTTCGTTGGCTGACAGCTCTGGGTCAGGCGGGGATGGCCAAGTCAGCCCGTGTCGAAAAGACCACCTGTCATTCGATGAGTGGGGGAAGGCTCAAAAAGCCCGAGCCCATGACGATGCGGATGTTCTAACAAGAGGAGACAGAGATGCGTGTGCTGATAATGGCAAAAGAAGGCAACCAGAGCGAGGCGGCGAATCCCCCGACGCTGGAGGCAATGGCGGAGTACCAGAAGTTCGACAAGGAGCTGGTCAAGGCTGGGGTGGTGCTCGAGGCCGGCCGCCTCCACCCGAGCTCGCAGGGCAAGCGGGTTCGGTTCGACGGCAAGAAGCGCACCGTCATCGACGGGCCGTTCGCGGAGACCAAGGAGCTCGTGGCCGGATATTGGCTATGGCAGGTACGCTCGATCGACGAGGCCCTC
>DATEGC010000026.1:0-7991 GCA_035280285.1 Candidatus Dormiibacterota bacterium | reverse complement strand
GCTGGCTATCGACACAGTGAAATCATCCTTCATCCCGCTAGTTTGCGCTGGAATGGTGCTCTCGGGACTTGTGCATCTCTTTCTTCCGGATGAAACCGAGAAATACATGAGCCGGCCCGGGAATGTCCGCATCGTAGGAGGAATATTAGTCGCGCTGGTCCTGCCCGCTACCCTGTGGGGTTTCTATGTCCTTGCCGCCCTGTTCGTGATCTTCGGACTTCCCCGATTGCTCGTGCCGCGACATTCTATTCGTTTACAACAGCGCTCGTATCCTCGCAGAGTGCACGGAGTGCTGTTGATGATGGGCGCAGTCGGCCTGTGGATTGTCTCTAGGCTGGAGCGCAGATGAATCATTTCACATGTTCACACAATCAAGGTTGGAGAATCATCCGGTGGACGGCAAGAACTCCTCCTGGGTACGGCCGCCCGTTTGGAAGTTCCGCAGAGCCGTCTCAATCTGATGGGCCAGACCGAAGTCGCCAGCCTCTGGGCCACGGGTCTTGAGGTTGCTGACGCAACTTCGGTGATTGCACAGGCCCGCAATCACCGATATCGGATAGCTTCGCGTTCCCGGTCGACTTGATCATAGTTGCTCGGCCGGGCCTGGGCGCGTCGCGGTGAACGGTGAGACACTGACAAGATAAGCCAATGCCGCTCGGGGCGCGGCAGCGGCGAACGGATCAATGCCAGAAGCGGAATGAAGACGACGCGGTGCATAACCAGCCTTAGGGATGTGATCCGTTACCTCGCACCAATTCAGTGCGGACCGCGCGCCGCGACCCCCATTAGCGCCTCGATCCGCTCCGGCACGGCGGTCAGGTCGGCGCTCGGCCCGGAGAAGACGATCCGGCCGCGATCGAGGACGATCGCCTCTTCAGCAAAGTCGAGCGCGAGGCTGACGTGCTGCTCGACCAACAGCAACGCCACCTGGTATTCGCGCCGGATCCGGGCGAGCCCGGCCAGCACCGTATCGACAATGACCGGTGCCAGGCCCTCGAGCGGCTCATCCATCAGCAGCAACAATGGGTTCCCGATCAGTGCTCGGCCGATCGCCAGCATCTGCTGCTCGCCCCCTGAGAGATGGTTGCCGCGGTTCTTGCGGCGCGAGGCCAGCGTCGGAAAGAGATCGTAAATCCGGTCGATCGACCACGGCCCCGGTTGCGCCGCGACTCGCAAATTCTCTTCGACCGTCAGCGACAGGAAGATCTCGCGTTCTTGTGGCACCAGACCGATGCCGGACTGGGCCCGCCGATACGGCGGCAGCGTGGAGACATCGCTCCCTGCGAAACTAATGTGTCCGCTGTGGAGCATCGTGTGCCCCATAATCGTCGCCAACAAGGTCGTCTTGCCGACCCCGTTGCGGCCCAGCACCGCCAGTGTCCCACCGGGCGGCAGCGTAAGCGAAATGCCTTCGAGCACGACGGTCTCGCCATAGCCGGCTTCGACGCGCTCTAGCGCTAACCCCTCGCATGAGGCGACCGCCGTCATCGCCGCTCGTGCTCGCCGAGATAGACCCGGCGCACCTCTGGGTCGGCGGCGATTGCCTCCGGGGGGCCCTCGACCAGGATCCGCCCCTCGACCATCACCGTGATCCGCCGAGCCAGCCGGAACACCAGACCCATGTCGTGGTCGATGATCAGCACTGCGATGTCGGATGGCAGACGCTCGACGACGCTGGCGACGAGCTCGGTCTCGCGCGAGGGCACGCCGGCCGCCGGCTCGTCGAGCAGCAGCACCTTGGGGCCGAGGCCCAGGGCGACGGCTATCTCGATGAGCCGCTGCCTGCCGTAGGCCAGCATGTTGACCGGTCGCAGCGCGTCGGCGGCGAGCTCGAGGCCCTCCAACAGCGCGAAGGCTTCCTCGATGATCCAGCGATACCGCCCCGCCGGCCGCGCCAGATCACCGGCCACCCCTTCCCGCTCGGCGATCGCCAGGGTCACGTTTTCGAGCGCGGACAGGCGCCGAAACAGCGCCGTCACCTGGAAAGTGCGGGCGAGGCCGCGCTTGACCCGCACCGATTGCGCGAGTTCGGTCACCACGCTGCCGTCGATCAGGATCTCACCGGAATCCGGTCGCAGCGCCCCGGTCACCAGGTTGACAAAGCTGGTCTTGCCGGCGCCGTTCGGACCGATCAGCGCGTGACGGGCGCCGCGTTGGAGCCGGAAATCGATCCGATCGGCGACTGTGAGCGCCCCAAAGCTCTTGCACAGCAAGCGGGTTTCCAGCGCAAGCGCGGTCGTCGCTTCGTTCATCGTCGCAGCCGGTCGATCAGCGCGAAAAGGCCGCCGCGCGCGAACACGACGGTCAAGACCATCAACAGCCCGATCTCGAAGTACCAATAGACCGGCTCGATCGCGGAAAACCGGTCCTGCGCGATCATGTAGAGCGGCACGCCGATGAACGCGCCATAAAGCCGCCCGACGCCGCCGATGATCAACATAATCAAGATGGTGCCCGAGCGTTCAAGTCCCAGGAAGCCGAGCCCGACAAACTGCGTCGTCTGCGCGATCAACGCGCCCGCCGTCCCAGCCAGTCCGGCCGCGAACGTATAGATCACCAGGCGGCGGCGCATGACCGGCGCGCCAATCGCGTGCATGCGCAACACATTCTCGCGGATTCCGGTCAGGGATCGCCCGAACGGCGACTGGACGATCTGCCGGGCTGTCCACCAGCCAAGAAACAGCACGACCAGGCAATAGACGTAGGCCGTGCGGCCGAACAGGTCGAAGCGAAACAGGCCGAAGATCGGCCACACCACCATGCCCTGCAGCCCGTCGTCGCCGCCGGTCAGCGCGGAGGCTTTGTTCGCCGCTTCGTGCAGCAGGGTGGCGACGACCAACGTCTGCATCAACAGCGTCAGGCCGGTCGTACGCAGCACGACAAGCCCGGAAATCAAGCCGAGAAGCGCTGCCGCCAGCGCCGCGGCGATGAGCCCGCTGATCGGCTCGCCCCAGCCGTGCGCGGCGAGGATGCCGGCGGTATAGGCGCCGACGCCGAAGAACGCGGCATGCCCCAAGGTGACGATGCCAGCGTAACCGAGCACCAGATCGGCCGAGAGCGCGAACAGGATCGTCGCCAGGATCTGAGCGCCTAGTGGCAGATAGCTCGGGAACAGCGCGAAGGCCGCAATCGCCGCGGCCCAGGGCAGCGCCTCGAGCGGATGAACCCGATGGCGCCGCGCGAAGACGGCGACCGCCCCACTTTCTGCCCTCAGGTCCGCCCGAACAGGCCCCGCGGTCGCCATAACAGAATCGCCATCGTCAGCGCATAGATGACAAAGGCACCGAGTTCCGGCAGCAGGTATTTGAACCCAGTATCGGCGACGCCGATCAACAGGGCCGCGACAAAGGGTCCGCGGATGCTGCCGAGCCCGCCGACCGCGACGACGATCAGAAAGTAGACGAGGTTGTCGAGCGCGTAGTTCGGATTGATCGCCAACAGGTCGGCGCCGAGGCCGCCGCCCAAGCCCGCCAGCCCGCTGCCCAGCGCGAAGGTCAGCGTGAACAGCCGCGAGGTGTTGATGCCGACCGACTGCGCCATGCGCAGGTTGTCGACGGCAGCGCGGATCCTGACGCCTAAGGGCGTGCGCTCCAGCCCGAGCCACAGCACCGTGACCAAGGCCGCGCCGGACAGGATCAGAAAGCTGCGATAGGCGGGAAAGCCGCGGGGTCCGATGGCAATCTCTCCGGAGAGCCAGCGCGGCGGGCGCATTGGCTGCGGGATCGGTCCCCAGAGATACGTCGCGGTCGCCACCGACATGAAAACGAGGCCCATCGTCAGGAGCACCTGGTCGAGATCGTCGCCGCCATAGAGCGGGCGATAGAGCAGGCGCTCGACGACGATGCTGCCGAGCGCGGTGACCAGTGCGGCGCCGGCCAGCGCCGCGGCAAACGGCACGCCGTGCCGGCTCATCAGGCTGGTGACGACATAACCGCCGAGCATCGCGAAGACGCCGTGCGCGAGGTTGACAAAGCCCATCATCCCCATCGTCACCGACAGCCCGACCGAAATCAGGTACAGCACCATCGCGAAGGCAAGACCATGGAAGCCGATGCTGATCGCGGCAGAGAGCGTGTCGGCCATTAGGCTGCCCCGCGTGGGGCGTCCCTCTTGCCCCGACCTCTTCCCGACAACTCCGGCACTCTTCCTTCTGCCGCATGCGGGGGCGGGCTAGGGCGAAGGCGGGGCCAAGGAGAGCCCCGGCGTCGTTGGCGCTCTAGACCATCGCCCCGAGCGGTGCAGTGAGGCGGGGGCCGTCGCGGTATGAGCCGTAGCCGGCAGGTTGGACCCACGGCAGTGGGAGGGTGGAAGGCCAGCATGGCCGAAGGCCGCGGTACGCGCAGGAGAAAACTCGGGCAGCGATACGCGACGCCAACCGGCCTCACTTCGGCGGGTTCAACTCTTTCCACGGGTCCTTGACCTGAGGGATCGTCTCGAACTCGACATTGGCGAGCTTGCCGTCAACTTTCTCGACACGCCGCATATAGACATTCTGGATGATGTCGCGGGTCTCCGGGTCAATCGCGATCGGCCCGCGTGGGCTGTCCGGTCTCTTCCAGGTCTTGAAGAACGCCATCGCCTCATCGGCGGTGAACTTGCCCTTAGTGGCCTTGACTAGGTCGAAGATCGCCGCCATCGCGTCATAGCCGTCGACGGCCAGGAAATCGGGGATCGACGCCTCGCCGTATTCCCTTCTCCAGAGGGCCAGAAACGCCTCGTTGGCTGGCCGCTTGCCGGCGACCGAATAGGTGCCGGCCGAGATCAGGCCGAGCGGCGTGTCACCCATGTTGGGCAATCCCTCGTCGGGCAGCAAGTCCTGCACCGAGGCGATCGCGATGCCGGCATCGCGCAGGCCAAGATCGCGCACCGCCTTGATCATCGCGATCGCCTGCTGCTGCGCCGGCACCCAGAGAAAGGCGACGTCCGGCTTCGCGTCCTTGATGCGCTGGACAAACGGCACGAAGTCGGGGTTGGTCGGCGGGAACCGCACCGCGCCGATGATCTTGCCGCCGCCGTCAGTGAAGCCCTTGGTGAAAGCCGCCTCCGAATCATGGCCGGCGATGAAATCGGTGACCGCAGTGTAGGCCGTCTTCCAGCCTTGCTTCACGGCCCATTTGCCGACTGGATAGGATTGCTGCCACAGCGTGAAGGTGACCCGCGCAACATACGGCGACATGCGCGGGATCGAGACGCCGGCTGCGGCAATCGAGATCACCATCGGCACCTTCGCCTCAGCGGTGAGCGGCGCGACGGCCGCGGCGACCGGTGACAGCACGAAGCCGGCCAGGAGCTGCACGTGCTCGCGCGCGATCAATTCCTGCGCGAGGCGCTTGCCGACCTCGGGGTTGGAGGTGTCGTCGCGGCGGATCAGCTCGATCTTGACCCCAGGCGGCAAGTCCTTCTCGTGCTCCTTGCGGTAGAGGTCCATTCCCTTCTGCCCGAGGTCGCCGGCCTGAGCGACGAAGCCGGTATAGCTGTTGATCACCCCGATCTTGACGACGGTTTGCGCCACTGCTCGAACGGGCAACAGCGCGAGCGCGGCCAGCGCCGCTGCGGCGAGTGCCGATGCCATATGTCTGCGTGTCATTGAAGGCCTCCTCTGCCGCCCAGCAGCTGGCCGCGACGGCGGCAATCTACCACAGGAGCGCCATCCGGACGAAATGTCGCACTGGGCGTGTCTTCGACGCTATTCGGCGCGTAGATGAGAATGAAGCGGCGGGACCCCCCTTCAATGCGGTGGTATGAAGCGCCTCCACCGAGAGTGCACGTGCCCACAGGGACGGCGGAGCAGACGAACTGGGATCGCGCAGACCGACTTCCAATAGGTCGCGCCGTTGATCAGCGCGCGCTGGATCGCATCCCGACCATGGCAGCCCGCTGCGGGCCGGTCGCGAGCCATCTGCAGGCCGGTCGGAGGCCGATTGCTTGCCCCTTAGAGACCTCTGTGAACGGGAGCTGCTGAGCGCTTTCATCCGCACCAATAACGCGATATGGACGCTCACCGATCTCCCACGCCTGTTCAGCGCGGCCTTAACGCTACTTGAGGCGGCCGGTGAGCCGCTTCCGGGCCCGGGCCGTTCACTGGATATCGCGGGCTGGATATGCTGAATGCTACTGTGAGCGGCAGTCGCCCTCCTTAGGAAGTTGGCGCGCGCTCAAGATCCAGGTGAGAGACTTCTTCCCGCGACCGCACTCGGCACGGCGCCCGCGGGCATCCATCCGGTCGGGGTCAGGTGTCGGCATCGCGCGACCATCGCCACACGAAGCCCGCCTGGCACCAGACGCCCCGTGCAAACGCTGATCGTGATGGTGTAAGGTCGTCCCCGCTTGGCCGGCCTACGCCCCATATCTCCCAGACGACCCGGCCAGACGGAGGTCCCGTTATGAACCGACGCTCATTCCTTGGGGGCCTTACCTGGCATGCTGCTTTCTTGAGTGGGTTGACCTTGGCGCTCTTCGGCGAGGCCGTCGCTGGCAGCGCACAGCAAGTCGGCCGGACTTATCGCGTCGGGATTCTGTCGTCGACCGATCCGGCTCGGCCGAACGAGAACTACGTCGTGTTTCGAGAACGGTTGCGCGAGTTCGGATGGAGCGAAGGTCGGAATCTCGCGGTGGAGGGGCGCTACATCGGCCCTGATCGAGAACGGCTCGCTGTGGCCGCCAGAGAGCTGGTCAGTCTCCACCTGGATCTGATTCTCGCTGCCGGAGGCGCCGAGGCGCCGCAGGCGGCGGCCGCCGCGACGAAATCGATCCCAATCGTCTTCGTGATTGCCGACGACCCTGTGAGGCTCGGGCTCGTCAAGAGCTTCTCGCATCCAGGTGCCAACATCACCGGACTCTCGTCGATGAACGCGGAGCTCGACGACAAACGCCTCGCGCTGCTTAAGGAGGCACTGCCGCGGCTCCGACGAGTCGGCGCAATCTGGAATCCGGCCGATCCTTCCGGATCCTCGGTGATACGCGCCACGGAGCGCACGGCCCGCGCTCTGAACGTGCAGCTCACGCCGTTGGCGGTCCAAGGTCCTGACGACGTGAGCGGGGCCATCGGGGCCGCGAAGAAGAAGGGAATCGATGCGGTGATGGTTCTCGGAATACCGACGCTGTTTCTGCAGCAGCACCGAATCGCCGAGCTCGCGACGAGCGCCCGGCTGCCGACCGTTTCCGCCTGGCGACAATTGCCCGAGGCCGGCGGGCTCCTCAGCTACGGCGCCAATATTCGTGCGATGTTCCGTCGTGCGGCTGATATCACGGACAAGATCCTCAAGGGCGCGAAGCCGACGCAATACCCTGTGGAGAGGCCGACCAAATTCGATCTCGTCGTCAACCTCAAGACCGCGAAGGCCCTCGGCCTCACCATTCCCCAGTCCCTCCTGCTACGGGCCGACGAAGTGATCCAGTGATGGACCGGCGAAGCTTCTCGGCATGTTGGCTGGCGGTCTCCTCGCCGCGCCGTTCGTCACCGAGGCGCAGCAGGGCGGGGAAGGTCCCTCTCGGGCGAGGGCCGGGTGTGGCGGCCGGTCACCTGGGCGCTTCCCAGCGGACCGCCGGGTCCTAGAAACAGCGTTCGCCGACAAGCTTGGCCCGCGGGCATGCCGATTGCTCTCCTCATGCTGGCGCTTGCGCTATGGGCGTTGATTGAGGGGCTCGATCTTGGCTGTCCCGACCCCTAGGTGCCGCGGCACATCCTCGACGGGCCGTCTGAGCATCAGCCCGGACCGAAGGGATGCGCGCCGTTCTGCTGAGACCACGATGGCCCCGGACGACAAAGACTTTGCGTGGGAAGCACTGAACGCCTTCTTCCGCCGCCGCGGCGAGGTTGGGCAGGTCTCCTGCGCACCTTGCCTTGTCGAGCGGCTCACTCGGTGGCGTGTTGGCGCGTTCCCGCGGGTCGCGGCGCAGGCGGCCGTGGCGGACGCGTTCGAGCGCCCGGGCTCGCTGCGCGTGAAACCTGGCGAGCCTTGTGAAGCCTGCAAGAGGCGGCGGCGCTGCAT
>DATEGC010000025.1:0-14994 GCA_035280285.1 Candidatus Dormiibacterota bacterium | reverse complement strand
GGGTGAACGCGAAGGATGATGATCAGAAAAGGCGTCAGGAACGATCCGCCGCCCACTCCGGTGAGCCCGACAGATATTCCGATGCCCAAACCGAACAGAACGATGAGAAGGTCCGACAAGACCGCGCCTCCGAATAAGCCGATGCCGACAGGTAATCCCGCCCATCTGGCGGGGCACGCGGGTTAGTCCCCGCGAACGGACGTCGGCCTAGCTACAGAAGCAGCTGGCGCAGCGGGCGTAGTCGATCGCTCGTCGACGAGTCAGAAAAAGACCGCGAGCCGTCGTCCTACGCATCGGTTGGCCAAGGTTAGCGGATCAGAGTGCGATCCTGCATGTGGTAGCGCCACGAACGACAGCCTCCCGCATTTGTACCTGGCCCCTAAGCTAGTGGCCGAGAGCTGTCGCCTGCCTAGAAGCGCAGGCAAGCTCTGCCACTCACAGTGACTCACTGCCCTGATCTAGAGGTATCGGAAGCTGTATGTCTTTGCTCTTAGTCGTCCTCGTTCCGGAAGCACCCGTTGCGCTCATGGCCAAGGATTGGCGGAAAAGTTTAGCCCCCAAGGCGCGGCCCGGGAATTGGCGAAAGAAGTCACTGTAGGCCGTCTCGACCGCGACGCCGTGAACGGAGTGCTCGACGCTGCCGCCAACACGCTCAGATGCCGAATGGAGATTGGCCGGCGGACCTAACTGATCGGGAGATCGACGTCATTCGTCTTGCGGCACGGGGACACTCCAACCGCCAGATGGCCAATGAATGGTTCGTCTCCGAGGATACAGTCAAGACCCACCTGCGCCATACGCCACAGCGCTCGCGTCAATTCGCGGCGTGCCGCACATGCCGCCTGGGTTCACCCTTTGCCATCGGCGTTGGTGTACGAGACTGGGAGCCAGGGTTGGCTTACTGGTACGTCCTTCCGCCGTCGATCAGCAGGATCTGTCCCGTGATATAAGCCGCCCAATCCGAGGCCAAAAACGCGACGGCATCCGCGATGTCTTCGGGTCGCCCGACACGTCGCATTGGGATCTGGTTGAGAACTTTTTCCTGCTCTAGCGGAGCATGGGCGTAGCGCGCCTGAAACAGGTCGGTGTCGATCGTCCGCGGTTGGATCGAGTTCACTCGAATGTTCGGCGCCAGCTCGCGCGCGAGATGCCTTGTCAGGCCGTCGATCCCGGCTTTGGATGCCGCATAGTGCGCACCGCCACCCCCTCCGACGAGTGCGGAGCTCGACGAGATGTTGACGATGGCCGCCCCGGTTTTTCGTTTTAGATGAGGGATGGCGGCGCGACAGCAGTAGAACGTTCCAGCCAGGTTGATGCGAATGGTCCGCTCCCACACCTCCAGCGGCATGTTTTCAGTTTGCTGAACGCTGGTCGTGCCGGCATTGTTGACCAGGACATCGAGCCCGTCGCCCGATGCCGCCAGCTGCATTGAACTGGTCACGGCGTCTGCCTGAGTGATATCCACCTGTTTCCACTCCAGGCGATTGGGTCGTCCCTGAGACGCCAGCAACTCTCGCAGCTCGCCGGCCGTCTGTTCCGCAACCTCACCATCGAGGTCCCAGATCACGGCCCTCGCCCCCAACCCCGCCAGACGATATGCGACTGCGCGCCCAATGCCCCTTGCCGCTCCAGTGACCACGGCCGTGCGGCCCTCAAATGTCAGATCACGCCAGCCGTCTGCGCGCGCCATCACCGCTGACCGTACTTGCGATGGATGAAATCGTTCATCCGCGCGACTTCCGAATCCGGCACGAGCCTCGGCTCCCCAAGCTGCAGGGCGATATGAGCAACGTGTGCACTCTCCTCTACCGCCATGGCGGCTCCGAAAGCCTTCTTGAGGTTCTCGCCGACCGCAATCACTCCGTGATTCGGCAGCAACACCGCGCGATCTGGTCCAAGCCCTCCTGCGACGACATCGCCTGTGTCCGGTCGCGCCGGTGGAACGTAATCCATCACACGCACCGCTCCCCCTACGTATCCGGCTGATTCCGTGATCAATGGCGGAATCTCGCGACCGAGTGTCGAAAACGCGGCTGCATAAAGAGAATGCGTATGCATGACCGCTCCGACGTCCGGCCGAGCGCGGTAAATTGCCACGTGTACCGGTGTGTCAACAGAAGGCTTCAGGCCAGCCGTGACCGGCTGCCCCATCAGGTCGACCAGGACAACATCTTCCGACCGCATCGTTTCGTAATCCACGCCCGACGGAGTGATGAGGGCTTGATCGGCACCCGGTCCCCTGGTGCTGATGTTTCCTGAGGTACCACGCACCAGGCCGGTGGTGATCATGAGGCGCGCAAACCGGACAAGTTGCTCTCGCAGCTCGCCCTCCGTCATGCCGACCTCCTGTGGCGCGCGGCTTCCCACACGTCTGCTGACATTGGGTCGTAAGTCTGTAGCTCGACCGAGCGGCGCACTACCTGCCGCGCCTCGTCGAGCGACGAGACCAGGCCGAGGGCGATCGCCTGGACAAGCAAATTTCCAAGAGCGGTCGCCTCGGCCGGGCCAGCGACGACTGGTCGCTGGCACGCATTCGCGGTCATCTGGCAAAGCAGTTGATTGTTGGCACCCCCGCCGACGATGTGAATCGATTGGATGTGGACGTCGGTCACTTGTTCCAGTTGGTCGATCGTCCGTCGATATTTCAGCGCGAGGCTCTCGAGAATGCAGCGTGCGATCGCGCCCGGATCCGGAGGCAACACCTGCCCGGACTCGGCCGCCAGATTCACGATGCGACTGGGCATATCGCCCGGCCGCAGAAGGCGCACGTCGTCAGGGTCAATGACCGCGACGAACGGCGCCGCGCCATCGGCCAGGCGCAGCAAGTCTTCGTACGGCATCGGGGAGCCGTCGCCCGCCCAGGCTCGCCGGCATTCCTGGAGCAGCCACAGGCCCATCACATTCTTCAGTAAGCGAAATGTCCCGGCCACCCCTCCTTCGTTGGTCAGGTTTGCTTCCAACGCAACTTCGTTGATCACAGGTTTCGGAACCTCGACTCCAACGAGAGACCATGTGCCAGAGCTGATGTAAGCCGCCTGGCGGCTGGATTCAAATGGCACCGCGGCCACCGCTGATGCGGTGTCGTGGGTGCCGGGTGCGATTACGCTCGCGCTTTTCAAGCCAAGCCCCGGTCGCGACTTACCAAGCTCGGTTCCCGGTGGAACGACCTCACCAAAGATTCGACCGGGGATGCCGAGTCGCTCGAGCAGGTCAAGGGCCCAACCCCCCATCCGTGGGTCGTAGCACTGGGTCGTGGTGGCATCGGTGAACTCATCTGCTTTCACGCCCGTGAGCCAGTAGGCGAGCAAACCCGGCATCGTGAGCAAGCGATCGGCCGACTCCAGCTGCGGGTCGTGCGCAGCGACCAGCGCCAACAGCTGATAAAGGGTGTTTATCGGAATGAACTGGATTCCGGTTCGCGCGTAAATCTCCTCGCGTGGCACCAGGCGCAACGCTCGGTCGATCATCCCCTCCGTTCGCAGGTCGCGGTAGTGCACAGGATTGCCAAGCAGGCGGCCGGCACGATCCAGCAGTCCAAAATCGACACCCCACGTGTCGATGCCTATGGAGTCCACAGGTCCCGCAGTGCGAGCTCCCTCCACGAGGTCGGCATACAGCCGCAGCACATCCCAATGCAGCGTGCCACCAACTTCCACAGGCCGATTCGGAAAGCGCCGGACTTCTTCGGCCATCAATCGCTCGCCATCGAACAGCCCGAGAACCGTGCGGCCGCTTTCGGCGCCGAGGTCGGCCGCAAGCATGCGCATCGTCTCCCCCATGCCTAGCCTCCCGGATACCCGCTGCCGGCTGCTGCCTTCCCACGCTCGCGTGCTGCTCGCTGGACGTAGCCGCTTTCGCGAAGCGCCGCGATTGGGTCGGCGTCGAGACCTCGCCGCGACCGCGCTTGCCTCAGCAGGGGCCTGGCGTCGGACTCGTAGGCTGCCAGCAAGATCCGGTTCGCTTCAAGCACGTCGCCGTTCGATTGCGCTTCTTGCAGCCGCTTTCGATCGACGAGCAATGCTTTGGCATGCGCGGTCTGTATGTTGACCACCGACTGCACCATCGCCTCGAGCTTCGGCTCGATGTTGTGGGACTGGTCGATCATATACGCGACATTGCGCGCGCACGTAGCGACGCCCTTGTCTGAATCGTCTTCTGCCGCGACCAGCTCGTTGAAGATCAAGAACAGCTCGAATGGGTTTGTCGATCCGACGATGAGGTCGTCGTCGGCGTATTTGCGTGCATTGAAATGAAAGCCCCCCAAACGTTCGCGGTCGAGGAGCTGCGCGACGATCTGCTCGATGTTGACGCCCTGTGCGTGGTGTCCCGTGTCGACCAGTACCTCCGCCTGGCGACCCAGCTCGACGCAGACGGCGTATGCCGTCCCCCAGTCCGGAAGGTCCGTGCTGTAAAAACCGGGCTCGAAGAACTTGTATTCGACGAGCAGCCGCAATCCTTCCGGCAGAGCCGCATAGATTTCTCTCAATGCAGCGAGCAGACGTCTCCTACGGGAGCGAAGGTCGTCCTGCCCTGGATAGTTGGTGCCGTCGGCCAGCCATAGGCTGACAATCGACGAACCGACTCTCGCGGCAATCTCGATGCACTCCAGCACGTGATCGACCGCTCGCCGCCGTACTGTGGCGGATGGATGCGCCAGGCTGCCGAGCATGTATTCGTCGTCCTGAAACAGGTTTGGGTTGACCGCACCGATCCTGAGCCCGTGAGTGGCGGCCAGCTCGCGAAGAGCGCCCCAGTCGCCGACGCGATCCCATGGGATATGGATCGCGACACTCGGGCAGATCCCCGTCAATGTGTTGACCATGCCGGCGTCAGCGACCTTTTCCTCGATTGTCCGTGCGGCGCCAGGCTGGGCGAACACCTTGAACCTGGTGCCGGAATTGCCGTAGCCCCAGGATGGCGTCTCGACTCGCAGCTGGTTGATCCGCTCGATCAGCTGCTCCTCAGTCAATGTGGAACACCTCAGGCAGGACTTCGTTGAACCCGGTGTCGGGCTGAATGGCCCGCTCCATGATGGGGGCCATCTGCGTTTCCCATCGCTCGGCATCGGGATTTGCCGCCATCTGGCGCTTGAAGCGCTCGAAGTCGTCGACCTCCATGTAGGCGAAGAGGTCGCGTCCTTTCATATATATGGAGTAATTCGAACAGCCGGCGTCCTTTAGCGCCTGCAGCATCTCCGGCCACACGGCCTCGTGCCGTCGGCGATACTCAGCCTCCTGCCCTGCCTTGGTCCGCATCACGAACGCAATCCGCTCCACCTTCTTCCCCTAACGAAGATTTGGGGAGGCCGCGTGGCCTCCCCACCGGATGACCCTAGAAATTCAACTGGTCGATGTTGTCCGCTTTGAACACGAACGGAGGTCCGAGCAGGACCACCCCATTGGAGTCAATGGTGTAGTCACCCAACCGACCGGCCGTGAATTTTTCGCCAGGGTTGCCCTTGATCTTGCCCTGCACCAGCAAGGCGGCGGTGTAGTACGCGAGGTAACCCAGGTCCTTCACGTTCCAGAGCGCGAACTCCTTGCAAGTACCGTCCTTGACGAACGCTCGCATCAGGTTCGGCGTGCCGAGGCCGGTGAGCTGGACCTTACCCGCCTTACCCGTCTGCTTGAGGACTTGTGCCGCGGCCGAGATGCCAACTGTCGTCGGCGAGATGATGCCCTTCAGGTTCGGATATGAGGTGAGCAGCGCCTGAGCCTCGGTCGTGCTCGTCTGCGGATCGTCGTTGCCATAAGCGACTTTGACCAGCTTCAGGGCGCTGTACTTCGAGTTGCTGGCCAGCTCGTCCTTCATAGCCTGGATCCACGCGTTCTGGTTCGTCGCCGTGCTGGTCGCCGAAAGCACAGCGATGTCGCCCGCGCAGCCCGGAATCTCATCGCAGACCATCTGGACCTGGATCTGGCCAATCGCTTTGGTCTCAGCCTGGTTGATGAAGACGTTGCGCGCATCTTTGGCCGGAGACGAGTCGTACCCGACTACTTTGATCCCCTTCTGCATCGCCTGCTTGAGCGCGGGAGCGATGGCATCCGGATCGTCGGCCGAGACGACAATCGCGCTCACTTTCTGCTGCGTCAGCGTCTGGATGAACGGAATCTGCGCCGCGCCGGTTGCTTCCGATGGACCGACCTGCTTGAACTGGCCACTCAAGGCGGTGGCCGCCTCCTGGCCTCCGGATGCGGCCACATCGAAGTACGGATTGTTTACCGCCTTGGGCAAGAAGGCGATGTTCAGTGTGGTTGTGCCGCCACCCCCGCCACCGCCAGAGCTGCCACCGCACGCTGACAGCGCCAGGATCGCCATCCCGGTCATGGCGAGCCATGATCCACGCCTCCACCTCATTGTCTCCAACCTCCTCATGAATTGCTGACTGGATTCGTCAGCTGACGTCGCGGCCGTGCCGCGCTGATCCGGCGCACGAGGGTGGGGCCGGCGACCGAGAGAATCAGAAGCGCCCCCACCGCGACGCTCTGCGTGTCTGGGCTCACGTCGGCCAGCGTGAGCCCGTTGCGCAAGACACCGATCACGAAGATCGCCAGTACGACGCCGACGATCGTGCCCTCGCCGCCGAAGATGTTCACGCCGCCCAAGAGCACTGACGTGACCGTGTCCAGCACGAAGCCTTGACCGTTGTCGGCGCGGGCACTGGAGAACCGCGCGGTGAGAATCACTCCCGCCAGCGCGGAAAGCACCCCCGAGAGGACGAAAAGATAGGTCTTAACCCTGGCGACGTTGATGCCGGCGTATCGAGCCGCCTCCTTGTTCTTGCCGATTGCGTAGATCTGGCGACCGATCCAGGTCCGATGGAGTACGAAAACGAAGGCAACTGCAAGCGCCGCGAAAACCAGCAGCGGCCACGGGATCAGGGTTCCGGGAATATCGCCAAACCCGAAGTTGGTGAACCACTCGGGCCAACCGCTGATTGAGCGCGGACCCAGGACCACGGAGGCCAGGCCGCGATACAGCGCCAAGGTCCCCAGGGTCACCACCAGCGACGGCAGCCCGGCTCGCGTGACAAGAAGTCCGTTCAGCAACCCACCCGCTCCACCGACAGCAAGAACCAACGGGACGTCGAGCCACAGCGGCCAGCCAAGCGCGTACGTGAAACCGAGCAGCGCGCTGGAGAGGCCGAGCATGGATTCGACCGAGAGGTCGATCTCGCCGGCGATGATGATCAGGGCGAGTGGCAAAGCCATGATCGCCTTCTCCATCAAGTTGCTCGTCAGGTCGGAGAAGTTCGAACCGCTCACGAAGTACGGCGAAAGTGAGGACCCGAGCACGACGAACGCGACAAAGGCCAGCACAAGAAGCGATTCCCAGCGACGAAGCAGGGCGATTGCCCACGGCCTCATCTCCGCCCGGTCCTCATCAGAATCCGCTGAAAGTAGCCGCGGATGGCAGCATCTGTGGCGACCGCGAGCAAGATGACGGCCCCATCGATGGCCAGCAGCCAGAACTCCGACAGGTGGAGGATGCGCAGCGCGTTCTCGATCGTTGCCAGGAGGATGGCCCCAAGCACGGCGCCGACCACCGTCCCCGAACCGCCGAAGATGTTGACCCCACCGACGACCACGGCCGCAATGACTTGCAGCTCGAGTCCGCTGGCGGCCAGTGCGTTCACGCTCCCGAATCGCGAGCCCCACAGCACGCCTGCGATTCCCGCGCAAAGCCCGCAAACGACGAATGCTCCGAAGATCAGACGCTGGGTAGGGATACCTATGACCTCGGCGGCCGCTGGGTTGCTACCGATTGCATAGAGCTCTCGACCGACGCCGGAATTACGCAGCAGATAGGCGGCGACGAGCGCGATGAGCGCGGCGGCGACGATAAGGGTCGGGACGCCGAGCACCGACGAGGAAGCGATTCCAAGGTAACCACGTGGCAGGTCGATGGCACTGACCTGCTTTCCCCCAGCAACCAGGAAATCAAGACCTCGGTACACGTAAAGAGTGCCGAGCGTCGCGACGATCGCGGGTACCCGTGCGACGGCGATGATCAGACCATTGAACGCGCCGAGCCCGACGCCAAGCAGACACCCCACGGCGATCGCGCCGGGAACGTCGAGGGTGTGTTCCTTGAGCAGGTCGCCAGTCACGAATGCGACCAGGCCGACCACCGACCCAACCGAGAGATCGACATTGCGAGTGAGCACAACCGTCGTCTGCCCGACCGCGACGACGGCGATGAGAGAGACGTTGAGCAGAATTTGCTCGAAGTTGGAGACAGAGAAGAAAAGGGGCGCCTGAATCGAGACAATGGCGACGACCACCAGGAGCACAAGCAAGATGCCGACTTCGCGGAGTCGAGCCACCAGGGTGAGGGTTCGCTCCAGTCCGATTCGCCCGGCGAGTGCCGAGCTAGTTGGCGAGTCGATGGCTCGCACGCTCATGCCGGAGCGTGACCCGTGGCCGCCGCCATGATGCGTTCTTGGGACGCTTCGTCGCGACCGAATTCGGCAGCGACACGTCCCTCATGCAGAACCACGATGCGGTCGGCCATGCCCAGCACCTCGGGCAGCTCACTCGAGATGAGGACGATCGCCATGCCCTGGGCCGCAAGTTGCGAGATGATCCGGTGGACCTCCGCCTTGGCCCCGATGTCTACGCCTTGGGTCGGCTCGTCGAGAAGAAGAATCGTTGGCTTGGTGGCCAACCACTTTGCGATGACCACCTTCTGCTGGTTGCCGCCGGACAGCCCCGACGCCGCCTGATCCACACCCGTAGCGCGGACCTGAAGTTGCTTTGAATAGTCGGATGCCAACCCTTCCTCTTGTGCGCGATCGAGGACGAGGAGGCGGCTGAGCCTCTGGACAATCGGCAGAGAGACGTTGGCCGCAATCGAGAAATCGAGAACCAGACCCTGTTGGTGCCGATCCTCGGGGACATAGACGATGCCGAGTCGCATCGCGTCCTTTGGGCTTCTGATGTCGGCGTGCATCCCTGCCACCAGCACCTCGCCGGCGTCCGCGTGATCGATGCCAAAGAGAACCCGCGCCACCTCGGTGCGTCCGGCACCGATCAGTCCCGCGAGCCCAACGATCTCGCCGCGCCGGACCTGAAACGAAACGTCGCTGAACAGGCCCTTGCGAGCCAGGCCCCGTGCCTCAAGGGCCACCTCGCCAAGCGTGGCTGCCTCTTTGGGAAACAGGGTTTCCAGGCGGCGGCCGACCATGTGCCGGATGGCGTCGGCGGGCGTGACCTCCGCAATGGGGACGGTGATAACGTGGCGCCCGTCCCGAAGAACGCTGACTCGGTCGGCGATCTCGAAGACCTCTTCTATGCGGTGGTCGACGAATAAGATCGCCACGCCGCGCGCCCTCAGCTGTCTGATGATCGTGAAGAGCCTCTCGACTTCGCGGCTTGATAGAGACGCCGTTGGCTCATCCATCACCAGCACCCGCGCGTCGAGCGAGAGTGCCTTGGCGATCTCGACCAGCTGCTGATCGGCCACCGAGAGCCCGCGTACGGGGACGCTAACGCTTTGCTTGACGCCCAGATCCGCGAAGAGCCGCTCGGCCGCGCGATTGAGCTCGCCCCAATCCACGCCACGTAGGGGGTTGCGAGGCAGACGGCCGACGAAGACGTTCTCAGCGACGGTGAGGTCAGGAAACAGGTTGGGGTGTTGATGGATGACCGCGATACCGAGATGACGCGCTGCGGCCGGCCCAGAAAGCACCAGCTCCTGCCCGTTGAGCTTCATCTGTCCCGCGTCGGGTTGGTGGATGCCGGCCAGGATCTTCACCAGCGTGCTCTTGCCGGCCCCGTTCTCACCGACGAGGGCGTGAACCTCGTGCGCCACGAGCTGGAGATCGACATTCTGGAGCGCCTGGACAGCGCCGAATCGCTTGGAGACGCCGGTCAACTCAAGAATCGGCGCGGCGGCTTGATTCATCGACTGCCCACCAGGCGCACGTCGATACCACGATCCTTGACCGCCATCACGTAGTCAGCCGGGGCCCGATCATCGCTGATCACGATGCGAAGTCGATCGGTGGGACAGAACGTCGCCATGGCCAGGCGATTCCATTTCGTGTGATCGAACACACCGATCACGTCCTTGGCGGTGACCACCATGGCTCTTTTGATCTCCGCCTCTTCAGCATTGACGTCGGTGAGCCCTTCTTCCAACGTGAAGCCGACCGCGCCGACAAACGCCTTCTGGATGTTCAGTTGGCGGAGCATCACCGTCCCCCACTTGCCGACCAGCGAGAACGCTTCCCAACGAACCGCCCCTCCGGGCATGAGCACCGTGATGCTCGGCTGCCCAGCGAGTTCGGTGGCGACCCGGATGCCGTTTGTCACCACAGTCAGCTCGCGGCGCGCCTTCAAGTGCCGTGCGATCTGAAGCGCGGTCGAGCTTGCGTCGAGCGCGATGCTGTCGCCGTCATCCACCAAGCGCGCCGCCTCGGCGCCGATGAAGGCCTTTTCAGTCTTATGGAGGCGCGCGCGGACTTCGAAGGCCAGCTCGGCTCGGCTGCGTCCGACGGCGATCGCGCCCCCGTGGGTGCGTAGGACGCCGCCTTCCTGCTCGAGCACGGCCAGGTCTTTGCGAATCGTGACTTCCGAGACCGAGAGCTGTTGGCTCAACTCAGACACGGAGACACGCGCCTTCTGTTCGATCGCTTTCGCGATGGCGAGGCGCCGCTCGGCCGGATACTGACTGCTTTCGATTACTTTCGATTCAGTTCGAATTGCGCGACACTAGCACCAACCGAAAGAGCGGTCAATACCCTTTCGGTAAGTCGCCCAGCTGGTCACGCAACGGCGTAGCTCACTCGAACGCCGAAGCTTTCGGGTTAACCGCTCGCTGGGGCGGTTCAGAAAATGTCCGATTGCAGCGCTGGCGATCGGGCTGAACTGGTAGCGATACTCTTTCCAGACAGGCCCTTTCCAACGGATTCAGGAGGCTGGGAGCTGTGACCAAGAAGATCCTGCTCAATGAGGACGACATCCCCGAGCGCTGGTACAACATCCTGCCCGACATGCCGGCGCCTCCGGCCCCGTACCTGAATCCTCAGACGCTGCAGCCCATGGGGCCGGCCGATCTCGCCCCAATCTTTCCTCAGGCCATAATCGCGCAGGAGGTCTCGGCCGAGCCATGGATCGAGATCCCCGACCGGGTGCGCGACGTATACCGCATCTGGCGGCCAAGCCCGGTCTATCGCGCCGATCGCCTCGAGAAGGCGCTCGACACGCCTGCACACATCTACTTCAAGTACGAAGGTGTCTCGCCCGCAGGTTCGCACAAACCGAACACCGCAGTGCCGCAGGCCTATTACAACGCCCAAGAGGGCGTGAAACGGCTCACCACAGAGACTGGAGCCGGCCAATGGGGCTCAGCGCTCGCGTTCGCAGGCGCGCTGTTCGGCCTCGAGGTCACCGTGTACATGGTCAAGGTTTCGTACGAGCAAAAACCGTATCGCCGGGCGATGATGGAGACGTGGGGCGCGACCGTGTACGCATCTCCCACCAACCTGACCAATGCGGGCCGAGGCATCCTGGCGGACGATCCGGATTCGCCGGGCAGCCTTGGAATCGCGATCTCAGAAGCGGTCGAAGACGCGGCCACCCACGACGACGCCAAGTATTCTCTCGGCTCCGTCGTGAATCACGTCCTCCTGCACCAGACAGTGGCGGGTCTCGAGGCCAAAAAGCAGATGGAGATGGCGGGCGAGTACCCGGATGTTGTGATCGGATGTGTCGGCGGTGGGTCCAACTTCGCGGGCCTCGCCTACCCGTTCATCGGCGACAAGTTGAAGGGCCGAATGCCGCACACGCGTTTCATCGCGGCGGAGCCGGCCGCGTGTCCGACCCTCACGCGCGGTGTATACGCGTATGACTTCGGTGACGCGGTCGGAATGGGTCCAGTGGTGAAGATGTTCACGCTCGGACACAGCTTCATTCCGGATCGGATTCATTCGGGTGGCCTTCGATACCATGGTGATGCCCCGTCGCTGTGTGCCCTGGTCGATCACAAAGTGGTCGAGGCACGCGCTTACAAGCAGAACGAATGCTTTGCCGAAGCGGTGCGATTTGCTCGCTGCGAAGGCTTCCTGCCGGCCCCGGAATCTGCCCACGCCTTGCGGGCGGCTGTCCAGGAGGCGGCGGCCGCCCGAGAGGCTGGTGAAAAGCGGACGATTCTGTTCGGCCTTTCCGGGCACGGCCACTTCGATATGTCGGCGTACGACGCGTACTTTGCGGGAAAGCTGGAGGACGTCGAGCTTTCGCAGTCGCGGATTGATGCCGCTATCGAGGAGCTACCCAGGGTCCCGGCGATGTCCTGACGTGGGGCGCCAGCGAGAGCTGGCGTCGTATCCCCTTGCCGTGCAGCGAACGGTCACGTTCGGAATCGCGCCACCGGCTGGGAATCAACGACGCTAGCATCGCGTTTCCATGGTCGTGGAGAGAGCGATCGATTTTGAGCTGCCAGACCATGAAGGCAAGACCTGGCGCCTTTCCGAGCACCTTGCCGGCGGACCGGTGTTCCTCGTCTTCTACCGCGGCGATTGGTGACCCTACTGCAACGGGCAGTTGGCCTCGTACGCCAGGAACTGGGATAGCTTCGTCGACGAAGGAGTGAGCGCGGCCGGCATCTCGGTCGATCCAGTCGAGAACAACCGCAACATGGTCGAGAAGCTGCTGCTGCCGTTCCCGCTGCTCAGTGATCCCGAAGGCCGCGTGATCAAGGAGTGGGGCGTGTGGACCGACGCCGACGGCGGCATCGCACGGCCTTCCATCTTTGCCATCAGGAGCGACGGATCCATCGGCTGGGCATTTGTCGGGCGCGATTTCGCCGATCGGCCGACCGACGAAGAGCTGTTCCACTCAATCCGAGGAGGCGACTGAGATGGCACGCGGCGATCGACCCCTTCCGTTCGACCAACTGGAGCCCTACATGCGAGGCGCCAAGTTCGCGGCCGTCGCGCTGAGCCGGCGACACAAGGACCACGACCCTGACCTGACCGATGACGCTGCGCGCTACGTCGAGATGGCTGAGCGCTACCGGCAAGCTGCGATTGCAACTTTTCGTGCCCGGCGCGAGCGCGGTCCCAGTCAGACGTCCTGATTACTCGGTGACACGGTGACCGGCTGGACCTTGCCTCGTGCCAGAAAGCGAGCATGGACGCCCAGTGGACCGCGGAGCCGCAGCCGCTCGTGAGCAGCGGTGGAAGCGTGATCGGATCAAGGCCTGGCTGCTGCGTTCGCCAAGCTCGTTTAGGGTAGTCGAAGTGATTCGAACCATCGATTGGGATGGCGACGCGGTTGCCATCATCGACCAGACTCTGCTCCCCCGAGAGGAGCGCATTCTGCGGCTGCGCGAGGTCGCTGAGCTTGCCGAGGCAATCCGTTCTATGCGAGTGCGCGGCGCTCCCGCGCTCGGCGTCGCGGGCGCTCTCGGCGTTGCGCTGGCCGTGCGCCGAGCACAGGAGCGAGGTCACGACATCCGACTCGCGGCCGACAAAGCCGCTGCCGAGCTCGCAGCAACGCGGCCGACCGCCGTCAACCTGCGTTGGGGAATCGAAAAAGCACGTGGAGCGGTCGCCGCCGGCGCGGACGCGGTGGTCGAAGCCGCTGTAAAGGTGCTCGAGGCAGACGTCCAGACCAACCGGACGATGGCGGAGCGCGGCACGGCGTGGCTCGAGTCAATGAAGTTGGCAGACAAGACTCGTCTCAGAGTCCTGACCCACTGCAACACGGGAGCGCTTGCTTGCGTGGAAATCGGGACCGCGCTGGGTGTGATCCAGTTCGCACACGGGCGCGGATTGGTGGAGGAGGTGCTCGCAACCGAGACAAGACCTTCGCTGCAGGGCAGCCGGCTGACCGCGTGGGAGCTGAAGCGGCTGAAGATTCCGTTTCGCCTTGTCGCCGATGCCGCCGCTCCTTCGCTGATCGCGAACGGCGCAGTGGACGTCGTACTGGTTGGCGCGGACCGGATCGCCGCCAACTGCGACGTGGCAAACAAGATCGGCACCTACCCACTCGCCTTGGCCGCACGGCGCGCCGGGGTGCCATTTGTGGTCGTCGCCCCGGAGTCCACCCGCGACCCGGAGGTGGCTGATGGCAGCCTGATCCCCATCGAGCAGCGGGCTGGAGACGAAGTCGTCGAATTCGCCGGCGTGCGCGTTGCACCGGCAGGCTCCCAAGCCTTGAATCCCGCATTCGACGTGACTCCGTCGGACCTGATAACGGCCATCATCACCGAGGAGCGGGTGATCGAGCCCGCAGCCCGCACCTCGGCTCTCCCTGACTCAAGGTGTGGGTTCTGAACGCTGAGATTGGTGTGATCGGGGGCTCGGGCTTCTACCACTTCCTCGATGATGTGGAATCCGTTCGCCTGGACACGCCGTATGGGTCACCGAGCGATAAGATCGCGGTGGGCCGGGTCGGCGACCGCGGCGTGGCGTTCATCGCGAGGCATGGCAGCCGCCACGCACTGCCGCCGGCGGCAATCAACTACCGCGCGAATCTGTGGGCGCTGCATTCGCTCGGTGTAACCCGGGTGATCGCTCCAAGCGCGGCCGGCAGCCTGCAGCCGAGCATGAGACCTGGCGACATCGTCGTATGCGACCAGTTTGTCGACAGAACCCGAGGCCGAGCCGACACGTATTTCGACGCCGGACCCAAGGTTGCCCACGTCAGCACCGCTCATCCGTACTGTCCGGTTCTCCGAGACCTGACCGTCAATGCCGCGAAGCGGGGCGGACTCCCGGTCCACGATCAAGGAACCGTCGTCGTCATCCAGGGCCCGCGCTTCTCGACACAGGCGGAGAGCCGGTGGTTCTCATCGATGGGCTGGCACCTCGTCAACATGACCCAGTACCCAGAGGTGACCCTCGCCCGGGAGCTGGAGATCTGCTACGTCAACGTGTCGTTGGTCACCGACTATGACGCCGGGCTGGAAGGCGACCCGAACGTGAAGCCTGTATCAGTCAATGATGTCGTCGCCCTGTTTGGCACCAACATCGCAAAAGTGCGCGAG
>DATEGC010000024.1:0-20053 GCA_035280285.1 Candidatus Dormiibacterota bacterium | reverse complement strand
GACCCTGCCTGCACGGCGAGCTTCAGCGGGCCGCTGATGACCCGCAAGTAGGTCTTCATCTTGACCGCGTACGCCCCCGGTTCGAGCCGGATCGAGTAGTTGCCGCTGCCGTCGGTAACGGCGCGCTTGACCGCGCCGTTTACGTCCAGGTAGTCGAGCTCCAGGCCCGCCACGGGCCGCCCGGCGCACGTGTCGCCCGCCTGCATGACGGGCTTGCACGGAATCGCGACCACATGTCCACTGACCGTGCCGGTCGCCGGCGAGGGCGACGGGCGCTCGCCCGGGAAGCTGTACCCGCCGCAGCCGACCATGAACACGAAGAGGGCGGCAAGCAACGCCGGTTTCATCACCACACGAAACGCCCGAGCCGGCATGGAGGTCACAAACTTCCGATCCGAGAGCCCGAGGTAGTGTTGTATCGCGCTCCGCGGTGGCCAAGTTGGTAAGGCAAAGGACTTTGGATCCTTGACCGAAGGTTCGAATCCTTCCCGCGGAACCATTCTCTATCGGCACGGATCGCGGCAGAGTCGGTGATCAATTGAGGGCGAGTCGAGTCCCCTCCTATCTGGCCGGCCGCCTGGCAATTGTCGGCCTAGCTGCCGTCGCTCTCAGCTGGACCGTGTTTCTGCTGGTCCACGCCCTTCCGGGCAGTCCGTACTCTGGCAGCGAGCGCATGACGGAGGCGCGCGAAAGAATCCTCCTCCACCGGGCTCACCTCGACGACCCGTATCCGATCCAGTAGATGCACTGGCTGCAGAGCTACTTCACGGGCAGCGGTCTGTCCCCGCTGCTCCTGAGCGAGGCTTCGATCAGCATCCGGTTGGGCCTTATCGCGATCGTGCTGATGCTGACAGTCGGGATCTGGGCCGGGGTCGTCTCAGCCGCGAACCGCGGGACGCGGATCGATTACGCGGCCGGCTTCTTGGGAAGCGTCGCCTACGCGATTCCTAATTTCGTTTGGGCGATCTGGTTGTTTTCATTTGCCGCGCGCTGCTGTATCGCTGGACGGGTGGTCTCTTCTACGTCGAGGTGGGCTGGGGCCCGCCGATTCAGTGGGTCGTGCCCGCGGTCGCGCTTGCGACACCCCAGACAGGGCTTGTTGCCCGGGTGGTGGGAGCGTCGATGCTCGACACGCTGGGCCAGGATTACGTGCGCACGGCCTGGGCAAAAGGCCTGCGGGAGAGGGCGGTTGTGGTGCGGCATGCGCTCTGCAACGCGCTGATTCCCTTAACCACTGTGATGGGTCCGATTGCCGTTACCACATTGATGGGCTCACTCGTGGTCGAAAACGTTTTCAACGTCCCGGGCGTTGGGTCGGAGCTCGTCTACAGCATCTTCCACCGAGCGAACTTCATCGTCACCGGGGTGTTCACCTATTACTCGGTGCTCGCCGGCCTCGCGATGCTGATAGTCGATGTCAGCTACGTGCTGATAGGTCCGAGGATCCGCCTCTGAGCCCGCCTTAACACCCTGGGTTCCAACTTCAGCGTTCGGTTCTTAGGCTCGGCTCATGCCCCTTCGCCTGCACCTCGTCCCGGGATGGAAGCGATTCCTCGTCGTGGCGGCGCCGATCACGCTCGCCATCGCTGTCCTCGCCGGCGCCTACGCTTACAGTTCTTCCGCCAACGCCGCCAACCCATCGCCCGGCCCCGCGGGCGCCAACGGGCTGGACGTCCCACCCCAGCCTGGGCTTCTCGTGCATGTGGTCGGCGCGGTCGAAAATCCGGGCCTCTTCCGGCTGCCTCGCGGCGATCGCGTTTTCGATGCCATAGCCGCGGCTGGGGGATTCAGTCCGTACGCCGACATGTCGCGCCTGCCCAACCTGGCCGGGCGGCTGAGGGATGGGGAGCAGGTCAAGGTGCCGTTCGCCAAGACATCGTCCGGAACGGTGATCGCCCGTGTCAACCTCAACCAGGCGACCCTCGAAGAGCTCGAGGCGGTGCCGGGCTTCACGCCGGGCTTTGCCCAGGAGTGCATCGATTACCGCGTCAATTTCGGCGGCTTTCAGAACACTCGAGAGCTGGTCGACATCCTGGGCATGGGCGAAGCCGAGTACGTCATCGCGCGCCGGTACCTGACGCTGTGACTCGCTATCCGGCGGTCGTGCTGGCGCTCTCGTGGTCTGCCGCACTTGCGGCGGCGGTGGTGCTGCTGCCGTCGCAACCGATGGCGGGCGCGATCGCCATCGCCATTGCGCTGCCCCTGATCGCGCTTGCTCTCGTTGTGCGGCCGGCATTGTTGACCCTCGCACTGGCCGCCGCGCTGCTCGGAGTGGGACGTGCCGAGTTGCCTGCGATCGACCCCCAGATACCCACGCGAGCCGTCTCGCTTGCGGGAAGGGCTGCCGTCATCGCGGGTCGAGTCGCGGACGACAGCCATCCGGTGGGCGGCGGACAGGAGGTGCTGGTCGAACCGGACGCGACGCTGGTCGACGGCGTCGCGCTGAACGATTTCGGAAACGTTCTCATCCGCTGGCGGGGACCGGGCGAAGCAGTCTTCGGCGACGCGGTTAGGGCGGCCGGCAAGCTCAGCTTGCCTCGCGACCTGACGGGGTTCGACCGGCGCGCCTATCTCGCCCAGCGCCAGGTTTATCTGGAGCTCCAGGCCTCGAGCTTCGACGTCACCGCCGGCTTGACCGGAGTCGCCGCACTCCCCTCGTGGCTCCGGTCGCGATACATCGCCACCGTAGACGCCGCCGTACCTGCGCCACATGCCGCGGTGCTGCTCGGCATCGTCCTCGGCATTCGCCAGGGGATTCCGCCGCACCTGCAGAACGCGCTGATCGCCACTGGGTTGATCCATCTGCTCGTCTTGAGTGGGCTCAAGGTTGCGGTCTTCGCTCGCATCGTGCAGGGCGCGTTGCATCCTCTGCTCGGACATACCGCCACCTGGCCGGCCCTCGGCTTGATCGCGCTCTACGCGATGGTCGGCGGCGCCACGCCCGCGGCCGTCCGCGCGTCGGCCATGGGATGCCTCGCGATCGCGGCCGCGCATATCGGCCGCCCATCCCATGTTTGGACTTCACTCGCCCTCACCGCCGCCGCCATGCTCGGCTGGCGGCCAGAACTGGCCTGGGACGTCGGCTTCCAGCTTTCGTTTGCCGGCACCGCGGCGATCATCCTGCTAACCCCCACAATCGCTCGGCGCGTGACTTTTCTGCCGCACGTCGTGCGCGAACCCTTCGCCGTCACCTGCGCGGCGCAGGTCGGAACGTTGCCGATGATGGCGACCGACTTCCATGTCCTCTCGCCCGTCGCCCCAATCGCCAACGCGCTGACTCTTCCGATCCTTCCAGTGCTGATCGCGGCCGGCCTCATCCTCGGCGGGCTCTCATTTGCACCTGAACTCGCTCGTGCCGCCGCCATCCCGATCGCCGGCCAGATCGCGTACATCGAGCAGGTCGCCTACCTCCTTGCACGCGTCCCAGCGGCCGCGATCAACGTTCCGAGGTTTCCAACCTGGCTCGGCGTTGCCTATTACTCAGCCCTGGGCCCGGCGATCGCCGGCGCTAACGCCAGGGGCGCTCCACGCAAGGTGGCGTTCATCACCGCCGCAGCCGCGCCGACGGTGATCTCGATCGCGGCCCTCGTCCTATGGGCCAATGCTCCTCCCCAGGCGATAGTGCTTAACGTCGGCGACGGCCAGGCCGTGCTGCTCCGCGGCCCGCACGGCGCGATCCTCATCGACGGCGGCCCAAGTCCCGCCAGGTTGAAAGACGAGCTGGGAACCCAGCTCCCGCCGTGGCAGTCGAAGCTCGACGCGATCCTCATCACCGCTCCGGGGCTCGGGCACGCCGGCGGGCTCGCCGGCTTCGATCGCCAAGCCTCGACCGTTCTAGTTCCCAACGCCAATCTTGGCGGCTCAGCCTGGCGCACCGCCGTGCTCGAGCAGGCTGCACGCGGCGCCTCCGTCCAAACGGTGCTCGCAGGCAGTTCCATGTCAATTGCCGGTTTCGCGCTGGAGATCGTCTCGCCCGAGCGAGGCGCGCCAGGCGACCAGGTCGGCTCCGCCTATCTCGGTTTGCGCGCGGTCGCGCCGGACGGACGCAGCTTCTGCGATTTCAGCGACCTCGATCTCGATGCGCAGTCCATCGCCGCGACACGACTGCGTGGGCCGTGCACCAACTTTCTCCTACCGTCGGGCGGGCGCAGCCGCCTCTCGCCTGAGCTGGAACGAGCTGCGATCGCAAACACCACTCAGCTCATCGCCTCGCGTGGTCCGGGTCGCCTGGCCAACGGCTTCCCACCTAACGTCCTGCGCACCGACCAGGAGGGCACGATCACTGTGCCGTTGTAAGTACGATCGGCGCATGCCGCGAGCGACCAGCCGCGCCGCCGTGTCCGCGCTGCTGCTCCACGGCGAGGAGCGATTCCTCGTCGAAGAGAAGGCCAACGCCACTGTCGACGAGTGGCGAAAGGACCTGGTCTCGGACTTCGGCCTCGAAACCCTGGAAGGCTCGGGGCTGACTGCCGCACGGCTGCAAGACGCCTGCCTCCAGGCTCCATTCCTGGATCCGTTCCGGGTCGTGTTCGTGCGCATGATTCCTACCACTCGCACTGAAGCCCTGGCCGCAGCGGTGTCACAGGTACCGGCCACCACGCGGCTTGTGCTCACGGTCGCCGGGCGGATCGGCGCGTCCAACAAGCTGAGCAGGGCAATCACCTCGGCAGGCGGTCGGGTCGAGGAGATGCAGCACCTGAACCGTCGCGCGCTCAGCGAGTGGGCGTCGAAACGCGCCGTCGAAAGACACGGCCTCACAGCAGCCCTCGCTGCGCAAGTCGTGCGTGCATCGCCGCCCGACCTCAACGTCATCGACTCCGAACTCAGCAAGCTCGCCGCGTACAAAGCGTCCGGCGCCAAGCTAACGCCGGATGCAGCGACCCGACTCCTGGCCGGCGGACGCGAAGACGAAGTCTTTCGCCTCACGGACAACCTGCTGCCTCACCCAACGCCGCAGGCCCTGGAGATCGCTCGCAACCTCACGCGCGGGGGCATGTATCCCACGTCCGTGGCCTACCGGATGGCCCGCCACATCGCGCTTGTCCTCGAGGTCAAGGCGAAACAGGAGCGGGGCCTCTCCCTGCAGCAGGTGCAGAACGAGATGGCCGAGCACCGCTTCGTCCTCCAGAAGGCGTATGACGCCGCCCAGGAGGCCGACGGCAATCGCCTGGAGCAGGCGCTCAGGCAGATCCGCGACTACGAGTGGGAGGTCAAGTCAGGCCAGGTCGACGCCGAACTCGGCCTCGACGTGCTGCTGACGCGGCTCTAGGAGCGGCGGAGGAATCCTCTCCGCTTCGGCTTCTCAGCCGTGGCTGGCTCAGCAGCCTTGGCCGGCGCGGCCTTCTTGCCACTCTTCGCCGCAGCGGGTTGAGGCGTCACGGGGACCAGCTTCGCCAAACGGCGGGCCAGCCGCGCTTTGCGCCGCGCCACGTTGTTGCGGTGCAGGATGCCCCTGGCAGCGGCGCGGTCCAGGGCTCGCACAGCCTCGAGCGTCGTCTCCAACCGCTCAGTCGCCTCCGCCGAGCCATCGCCCAGCGCGCGCCGCGCCTTCACGACCAGGGTCTTGACCTCGGAGCGGGTAGCGCGGTTGCGCACTGCACGCCGCGCGCCTGCGCGTGCCTGCTTCTTCGCCGATGCGGTTCGCTTAGCCACGCGGCATCGCCAAGAGGAAGGTCAAACTCACGAACGTAGGATTATACGGGCCGTGGAGTTCGAGCTTGGGGGCCGGCGGCCCAGAGTGCATCCCGATGCCTACATCGCACCAACCGCGGTCCTCATCGGCGATGTCGAAGTCGACAAAGACGCGAGCATCTGGTTCGGCGCGGTGCTGAGGGGAGATGAGTCGTCCATCAAGGTCGGCGCAGGCGCCAACGTCCAGGACAACGTCGTTGTCCACTGCGCCGAAAATCTGCCGACCGTGATCGAAGGCAACGCCACCATCGGCCACTCGGCGCAGCTGGAAGGCTGCGTCGTCGAGCAGGGAGCGTTGGTAGGAATGGGCGCGACCATGCTCCAGCGCAGCCGCCTCGGTGCTGGTTCGATGCTGGCCGCCGGCGCGGTGCTGCGGGAAGGCACTGAAATCCCGCCCGGAAAGCTGGCCGCGGGCGTGCCAGCCACCGTGAGGAACGAGGTCCGCGGATCTTCAAGCAACTGGGTCGCAACCGCGGCGCAGCACTACCGGCAGCGCGCGGTCAGGTATCGCGCAGAACTGAAGCCGATAGCCGATTGATATTGGCGCTGCCCGCGCGCGCCAAGCTGAACCTCGACCTTGAGGTGCTCCGGCGCCGCAAAGATGGATTTCACGACATCCGCACCACCTTCCAGCAGATCGAGCTGCATGACCTGCTCGAGTTCGGGCGCGCAGGCGAGACGACTTTCACGTCGGAAGGATTCAAGGTCGACGACCACAACAACTCGGTGCTCAAAGCCCAGCAGGTCCTCGAGCGGGCCGCGGGTCGCACCCTGCCGACCAGGATCCATCTCCACAAGCGCATCCCTCCGGGCTCAGGCATGGGTGGCGCGAGCTCTGACGCAGCGACGACACTAAAAGCCCTGAAAGCGATGTACGCCCTCGAAGTCGACCTGGCAACGATCGCACAGGAGGTCGGCTCCGACGTGCCCTTCTTTCTGCTTGGTGGCCGGGCGCGAGGCGAGGGCCGCGGCGAACTGCTCACGCCGCTCGCCACCTCAAACCATCACTACGCCATCGCCTGGCCGCGTATCGAGCTGTCGACGGCGGACGTTTACCGCGCATGGGACGAGGTGAAGGGCGACCTGCAGCGCGCGGCCGAGCGGGTCGAGCCACGACTGCAGGAATTCGCCAGAAGCCTTGGGCCGGGCTGGCGAATGACCGGGAGCGGATCCGCGTTCTTCAAAGAGACCGAGACCGAGCGGGAGGCGGAAAAAGCCATCGCCAATCTCGAGTGCTGGACAGTGGTCACCAGATGACGCAGCTGCGTAAGACCGCCGCCGTCTGGGCCGGCAAGGCAGCTGGAGTCCTGAGTCGCATCACCAGGCGCGGCGGCGGCACGACGCTGCCGGGCGACGTAGCGCGGGCGATCGACCCGCGAATCCTGACGCGCCTCACCCAGGACCTGACTTACGGATCGATCGTCATCACCGGCACCAACGGCAAGACGACGACCGCGCGCCTGGTGACGTGGCTGCTCGAGGGCGCCGGCCACCGCGTCGTCGCCAATAGAGCCGGCGCCAACCTGATCTTTGGCGCCACTGCTGCGGCCCTGAACAAATCCGGGGCCGACGGACGGCTGAGAGCGGACTGGGCGGTGTTCGAGATCGACGAAGCCAGCCTGCCCAAAGCCGTCGAAGAGCTCCGGCCGCGGGCGACTCTGGTCCTGAACCTGTTTCGCGACCAGCTCGACCGCTATGGCGAGCTGGAGTCGATCGCAAAAAAGATCGAAGGGGCGCTAGCCTCGCAATCAGAAAGCGCGAAGACCATCCTCAACGCGGACGACCCAAGAGTCGCCGAGATCGGCCTCAACCTTCCGAACAAGCCGCTGTGGTTCGGACTCGACGACCGCCATGTTGGGCAGCACACCCTACCGCACGCCGCCGACGCGCGAACGTGCCCGAAATGCGGCGCGAGTCTCATCTTCGACGCGGTCTATGTGGGCCACGACGGCGTCTACCGCTGCCCCAACCGCCACTTTGAGCGCCCCAAACCCGACCTGGCCGCGGCGGACATCAAGCTCAATGCGTTCGACGGTATTGGCATGACCATCGAGGACACACGAATCGACATGCCCTTGGGCGGTCTCTACAACTGCTACAACGTGCTGGCCGCGTTCGCGACCGCGCGCAGCATCGACCTCAGCGCGGCCTACATCGCGGAAAGGTTGAGAACGTTCAGGGCCGCGTTCGGGCGCCAGGAGCGCGTCGATTTTCGAGGCCGCCACCTCGTCCTTGTCCTGAGCAAGAATCCAGCCGGCTTCAACGAGACGGTGCGCACGGCGGTCGACCTCGCGAAGGGCAAGAACTTCATCCTCGGCCTCAACGACCGCAAGGCCGACGGCACCGACGTCTCGTGGATCTGGGACGTCGACTTCGAGCAGCTGAGGGACCACGCGAGTCTTGTCATCCCGGCGGGCGTGCGCGCTCACGACCTTGCTGTGCGCCTGAAGTACGCCGGGATCGCAGGCGAGGAACCGCAGACCGAACCGGGCAAAGCCCTCGACCTGTTGATCAAGTGCACCAACGAGGGCGAAACCGCCTACCTGCTGTGCACATACACCGCGATGCTCGACCTGCGCGCCGAGCTGGTGAGGCGCGGCTGGGCGCAGCAGTACTGGGAAACATGAGCACCAAATTCACGGTCGGCTGGCTCTATCCGGACCTGATGAACATCTACGGGGACCGAGGCAACATCCTCACGCTGCTCAAGCGCGCCGAATGGCACGGCTTCGAGCCCAACCTCGTAGAGCTGGGAAGAGGCCCCGCCATACAGATGGAAGACGTCGACGTCTTCTTCTTCGGCGGCGGCCAGGACCGCGAGCAGGCACTCATCTACGACGATCTGAAACAGTTCAAGCAGGAGTCACTGCAAAGGGCGGTCCACAACGGCGCTCAGGTCCTGGCTGTTTGCGGCGGCTATCAGCTGCTAGGCCACTACTACCAGACTGCGGACGGCGAACGATATGACGGCATCGGGCTGATCGACGTGATCACCGAAGCGGGGAAGCAGCGCTTCATCGGCGACGTGGTCGTGGAGACCCGCATCGAAGGCCTGACGCCCAGCACACTCGTCGGTTTCGAGAACCACAGCGGCCGCACCTTCCTCGGCCCTCAAGCCGAACCGCTGGGCAAGGTGCTGAAGGGCAAGGGCAACAACGGCTCAGACCACCGGGAAGGCTGTATCCAGGGCAACGTGATCGGCACGTACCTGCACGGCAGCCTGCTGCCGAAGAACCCGCACCTCGCGGATCACATGATCGCGGCGGCGCTCAGGCGACGGGGCGACGGCGCCCTTTCACACCTCGACGACTCGGTGGAGCTGGCCGCGCACGGCTGGATCCTGCAGCGCGCGCAACGACGGTAGCCGACCGCGCGCCGTTTCCGTTGAGCACCGCAGGCCGGCGCGGCATCAGCGCCTCGCGCAGGACCTGGTCGATCGACTCGAGCATCACGAACTGCATCTGCTTGCGCAGGTCGGCCGGGATGTCGTCGAGGTCGGCCTCGTTGTGCGACGGCATCAGCACGCGGCGCAGCCCGGCGCGGTGGGCACCCAGCACCTTCTCCTTGATCCCGCCGATGGGCAGCACCCGTCCACGAAGCGTGATTTCGCCCGTCATCGCCACGTCGTCGCGCACCGGACGCCCGGTCAGGATTGAAGCCATCGCCGTCAACACCGTCACGCCGGCCGACGGGCCTTCTTTCGGCTGGGCGCCCGCGGGCACGTGTACGTGGATGTCGTTCTTGTCGAAGAGCGAGGGATCGATTCCGATGTCTGATGCGCGCGACTTCAGGTAAGACAGCGCCGCCGCAGCCGACTCCTTCATGACCTCGCCCAGCTGGCCCGTCAGCTTCAGCTCGCCTTTGCCAGGCGTGAGCGTCGCCTCGACGAAGATGATCTCGCCGCCGGTAGGCGTCCACACCAGGCCGGTCGCGATGCCGGGCCTGTCGATGCGCTCGGCAACGTCGTCGAAGAACCGCCGCTTGCCCAGCGCGGCGCGTACCTTCTTCGCGCCATCCATTCGCTTCAGGCGCTTGCCCGCGGCGATCTCGGCCACGTCTCGCCGAATTAGGGACGCGATCTCGCGCTCGAGGTTGCGCACGCCGGCCTCGCGTGTGTACTCGCGGATGATCAGACGGAGCGCGTCCTGCGAGATGGTAATCTCGCCCTCGCGCAACCCGTGTGCCCCGACCTGCTTCGGGATCAAGAAGCGCTCGGCGATCTGCACCTTCTCCTCTTCGGTGTAGCCGGACAGGTGGAGCACCTCCATGCGGTCGCGGAGCGCGGGTGGGATGGTCTCCAGCGAGTTGGCGGTGGTGATGAACATCACCTTCGAGAGGTCGAAGGGCACGTCGAGGTAGTTGTCGCGGAAGTCCTTGTTCTGCTCGGGGTCGAGCACTTCCAGCAGCGCTGACGAAGGGTCGCCGCGCCAGTCGGCGCCGATCTTGTCGACCTCGTCCAGCATGAACACGGGGTCGTTCGATTCCGCGCGCCGGATCGCCTGCAGGATACGGCCGGGCATCGCGCCGATGTACGTGCGGCGGTGGCCGCGGATCTCCGCCTCGTCGTGCACGCCGCCTAGCGACGCGCGGGCGAACTTGCGCCCCATCGCGCGCGCGATCGACTGCCCCAGGGAGGTTTTCCCCACCCCCGGCGGACCGACGAAGCACAGGATCGGCTCGCGGCCGCGGTCGGTCGAGCCGCGCTCCTGCTTCAGGCGCCGGACAGCGAGGTGCTCGACGATGCGCTGCTTCACCTTGTCGAGGTCGTAGTGATCGGCGTCGAGAATCCCGCGCGCCTTCTTCACGTCGACCTCGCCGCCGGTCGAGGTGTTCCAGGGCAGGGACACGATCAGCTCGAGGTAAGTACGGATGACTGACGACTCAGGCGAGGCCGAGGGAATGCGCTCCAGGCGCGCCAGCTCGCGGTCGGCCTCACGTTTCGCCTCGGCCGGCAGCCCCGCTTTGTCGATCCGCTCGCGCAGTTCGCTCAGCTCCGCGTGCTCGGTGTCCAGCTCGCCCAACTCACGCTGGATCGCCTTCAACTGCTCGCGCAGGAAGTACTCGCGCTGGGCCTTGCCCATCTGCTCTTCGGCCTGGGTCTGGATCTTGCGGCCGAGCTCGAGCACCTCGAGCTCGTGGGACATGTGGCCCAGCAGACGCTCGAGCTTCGCCTTCGACGAGTCGAGCTCGAGAATCTCCTGCCGCTGCTCGGTGGTCAGCCGGATGTGGTTGGCGACGTAGTACGCGAGGTGAAGCGGGTCGTCGATGGCCCCGGCTGCGCCGGCGAGCTCGGCAGGCAGGTGCGGCGCCAGCGACACGAGCTGCTGGAACGACGCGATCGCGCGCCGCATCAGCGCCTCGCGCTCGATGGTGAGGATGTCCTCGCTGATCTCGGGCAGCATCTCGACGGCGCAGGTGAGATACGGCTCGTCGGCCTCGACCTGGGTCAGGCGGATGCGCCGCAGTCCGAGCACGGCCAGCTGGACGGTACCGTCCGGCAGTTTCAACATGTGCTGGACGCGAACCATTGTGCCGACGTGGTGGATGTCCCTGAAATCGACCTCTTCAGCGGTCTCGTCGAGCTGGGTCGCGACCGCGATGTGGCGTTCGACGCCGGTCAGGTCGTCCAGCAGCTGAAGCGACTTCTTCCTGCCCACTGAAAGCGGAATGAAGATGCGCGGAAACACAACCGTCGATTTCAACGGCAGTACTGGAAGATGAGACGGGATAGCGCCTTCCAGGTTCGGCGCGGGGACCTCGCTCATAAGAAGGTGATGCTACGCCCGCGAACGTCGGGCAGCGATCCTCTCCACCACGTATTTGGCGTCGCCGTCCACGCCGTCAATCAAGGAAGAGGAGATGCGAGTCTGGAACGGCAATCCCACGAAATACAGCCCCGGCTGTGAGGAGACCACCCCGTGCCGGTGAATGACATGACCGTCGGGGTCGGTGATCGGCAGCTTGATCCACGGATAGCTGTGCTCGAATCCGGTGCACCAAAGGACGGTCCCGACTGCAAGCAGGCGCCCGTCTTCCAGCTGCGGTTTGCCCTCACTCGCTCCTGCAACTCTTGGCACACGAGCGATGCCGGCCGCCTGGAGGTCTCGTGGCTTGATCCTGACCAGTGGCTGACCGCGGTCAAGACTGCGGACGCCAAAGCGACGGAATTGCGGCCTTGTGAAAAGCCACCAGAAGGGCCGCCAGAACAGCATCGGATAGGGGACATGACCCGTGGGACGCCCTGACAACCACGTCCGGTGGCCGGCGCGAGCCGCTTCAACGGCGATCTCGGCTCCCGAGTTGCCCGCGCCGACGACGAGCACGTCCCCTCGCAGTTGAGACGGATTCCGGTACTGCGTCGAATGAAGCTGGGTGATGCCCCTGTCCAGGTCGGAAACAAACGCCGGGAGTCGCGGCGTCAGGTAGGAGCCGGTGGCGATCACAACCTGGTCCGCGGCAATGCCTACGTCGGTCAGGAAACTGTCACCGTCTTGCGTCAGGAGCCCCACTCTCACGCCGAGCCGGACTGGCAGCCAGAAGCGCCTTGCGTACGACTCCATGTAGTCGGCGACCTGGTCTTTGGTGACGGTGGCGGACGGCGGGGATGGAAAAGGGAACCCGGGCAGTCCGTCGATGCGAGCCGGCGTGAACAGGCGCAGGGAGTCCCATCGCCGGCGCCACGAATCGCCGACCCGAGCACCGTCGTCGACGATCAGACAGCGAACGGCTCGTCGGGAGAGGTAGTACCCGGCCGCCAACCCAGCCTGTCCGCCACCGATGACGAGGACGTCGAAGTGCTCTACGGCCGCGAGCTTAACGTCCGTTCGCGATTTCGGCCAGGGACAAATGCGGCCAGGAACACCACGATGAACTGGCATAATCGGGCTGATCTGAGCCCAACCCTGACTGCGGTCATACTCGCGGCCGGCCACGGCACGCGCATGCGTTCGCGGATGCCCAAAGTCCTCCATCCGCTCTGCGGCCGGCCCATGGTCGATTGGGTGCTCGACGCGGTCCACGAGGCGGGCGTCAGGGACGTGACTGTGATCGCCAACCCCCACCACGCGGAGCTGGCGGCGCACCTCGACGGTCGGGTCGAGCTGGCCTATCAGCGGGATCCGAAAGGCACCGCCGACGCGCTGAAGCAGGTCCCCTCCGGCGAGCTGCGGGGTCGCGTGGTCCTCGTCGTCAACGGCGACTCGCCGTTGCTCACCGCGGCCAGCATCCTGAAGGTCATCCACGCGCACCAGGAGGCGGGGACGCCCGCGACCATCGCCAGCGTCGAAGACCCGACGCGCGACGACGGCCGCATCATCCGCGCCACCGACGGCTCGCTCGAAAAGATCGTCGAGCGTAAGGACGCGACCGCGGAGCAGCGGACGAACGTGCATGAGTTCAACGTTGGCGTGTATTGCTTCGACGGCAGTCGCCTGGTCGAGCAGCTGGACCAGATCAATGACCGGAACCAGGCGGGTGAGTTCTACCTCACGGACATTTTTCTGCACGTGAAGCCGGTGACGGTCGTGAGGCTGGACGACCCGAACGAGGCGATGGGGGTCAAGGACCGCGTCCGCCTCGCCAGAGCCACCGACATCCTGCGCCGGCGCCTGCTCGAAGGCCACATGCTGAATGGAGTCACCGTTGTCGACCCGGACAGCACTTTCATAGACGCAGGCGTCACGATTGGCCAGGACACTGTGGTCGAGCCGTTCACTGTATTGAAGGGCGACACCCACATCGGCGCCGATTGCCGCGTCGGCCCGCATGTTTATATAGAGGACGCGAGGCTCGGCGACCGCTCGGACTGCGGACCTTTTGCCAAGCTTCGCCCCGGCACTGAAGTCGCCGAGGACGCACACATCGGCAGCTTCGCCGAGCTCGTGCGTACGAAGGTGGGCCGGAAAAGCCGGGTGCCGCATGTCGCCTACCTCGGCGACACTGATCTCGGCGAGGACGCCAACATTGGCGCGGGTACGATTACCGCCAACTTCGACGGCACCAACAAGAACCGCACCGAGATCGGCGACGGTGCCTTCGTGGGCGTGGATACGATGCTCGTCGCGCCCGTCAAACTTGGCAAAGGCGCCCGCACGGGGGCGGGGTCGGTCGTGACCAAAGACGTCCCGGACGGCGCGACAGCCGTCGGAGTTCCAGCTAGGGTGATACGGAGGAAAACTTGATCGGGAGGCTGCAGACCGCCGTCGAGTACACGGGGACCGACGCCTCCCCGTGGGGTGAGCTGAAGCTCCTGTCCGGCACCGCGAACCCGATGCTGGCGGCGGCCATCGCGGAGATCCTCGATGTCCAGCTCACAGACACGCGGCTGCGCCATTTCCCCGACGGCGAGATCAACGTGAAGATCGAAGACTCGATGCGGGGCCACGACGTCTTCGTGATCCAGCCGACCAGCCCGCCCGTCAACGAGCACCTGATGGAGCTCTTCATCATCCTCGACGCACTGCGCCGCGCCTCCGCAGGCCGCGTCACGGCCGTCATTCCTTATTACGGATACGCGCGCAAGGAACGGAAGACGCAGCCGCGCGAGCCAATATCGGCAAAGCTGATCGCGAACTTCATCACGCTCGCGGGCGCGGACCGCCTGCTGCTGTTCGACCTGCACGCGGAGGCAATCGAGGGCTTCTTCGACGTGCCCACGGACCACCTTTCACCGCATCGCATCTTCTCCGAGCACCTGAAGACTCTCGACCTCAAGCACCTCACGGTGGTCGCTCCCGACGCGGGCGGCGGGCGGCGCGCGGAGGCGGTGGCCAACGACCTCGGCGCGCCGATCGCGTTCGGGTATAAGCGCCGCCCCGACGAGCAGTCGGTCGAAGTGATCGCCGTGTCAGGTGACGTCAAGGGCCGCGACTGCGTGGTGGTCGAGGACATCATCACCACAGGCGGCACGGTCTCCAAGCTCGCGACCGCGCTGCGCCAGCAGGGAGCGAATCGGGTTTTGATCTGTGCCACGCATCCGGTGCTGAGCGGCGACGCCGTGGAAAGACTGAAAAGAGCTGACGTGGAAGAGGTGATTGTGACCGACACGGTGCCCATACCGGCGGAGAAGATAGGTCCGCCCCTTAAAGTGCTGTCGGTAGCTCCTCTGCTCGCTGAAGCGATCATCCGGGTCCACGAAAACCGGAGCGTCAGCGAGCTCTTCAGATAGTCCTCTCGCCATGAACGGGCAAGAGATCCTCGAGCTGATCGTCCTGATCGCGTGCTTCTTCCTGGCCGCGCTGGCGAGTGGCACGGAAACTGCGCTCACCTCGGTCGGCCGATTGCGCGTGCGCTTTCTGGCTGAGCAGGGCAGCGAGGCGGCGGCGATCCTGCAACGTCTGCGCGCCGACCCCAACCGATTCCTCTCCACCGTGCTGTTCACCAACACGCTGGCCCTTATCGTTGCCTCGACGGCAACGGCGCTGTTGGCCGACGAGATGCTGACGCGGGCCGGCCTGGCCTCGGGGTGGCGGCTCTGGCTGACGCTGCTGGTCTCGGTCCTGCTGTCGGTCGTGCTGCTGATCGTGGCCGAGGTTACGCCGAAAACCCTCGCCATCTCCAACGCCGAGCGGTGGGCCCTGGCAGCCGCCGGTCCGGTCGACCGGGTGGCCACGTTTCTGAGTCCGATCCTGTGGGCGGTGACCATCATCTCGCGCGCCATCACCGGCGGTCGCGCCGCCCGCGCGCCGTACCTCACCGAGGAGGAGCTTCTGACGGTGCTCCACGTGTCCGAGGAGCAGGGCGTGATCGAGGAGCAGGAGCACCAGATGATCCACGGCATCATCGAGATCGGCGACAAGACTGTGCGTGAGGTCATGATCCCGCGCACCGACATCGTCGCCGTGGAGCGTACTGCCCAGCTGCGCGACATCGCTCGGCTGTTCAAGCAGCACCGCCACACGCGGATGCCGGTGTACGAAGACAACATCGACCACGTGATCGGGCTGATCCACACCAAAGACCTGCTGCTCTTCTACACGCTGTCGTCATCGCGGAAGTTCGACATGGACAAGGTGCTGCGGCCCATCGAGTTCACGCCCGAGCAGAAGAAGGTTGACGAGTTGCTGAACGAGATGCGCGTGAAGAAGCAGCACATGAGCATCGTGGTCGACGAGTACGGTGGCACCGCGGGGCTGGTGACCCTCGAGGACCTGTTGGAGGAAATCGTCGGTGAGATCCGCGACGAGTACGACACCGCGGAAGAGGACCTGCTGACCATGCTCAACGACCACGAGGCCCGGGTCGACGCTGGGTTCCCGCTCGAGGAGCTGAACGAACGCCTCCACCTGGGGATCGAGGAATCGGGCGACTACGACTCGGTCGGCGGCTACGTGCACGCCATGCTTGGCAAGATCGCCGAGGCCGGCGACTCGTTCCAGGCCGGCCGTGCCAAGTGGGTCGTGGAGAAGGTGAAGGGCCGGCGCATCGAGACCGTGCGCCTGATCGCGGAGGAACCGTGGCCGGACGAGGCTTTCGGCAAGGACGGGTCGCAACCGAAAGTGCCTCGAGCGCCCGTGGAGGAAGAGACTGGCCACCTATCGTGACCGCGCCGTGGTCCTGCGTAAGCTCGACTACGGGGAGGCGGACCGCATCTTCACCTTGCTGACCCGCACGCACGGCAAGGTCGGCGCGATCGCCAAGGGAGTACGTCGGCCGTCGTCCAAGCTGGGCCCGTCGCTGGAGCTGTACGGCCACGTCGACTTGCTCCTGGCGAAGGGCCGCGGCGAGCTCGACGTCGTAGCCCAGGTGCAGCGGGTGCCGGGCTACCGGATCGAGGGCGACGTCGAGCGGATGGCGCACGCGGCGCTGATCGCCGAGCTGGCCGAGCGCGTGTGTGAGGACCGCCACCCGGTGGACGGCGTGTACGAGCTGACGGTGGCGGCTCTTGACGAGCTCGCTCGCGAGACCGACCCTCGCCGGGCGTCGGCCTGGTTTTTGATGTCGGCCCTGGATCTGCTGGGATACGCGCCGCAGCTCTGGTCGTGCGCGTCGTGCGAACGGCCGCTGGCTGCTCGGCCTGCCGCCTTCAGCGCGGAGGCGGGCGGGTTTCTGTGCGATCGGTGCGCCGTGCCAGGGATGGAGCTGGTGCCGCTGCCGGCGATCAAGGTGCTGCGCTTGATGGCCGCCGGCGACGTCGACACGTACCGCCGGCTGAAGCTGGACGCCTCGCTGCTGGCTTCCATCGAGGGCGTCCTGCAAGCCCAGCTGGAGCACCACCTCGACCGGCGCCTCAAGTCTCTGGCCTTCTTGAATCAGCTGCGGGTCGTCCAGTAGTAGAGGTCGCGCAGGGCGCCGATCGCCCCACCATGAAGAGCGTCATGGTCGGTCATCGCCGTGAAGATTCGCCAGGCGGGCCACAGGTCGCCCCAGTTGGTCTTGCGCGGCTGATCCAGACCGTCCTCGGTCTCGTGGCGCAGATCTTCGCGAAGTAGCTCGAAGCCCGAGCTCAGCAGCTTCATGGCGCCCTCGACATCGTGCGGGACTTCGATCGCTGGGAAGGTGAGCTTCGCTGGGCCGTACGCCCATTCGTGATACATCAACCTCGTCGTCCCAAGGTGCACGACCTGCCAACCGATGGTCGTGGCCGGGGCGGGATGAGGGTCGGGGATCTCATAGTCGTAGGTCCAGTTGCCAGGCCGGTCTTCGAAGATGGTCCAGCTGTTCGGAACCGGCTGCCAGAAAAACTCTTCGTCGCTGAGTCCGTCGAGCCTCGCATTGAGCCTGGCATAGGCGTCATCCATGGTGGCGGCGAGGAGCGCAAGCCTGCTCACTCGACGATTCTGCCCCTGCTAAGGTCGCGTTCGTGACTTTGGATCGGGATCAGGTGATGGACAAAGTCGTCGCGCTCAGCAAGCGCCGCGGCTTCATCTATCCGTCGAGCGAGATCTACGGCGGCCTGTCGGGTTTCTACGACTACGGTCCGTATGGGGTCGCGCTGAAGCGGGCGATACGTGACCTGTGGTGGCGACACATCGTCGAGCTGCGTGACGACGTGGTCGGCCTGGAGTCGACGCTGATCATGCCGGAGGCGGTGTGGGAGGCCTCTGGCCACCTGGCCAACTTCGTCGACCCGCTGCGTCAGTGCCTGGGCAGGTGCAGGAAGCGCTGGCGCTCCGACCAGGTCCCGGGCGACCGCTGCCCAGAGTGCAACGGGCCGCTGGACGACGCGCGCCTGTTCAGCCTTATGTTCAAGACACACGTCGGCCCGGTGGAGGACCGGGCTTCGGAGGTGTACCTGCGACCTGAGACCGCTCAGGGCATGTTCGTCGACTTCAAGAACGTGATCTCCTCCACCCGCGTGCGCGTGCCGTTCGGCATCGCACAGCAGGGCAAGGCGTTTCGCAACGAGATCACGCCGGGCAACTTCGTCTTTCGGGTGCGCGAGTTCGAGCTCATGGAGCTGGAGTACTTCGTCCAGCCGCGCAAGGACGATGAGTGGTTCGACTACTGGCGCAAGGAACGGCTTCGCTGGTACACGGACGTACTGGGCATCAGTCCGTCGCGGCTGCGCTTCTATGACCACCCGCAGGAGTCGCTCTCGCACTACTCCAAGCAGACGACCGACATCGAGTACGAGTTTCCTTTTGGGTGGGGCGAGCTGGAAGGGATCGCGGATCGGACTGACTACGACCTCGCGGTGCATCAGGAAAAGTCGAAGCAGGACCTGACGTACCTCGACCCGGAGACGAGCGAGCGCTATCTGCCGTGGGTGCTCGAGCCGGCGGTGAGCGTGGAGCGGATTTTCGTCACGCTGCTGGTCGACGCGTACGACGAGGACGTCGTGAACAACGAGCCACGGGTGGTGCTCCGCCTGCACCCGAATGTGGCACCCGTGCAGGTGGCGGTGGTGCCTTTGTCGAAGAAGGAGGAGCTGATCAAGGTCGCCCAGGAGATCGTGCGGTCACTGCGGGGCCAGTTCCGGGTGGAATACGACCAGACGGGCGGGCACATCGGCCGCCGCTACCGCCGCCAGGACGAGATCGGCACCCCGTTCTGCGTGACGGTCGACTTCGAAACTCTCAACGACAAGGCGGTCACGATCCGGATGCGGGACTCTACAGCCCAGGACCGGCCGTCGATCGAGTCGCTGAGCGCAAGACTTCAGGCTCTGATCGGGGCCGCCTGAAGTCTCAAGACCTCGTCACTTGGTCTGGTCGTACAGCGGGCCATTGGCTATTCCGCCCGCACCAATCGCGGGCTCATGATTCACGGCTGAGGGAGCACTCGACATGCGCGTCTGGAAGCGGCTGCCGGCTCGAAGTACTCCGTGGCCCGTCCGGCCTGAGGTCGATGCTTTCGTGGGCGCCGCGCACGACGAGCCTTCGGCGGCGCTGGCGATGCTCGCGGCGGATCGCGATCTCGCCGCCGCAGCTTCCAGCTGGGGCGAGACTGCGCTTCAGGCGGCGAGCCACCTCGGCCACCGCCAGTTGCTCGAACGACTGGTGAAAGCAGGTGTCGAAATCGACCTCTTCGCGGCGTGCGCGATGGGGGACGGCGAGGCGGTTCAAGCTCTCTTGCCCGGTGCCGCCCTAGGCGCCTGCGGCGTGCACGCGCTGCCGCTCCTCCATTTCGGCGTTATGAGCCGTGATGTGGCAATCGTGGAAATGCTCCTGCGCGCGGGGGTCAAGCTGAACCCCGAGGGCGCAAGCCTCTCGCCTCTGCACTCGGCGGTGGGAATCGGTTCGGTCCCGATGATCCGCATGCTCGTCGGCGCCGGCGTCGACTGCGATGTAAAAGACGCGTACGGGGCCACCGCGCTGGACTGGGCCTACGACGCAGGAGACCGCGGATCAGTCCTGGCCGTGTTCCTGTCCGGCTATCTCCGCCGGGCGCCGACCGACCTTCTGACCGCCGGCTGACCCGCAGGTCGCCCTCGCGCGGCCGGCTTTCTCGTGGTCGTCGCCTCTTCGAGCAGCCAGCGGCACCAGGCGACCTGCTCACGCTCAGACCCGATCGCCCGTCGCAGCGCGGCGTACTCGCCGAATCGCGGCGAATCGAAGGCGGAGTGGTTCGACGACCTTGCCTTCATGGCTTCGAGGAGCTGCTCGAGCGCAGCGAGCCGGTGCTCGTGGGCCTCGAGCTGCTCACGTAGCAGCGACGCGGCCGCGCCCGGCGGAACGCGTCGCAGCGCGTAGGCTTTGATCACGAACTCGTCGTTCGCCGGCCTCGTTTGCGGTGACTTCACGATCCACTTCGCAAGCTCGGTTTTGCCTGTGGCGGTGATGGCGTGGACCCTGCGCGGCGGGCTGGACCGCGTGTCGATCCGCTCCACCTCGACGAGGCCTAGCTTGACCAGGCGGGCCAGTTCCGGGTAGATCTGGCCGTGCTTCGCCTGCCACAGAATCCCGAGCGGGGGTTTCATCTG
>DATEGC010000023.1:0-18278 GCA_035280285.1 Candidatus Dormiibacterota bacterium | reverse complement strand
GTGTTCATATACGCCGCTTCCGACTCGCCTGGAAAACCAACTATGACGTCGGTCGCGAGGCCGATGTCGGGCATCAGCCGGCGCGCGTGATCCACGATCGCGCGGTAGTGTCGAGTCTGATAGCCGCGTGCCATGCGCTTCAATACAGTGTCGTCGCCTGACTGCACCGGCAGCTGCAGCTCGCGACACACGACGTCGCTCGCCGCCATCACCTCGAGCAGCTCGGTTTCGAGGTCCTGGGGGTGAGAGGTCAGGAAGCGAAGTCGCTTCAGGCCAGGAATCATCTCCACCGCGCGCACCAGCGCCGCCAGACCTCCGCGACCGTCGGGGTCGTGGTAGTCGTCGACGTTCTGGCCGAGCAGCACAACCTCCTTCGCCCCCTCAGCCACGGCCTGCCGGCATTCGTCGACCACAGCGTTCAACGGCACGTGCTTCTCGCGACCGCGGACGCGCGGCACGATGCAGAACGTGCAGTTGTGGTCGCAGCCCTGGATGACGCGCACGTAATGGCTTACGCCCGTGCGCCCTGACTGCGGGAGTGGCTCACCCTGCGAGTAGTCGTATCGAGACTCGAGCGAGGCCACGAACGGCTCGTAGTCGCCGATCGGCACCACAGCATCGAGGTGCGGGAAGCGCCGCGCGAGGTGGTCGCCTTCTTTCGCGACGATGCACCCAGTGACGGCGAGTGTCCTCTCTGGGGTCTTCCACCCCTTCAGCTCGTGGAGCTTCGAGTAGACGCGGTCTTCGGACGCTTGACGGACGACGCATGTGTTGAGAATCGCGACGTCGGCTCGCTCCAGCGAATCTTCGACATAGCCGGCGGCCAGCAGCCTGCGTGCGAGAGTTTCGGAATCCGCCGAGTTCATCTGGCAGCCGATCGTCCAGATGTGGAACGACCTGGTCTGAACGGCCGTTACCGACTCTCCACCAACAACCGGATTCCGGTGCGCTCCTCGCCGTCGATGGAGATATCGATGAACGCCGGGATGCAGACGAGGTCGAGCCCGCCTGGCGCGACGTAACCGCGCGAGATGGCAATCGCCTTCACGGCCTGGTTGATCGCGCCCGCTCCGATCGCCTGGACCTCGACGCGCCCCTTGCTGCGGATGACGCCTGCGATGGCGCCCGCGACAGCGACTGGCTTCGAGGTGGCCGAAACCTTCAGCACCTCTACTGGAACGCGCTCCGCTGACATTGCTGGAACCCCTTCAAACATGCTCACGGTCGATTCGCTGGATCGATGTAGCCCGGCCGCTGGAAGAATCAATGTTAACCAGTACGGAATTGAAAGTCACGGGTCCAGACGCCACCACGAAGCGGTTCGGGACCCCGCTGAGGAAGCGCTGGATGACCACGTCCTTGTCCATCCCAATGGCGCTGTCCCGGGGCCCCACCATGCCTACGTCTGTCACGTAGGCGGTTCCGCCGGGCAGGACCCGGGCATCGGCGGTCGGAATGTGGGTGTGGGTGCCCACGACGGCGCTAACCCGACCGTCCAGGTACCAGCCCATGGCCGTCTTTTCGGACGTTGCCTCGGCGTGCATGTCGACGAAGACGATCCGTGCTCCGGGATGCGACGCCAGGATCGAGTCGGCGGCCCGGAAGGGGTCATCGAGCGTGTCGAGGAAGATCCGTCCCATCAGGTTCATGACCAGCACGTCGTGGCCGACCGCCGAGACCACCGTCCAGCCCTGACCAGGCGCCTGCGGCGGATAGTTGGCCGGCCGCAACACGTGCTGCAGGTTGGGCAGTTCGCCGACGAACTCCTTCTGGGCGAACACGTGGTTGCCGGTGGTGATTACGTCCGCTCCCGCTCCCTTCAGCTCGGCCACGATCTTGGCCGTCAGCCCGAAGCCTCCGGCCGCGTTCTCGCCGTTCAGGACCGTGAGGTTCGGCCGGAGTTCATTCTTCAGCCCCGGCAGAATTGCTTTGACCGCGTCCCGGCCAGGGTGCCCGACCACGTCGGCCACGAACAGGATCCGGAAGTCGCCCTCAGGCATCCCACGATTCTCGTGGAAACAAAAGAGGGAGCCGTGAAGGCTGCGTCAACGGCCGTCTGGCCGGCGCCGGTTCAGATCGAACATCTGGCTGAAAAATAAGAAAGGGGAGCCCTCGCGGACTCCCCTTTGATGACTATTTGGCGTACTCGACGGCCCGAGTCTCGCGCACCACCGTGACGCGGATCTGACCGGGGAAACTCAGTTCTGATTCGATGCGTTTGGCGATGTCCCGCGCCATCAGCTGAGCAGCAGAGTCGTCGATCTGCTCGGGCTTGACCAGGATCCGCACCTCGCGGCCGGCCTGGATGGCGTAGGACTGCTGAACACCCTGGAACGAGTTGGCGATCTCCTCCAGCTTTTCGAGCCGCTTGACGTAAGCCTCGAGCGATTCCCTGCGCGCCCCTGGGCGTGCGGCGGAAATCGCGTCGGCCGCTATCAGCAGCAATGCCTCGATGGTGTGAGGCTCCTCGTCGTAGTGATGCGCGCGCACCGCGTGCACCACGGGCGCCGGAACCCCGTGCCGCTGCAGCAGGTCCGCCCCGATCACGGCATGTGAACCCTCGACCTCGTGGTCAATGGCTTTGCCGATGTCGTGGAGTAGCCCTGACAGCTTGGCGATGCGAACGTCGGCCCCGATCTCGGACGCCATCATGGCGGCGAGGTAAGCGACCTCCTTGGAATGGCTGAGCACCTGCTGGCCGTAGCTGGTGCGAAAGCGGAGGATGCCCAGGTGGCGAACGACCTCAGGATGCAAACCCTGCAGGCCGAGTTCGAGAACCGCCCCTTCCCCCTCCTCTTTGACCCTTTGCAGGACCTCCTGGCGGGACTTGGCGACGATCTCCTCGATGCGGGCGGGATGGATACGCCCGTCCACTATCAGCTTGTTCAGCGCGACCCTTGCCACCTCGCGGCGCACGGGGTCGAATCCGCTGATGATCACGGCCTCGGGAGTGTCGTCGACGATGAGATCGATCCCCGTGGCCTGCTGAAGAGCGCGGATGTTGCGCCCCTCCTTGCCGATGATGCGGCCTTTCAGCTCGTCGGTCGGTAACGGCAGCACCGAAATCGACACTTCTGCCGTCTGGTCGGCTGCGATGCGCTGGATCGATTCGGTCACTATCTCCCGAGCGCGACGCTCGCTTTCGTCGCGGGCCGCCAGCTCCGATTCGCGGACCTTGCGCGCCACTTCGTTGCGCAGGTCCTGCTCCACCTGGGCCATCAAGATTCCCTGGGCCTCCTGGCGCGTCATGTTGGCGACGCGCTGGAGCTCCCTTTCCTGCTGTCGATAGCTCTCTTCGAGCTGAGTTTTGATCTCGTCGAGCGACTTCTGCTGGTTGACCAGGTTGTGTTCGCGACTGCTGAGGTCCTCACCTTTGCGGTCGAGGTTTTCCTCTTTCTGCAGAAGCCGCTTCTCGATCTGTTGCGACTGCGCCCGATACTCCCGGGCTTCCTGTTCGGCGGCGGTGCGGATCTTGACTGCCTCCTCTTTGGCCTCCAGCAGCTTCTCCTTGGCCTGTGTCTCGGCCTCGGCGACCGTCTGCTGGGCTTTGACCTCGAGGACGTGAGTCCCGTTACTCCGCCGGCGCTGGAGCACCAGATAGGCCACTCCAAAACCCGCGGCGACGGCCACCGCTGCCACCACCAGGAGCAAGACGAAGACGTTGACAAATGGCATGTGACATGCACCTCGTTATTCGATTGTCAAAGTGCGTGACCACGGCAGGACTCAGAGGGGTCCCGCCTGGGGTTGGCTCTATGACTTGCGGGCCTCAATACGGGCCCGCGTGCACCAAATTTTAAGGTGCTGCTTGCTCTCCCGTCCCCGCCCAGACCGCCCGGCACGCCTCCAGGGCGACGCCGATCGAGTAGCCACGCCGGAGCAGCTTCGCCCCGACGGAGTTGAGCAACTCCCGGTAGCCTGGCGGCCGCCTGACGGCACACAGCCGTTCGGCCAGCCGGATGGCCTCGGTCACCTGGGCCGGCCGGTCGAAACCTTCCAGCGCCGCGCTCGCGACGCGCCTGTCCACCCCGCGCTCGGCCAGCTCCGACGAGAGGGCCAGCGGGCCCAGCGAGTGCGACCTGCGGCGCACGTGCCCTTCAGCAAAGGCGGCGTCGTCCAGGAAGCCCAGTTCGACCAGCCGGGCCATCGCTCCCCGGATGTCGTTTTCGTCGTAGCCGCGCCGATCGAGCTTGCGCCGGAGCTCAACCCGGGAATGGGCGCGCCGAGCCAGCAACCGAAGGCCGGCGTCGAAGGCCGATCCGGTCGGACGGGGTTTAGAGCTCCTCCATGGCACCGGCCGATAACCTCTCGCCTGAATTGGCGCCCTGCGTGCGCCCGGCGGGGCCGGCCGGCCTGAGAGGGGCATTGCCCGCCGCGGCCTTCTCTCGCACCCTGGCCTCGATCTCGGCGGCGAGGCTGGGGTTCTCGCGCAGGTAGTTGCGGACGTTCTCCCGGCCCTGGCCAAGACGCTGGTCGCCGTACGACATCCACGTGCCGCTCTTGTCGAAGATCCCGTGCTCGACGGCGGCATCGATCAGCGACCCCTCGCGAGAGATGCCCTCGTTGAACAGGATGTCGAACTCCGCGGAGCGGAACGGTGGGGCGACCTTGTTCTTTACGACCTTGACCTTGACCCGCGCCCCCACCGAGTCGAGCCCGTTCTTGATGACCTCGACCTTACGGATGTCGAGTCGGACCGACGAGTAGAACTTCAGGGCCCGGCCGCCGGGCTGCGTTTCGGGGTTGCCGAACATGATCCCGACCTTCTCACGCAGCTGATTGAGGAAGATCACGGCACAGTTCGACTTCGAGATCGCGGCGGTCAGCTTGCGCAGCGCCTGGGACATGAGCCGCGCCTGCAGGCCCACGTGCGCCTCGCCCATCTCGCCTTCGATCTCGGCCTTGGGCACGAGCGCCGCCACCGAGTCGATGACGATCACGTCGACCGCATTCGAACGCACGAGCACCTCGACGATCTCCAGCGCCTGCTCGCCGGTGTCGGGCTGGCTGATCAAGAGGTCGTCGATCTTCACGCCGATGCGCGAGGCGTAGATGGGATCGAGGGCGTGCTCCGCGTCGACGAATGCGGCCACCCCGCCAGTCTTCTGGGCCTCGGCGATGATGTGGAGCGCCAGAGTGGTCTTGCCCGCGGACTCGGGCCCATACAGCTCGGTCACCCGCCCGCGCGGGATGCCCCCCACTCCCAGGGCCAGGTCAAGCGGCAGCGCACCGGTTGAAATCACCGTGACCTCGCCACGCTGGGCTACGTGCTCGCCCAGGCGCATGATCGCGCCCTTGCCGAAGGTCTTCGTGATGTGGCCGACGGCGGACTCGAGTGCTTTGTCCTTTTCCAATTTCTTGCTAGATGCCTCCTGGATCGTTTCGGCAAGTTTCCCTGGGCGAGGTTGCTGGCGCAATGCAGGCTGTTAAGATAAGCGAACAGGCGTTCGCTGTCAAGCCAGCGTCGCCGCAGTGCGGCGAATGCTGCGAGCTTCGGCGATCAGCATCCGCAGCGCCTCGGCCGCGGCCTGACGGCGGTTGGACGCTCGGTCGCCCGTGAACCGGAACTCGCGCGACGAGGTGCCAGCTTCCGAGGCGACCGCGATGTAGGTCAGGCCGACTGGTTTGCTGGTTCGGTCCGCATCTGGGCCCGCGATTCCGGTCACCGCCAGCGCGAGGTTCGTCCCGAGGCGCGACCGCGCCCCCTCCGCCATCGCTTCCGCGACCTCGCGGCTCACCGCGCCGGCCGTGCTCAGCAAAGCCGAGGAAACGCCGAGCTCGTCGCGCTTGACGTCGTTCGAGTAGGCGATGACGCCGCCGACGAAATACTCCGAGCTGCCAGGTTGGTCGGTGATCAGGCTGCCGATCATTCCGCCGGTCATCGACTCGGCCACGGAAATCGTCAGACCGCTGCCGCGCAAAACCTGAGCCAGGTCTCGTGGAGCCGAGTGGTCAGGAGCCCCGCCGCTTGGAACTCGGACGCGTGACGTGTCGAGAGGCATGATCAGGTGTCGGAACCGCCACAGGTACTCGAGACCGCTCCCAAGCGTGAATACCACCGCCGCCGCCACCGCGATGTCCGCGAGCGGGATCAGCACTGGATATGGGCGCTGGAGTATGAGCAGCGTGACCGCGCTCATCTGCATGATCGTCTTGGTCTTGCCGAGAGGAGCCGCGGCGATGACGCGGCCCTGGCCGGCGCCGACCGAACGCAAGATGGTGATGATCAGTTCGCGGGAGAAGATCACCACCACGACCCAGGCCGCAACCAGACCCTCCTGGACAAGAACGATCAGCACCGACAGCACGAAGAGTTTGTCCGCGAGCGGGTCGAGAAACTTCCCCAGATCGCTCACCGTTCCGCTGCGCCGGGCCAGTTGACCATCCAGGGTGTCGGTCAGCGAGAAGGCGATGAACAACGCAGCGGCCACCTGGTCGTGGCCGGGAAAGCGCACCAGCAGCAGCACCATCAGCACCGGGATGGCGACCAGGCGGCTGATCGTGAGCGCGTTGGGAAGATTCATTGCTTACGGAGAAGTTTGCGACGAGAACTCCCGCGTTGCCACGCCCACCCCCAGCGGCCCGAGGTTGCGCCCGTCGATCGTGATGAAGGTCGCCGAGCCCTTGCCGCTCGTGATCTTCACGTCCACGCCGGTGAAATAGACGATCGACCCTGCGGGCAGCGTGCGGCCTGAGTCCCCGTACTGCGGCGTCCCATCGACGACGACGTTGATCCACACGACGTCTGTAACCCGGACGCCGACCACGATCGGGCGGGCCTGGATCGCTGGAGAGGCGACGGCGGTGGCGGCGACGCTGGTCGCAGCTGGTGGTGAGACGATTGCAGTCGCGGCGCGCTGGTCGGCCGCCACCTGCCGCCATGCGTAGCCGGCGAACATGCCGGCCAGCAAAACGAGACCTGCAGCCGCCACGACGGGTGTCGTCAGGACGGCGCGTGGCCGGCGCTCGTGCTTGTCGAGGCCGAGGGCGAGGCTTGGCGACTGGGGACCGGTGGGCATGAGGTCGAGCAGCTCTTCGGAGTCCAGACCGAGATACGTCGCGTACGTGCGCAGGAAGCCCTTGGCGTAAACAGGCGCGGGAAATCGCTCGAAGTCGTCCGCTTCCAGGGCACGCAGGTGTTCGGCCCGGATCCTGGTCGACGCCGCCACCTGCTCGATGGAGAGGCCACGCTCGCCGCGCTTGGCAGCCAGCACAGCTCCAGGGGTCACGGCCGGGGCCTCAGCCGCGACCCCACGTCATTCGATGCCGAGACGCTCCAGCAGTTCGTCCACGTCCGGCAAGGTCATCAGCACCTCACGCGACTTGGAGCCCTGGTAGCCGCCGATCACGCGGTGTTCGGCCAGCTGGTCGACGATCCGCCCCGCCCTCGAATAACCCACGTTGAACTTGCGCTGCACCAGTGACACCGAGGCCGCGCCCTCCGCAGCGACAGCTCGCGCCGAGCGGGCGAACAGCGGATCGAGCTTGCGCTCCTCCCTCCTTTCGCCGTCCCATTCGGTGCCCGTGCGTTCCTCGAGGATCTCCTCCATGTAGCGCGGAGCGCCCTGCGACTTCCAGAAGCTGACGACGCCATCCACTTCCTGGTCGCTGACGAATGCGCCCTGGATGCGTGTCGGTTTGCCGGCGTCTACCGGCTGGTACAGCATGTCCCCCCGGCCGAGCAGCTTCTCCGCGCCGCCGGCGTCAAGGATGACTCGGCTGTCCACCTGCGAGCCGACGGCGAAAGCGATGCGGGACGGGATGTTGGCCTTGATCAGGCCGGTGATGATGTCGGTCGATGGACGCTGCGTGGCAATGATCAGGTGAATGCCGACGGCACGTGCCAGCTGCGCGATGCGGCAGATGAGCTCTTCGATCTCGCCCGCCGCGACCATCATCAGATCGGCGAGCTCGTCGATCACGATCACGACGTACTGCAACGGACGCGCCAACTTTTGCGCAGCCTTGTCGTTGTAGCCGGCGATGTTGCGCACGCCCTCGCTGGAGAAGAGCTTGTACCGGCGGTCCATCTCCGCCACGGCCCAGCGCAGGGCTGCCGCGGCCTGGTGCGACTCGACGAGCACCGGCAGGGCGAGGTGCGGCAGGCCGTTGAACCCAGTCAGCTCGACGCGCTTGGGGTCGATCAGCAGTAGGCGCAGGTGGTCGGGCGTGACCTGGAACAACAGGCTCGTGATCAGGGCATTGATGCACACACTCTTGCCCTGTCCGGTTGCGCCGGCGATCAACAGGTGAGGCATTCGGGTGAGGTCGGCGACGATCGACTGTCCTGACACATCGTTGCCGAGACCCAGCGCGAGCACGTTGCTGCCCTCGCGGAACGCCGCCGTCTCGATCACCTCGCGAATCGTCACCAGACTCGCCGCCTTGTTCGGCACCTCGATGCCCACCACCGACTTGCCGGGAATCGGAGCCTCAATGCGCAGTGGCGCTGCGGCGAGGGCCAGCGACAGGTCGTTCTGCAGGGCTGTGATGCGCTTCACCTGCACGCCTGCCCCCGGCTGGACCTCGTACTGCGTCACCGCCGGACCGGGGTTGACACCCACGACCTTGCACTCGACGCCGAACGTCTCCAGCGTGCTCTCGATGATCTTCACGTTGCGCTTGATCTCGTCCGCCATCCGCTCACGGCGTGCAGTGACCGTGTCCAGGAGCGCGATCGACGGCAGCTTCCATTCGATCTCGGGGAGGTCGTCCTCGGGCTCGGCGACGACGCGCATGACACGCACCGGCTGCCGTACAGGCTCTTCATCGACAGCTGCGAGCGCCGGCTTCCTCTCGCCAACTTCGTCCGCGGACTCATCGACGTCCCACACGTTTCGCTCGTCAGGCGCAGGTGGCGCCGTGGCAAAGCTGGCGGCCGAGCGCGTGAGCATGTCGGTCGCCGGCGCGGGCTTGCCCGGCGCCCTGGGCTTCTCGGCCGGAGGCGCGGCGACCAGCTCGCTGAGGCGGGCTCGCTCGGCGTTCGCCGCTCGCAGCGCGCCGACTGCGCTCATCAGCAAGGCGCCCGGGCTGAAGTGGATGGTGACGATTAGGCCGATTAGCAGTCCAGCGATGAGCAGGGCCCATGCCCCGAACGTCGTGACCAGACCGACGAGGGCGTCGTCGACTCCGCGCCCGACCGTTCCGCCGGCGTGGGCCGCCAGGCCGAACAGTCCGACGAGTGAAAGGACTGCAACCAGCCCGGCGACGACATCAACCGCCCGCGGCCGCGGGGCCTTCGGCCAGAGCAGCCACGCGCTGAATCCGACCGCCGCGCCGAGAGGCACAAACCACGCGGTCCCGAAAGCGAGGACGAGCGCCTCTTTGATCCCGTTGAGGACCGAGCCCGCGTTGCTGAGAATCGCGAGCACACCAAGCAGCGCGGCGAGCATCAAAAGCACGCCAAGGATCTCGCGGACCTGCCGGGCGCTGAGGCGCGGCCGAGCGACGCGCTTGCTCCGCTTGGAACGCGAGGATGAGGCGCGTCGGGCGCCGGATCGTGTTGAGCTTCGGGATGAACTGCGACGCATGCTGCGGGCCCTTGAGCCGATTGGATTCTACGTTAAAGCAGGCAGCCCGTTGAAAAACGTAGGCGTCGGCCGCCTGTGCGCCGCAGCTGTCGCCGACCGCTTCCATCGCTCTGCCGAGGTCATACTCTGCCGGTGGCTGTCGATCCGTTCGCTGAAGCCGAGATCCGATACAAGTTCCTGGTCGAGGAGCGGCGCACGGGAAACCTGATGGCGCGCGCCTTCCGAGTCGCGGTGCGCGACCTCGCGGTGCTCGACAACGAAGGGCGGCGATGGATGCTCGGACCGGAAGATGGCATCTGGTACCGGCGTGAGAGCGAGAGGTGGTTACAGGCAGACCCGCCGCGGCGGCTCGTGTGTCCTTCGTGCGGCCATCACAACCTGGGCCGGCACAGCTTTTGCGTCGAGTGCGGTCACAGGTTGAACCGCCCGACTTAATGGCGAACCTGAGCTTGCGCGATTCCGTACGCCAGGCCTAGGGCGACCGGCAGCAGCGCAGCCAGGAACCACAACCTCCACCACAACGGACGCTTCTCTCCCTGTACCATCTCGTGCCCGCAGAAACCGCAGTAGCGATCGAACGGACCCGCGATGCCTCGGCAGTTCACGCACTGGTGCAGCTGCAGCCCGCAGTGGGCGCACCGCATCTCCTCCGAATGGTTCAGCACCATGGCGGGCTGGTCACAGCGAGGGCACAGGCTCGGCGCGATTAAAGCCAGCGGTGGGAGCTTCATATCTCGGTGACGACTGGGATCACCATAGGACGCCGCCGGGTCTGCTTGTAAACGGTCTTCTGCACCGCGTCGTGAATCGCCTCCTGCAGCAGGCTCAGCTCGGGATGCGAGTCGGTGAAGCGGCCGATGCTCTCAATCGCTGCCCGGCGCGCGTCGGCCATGAGACGCGCGGAGAGTTCGGGCTCGATCACGCCGCGTGAGATCAGGTCCGGACCTGCGCGGACTATGCCCGTGTCGCGGTCGAGCGTGAGCGTCACGACGAGGATCCCGTCCTCCGCCAGGTGTCGGCGGTCCCGCAGCACAATCTGCTCAACGTCGCCCACGCCGAGTCCGTCAACGTAAACGAGGCCGGTGCCGACCCTGGGGCCGCGCGACATCGACTCGGCGTCGAGCTCGACGGTCTCGCCGTCTTCGACGACAGCGATGTGGTCATCGGTCATTCCCTTCTCCTTCGCGAGCTCGGAGTGAAGGAGAAGCTGCCGGTACTCGCCATGGACCGGGATGAAGAACCGCGGCCGAACCGTGTCGAGCATCTCGCGCAGCTCCTCGCGCTGTGCGTGGCCGGTCACGTGCACGTTTCCGACCTCGGAGTAGAAGACACGCGCGCCGTGGCGATACAGGTTGTTCACGGTCTGGTGGACCATGCGCTCGTTGCCGGGGATGGGCCGCGCCGAAATGACAACCCAGTCGCCGTTGCGCACGTTGAGGAACGGATGCCGCTGCGCCGCAAAGCGCGTGAGCGCCGACATCGGCTCGCCCTGGCTCCCCGCTGTTAGGAGCAAGAGCTTGGAGGGAGGGATATGGTCCACCTCAGCCAGCGGCAGGGCCACGCCCTCAGGCACCTCGAGAAAACCCAGCTCGCGCGCAGTCCTGAAGTTCTGCTGAAGGCTGCGACCAACGACCGCCACGCGCCGCCCGAACTGCGCCGCCATCCGCACCAGGTGCTGGATGCGGTGGATGTTCGAGGCGAAGTTGGCGACCACGATGCGACCCGGCGCCTCGCTGAAGATCTGCTCAAAGGGCGCGTGCAGGTCGCGCTCGGAACCCGAGTGGCCTTCGCGCTCGGCGTTCGTCGAGTCGCTGAGCAGAAGCAGCACGCGGGCGTCGCCCAGACTGCGAAAACGAACCATGTCTGTCGGATGACCGTCCGGCGGGTCAGGGTCGAGCTTGAAGTCGCTCGTGTACACGACGCGTCCCACCGGCGTGTCGATCGCCAACGCGACCGCGTCGGGGATGGAGTGACACACCGCCACCGTCTCGACCTGAAACGGCCCGACCCGCACCCCATCCCCGACCCTCACCTCGCGCAGATCCGACTCGCGCAGGATGCGGTGCTCCCTGAGCTTGGGCTTGACCAGGCCGAGTGTCAGTCTCGTGCCGTAGACCGGCACGTTGATCTTCTTCAGCGCAAACGGTAGGCCGCCGATATGGTCTTCATGTCCGTGGGTGAGGAAGATGCCGAGGACGTCACGATCTCTCTGCAGCAGGTATGAGATATCCGGCAGCACCAGGTCGATGCCGAGCATGTCTTCCTGCGGGAACATCAGGCCGGCGTCGACGACCAGGATCTGGTTCTCCCATTCAAGCGCCCACATGTTGATGCCAACCTCGCCGAGGCCACCCAGCGGGAGGTATCGAAGCCGGGATGTCACAAGAGCCGGAGCTGCTCTGATTCCTGCTTCGCTGGTGCTACGGGAACCGGAGGCGGTGGCGGGGCTAGCAGCTGATCCAGATATCGCTTCAGCTGGTCGAAGTCACCCTCGAGATCGGCGACGAGGGCGCCGTTGTGCAGCGCGGCCGCCGGGTGATAGAGCGGTACGTAGGCGACGTCTCCGCGCTTGATCAGGCTGCCGTGGATGCGCGAGATCGATCCCTGGCCGGGCATCAATCGCTCGAGGGCATGGCGGCCGAGGATCAGCACGACCTTCGGCTTCACCAGCTCGAGCTGCTGCTTGAGATAGGGCGAGCATGCCTCGACCTCGTTTGGCATCGGGTCGCGGTTCATCGGCGGCCGGCACTTGAGCACGTTGGTGATGTAGACGTCAGACCGGCTCAGGCCGATGCGCGCGAGCAGCGTGTCGAGCAGCTTGCCTGCCGCCCCCACGAATGGCTCACCTTGCCGGTCTTCGTTGAATCCGGGGGCCTCGCCAACGATCATCACATTGGTCGGGCAGGGCCCGACGCCTGGCACGGCCTGCGTGCGGGTGGCGTGCAGTGCGCAGTTCTTGCACGACCGAATGGTGTCGTGGAGCCGCAGCAGCTCCGCGGGCGCGCTAAGCGACTTTCACTCCTGGCTTGGCAAACGTGATGAACCCGCCGGCGTCGTCGATCGTCTTCATCACCGACTTCAGCTGCTCGTCGGTGAGCGGCGCTAACGGCAACCGGAACGGTCCGGCGTTGAACCCCATCGCCGTGAGCACGGACTTGATCGGCACCGGGTTGGCGGCGGTCGTCATTAGGGCCTTGATCGCAGGCAGCAACCCCTGGTGGATCTCGCGTGCCGTGTCATTGTCACGCGACACAAATGCCTCGATCAAGTTCTTCATCGAGCGCCCCGCAATGTGTGACACGACGCAGATCACGCCGTAACCGCCGACCGCCAGGATCGGCAGGGTCCAGCTGTCGTCGCCGCTCCAGATCTTGAAGTCATCAGGCGTGCCGGCGCACACGAGGCCGATCTGGTCGAGGTCGCCGCTGGCTTCCTTCACGCCGATGATTCCCGGCAGCTCCGCGCAGCGGATCGTAGTCGCGGCAGTCATGTTGACCGCTGTCCGGCCCTGGATGTTGTACATGATGGTGGGGCCGACCTGGGAGATCGCCTTGAAGTGCTGGAACATGCCCTCCTGTGGCGGCTTGTTGTAGTAGGGCACGACCGCCAGCAGCGCGTCGGCGCCGGCCTTCATGGCGAGCTTCGAGAGCTCGACCGAATGGTGCGTGTCGTTGCTGCCCGTGCCGGCGACCACGTTCTTGCCGGGGATTGCATTCTTGACCACACGCACGAGCTCGATCTTCTCCGCGTCCGTCAGGGTCGGCGACTCGCCGGTCGTTCCCGACACCACAACGCCGTCGGATCCGTCGTTGACGAGCATCAAGGCCAGCTTCTCGGCTGCGTCGTAGTCGACCGCGCCGTCGACCTTGAACGGCGTGACCATGGCGGTCAGGAGGCGTCCTATCTCTCTGCTCATGCTTTTACCACTCCCACAACTCCCATCTCGATGGCCTGCTCGGCGATCTGCACCGAGTTCAGCGCGGCACCTTTGCGCAGGTTGTCCGAAACGATCCACAGCGCGAGGCCGCGCCCCGTCGAGGCGTCTTCCCTGATCCGCCCGACATATACCTCGTCTTTGCCCGCCACGCTGTGCGGAGTCGGATAGAGCTTTGCGTGAGGGTCATCCTCGACGATGACGCCTGGCGCGGATCCAAGCAGGAGGCGCGCGTCATCGGCGCTGATCTTCTCGGCGGTCTCGATGAACACGGACTCGCCGTGTCCAACCGGCACAGGCACACGCACGCAGGTCGCGGCGATTGGCAGCTCCGACTCGTGGAGGATCTTGCGCGTCTCGTTGACGATCTTCACTTCCTCTTCGTTGTAGCCGTCGGCCTCGGGACGCCAACCACCCGGCACCACGTTGTACGCGAGCTGGTACGGGTAAGCAGCCACCGAGGGCTCCTTGCCTTCGGCGATCGCCCTGGTCTGCTCTTCCAGCTCGTCGACAAGAGCGCGCCCCGCGCCCGACGCCGACTGGTACGTGGACACCAGCACCCGTTCCAGCCCAACCTTCACGCGCAGCGGATTCAGGATCACCGTCAGCGGGATGGCGCAGCAGTTGGGGTTGGCGATGATGCCGTCGTTGTCCTTGATGTCGTCGCTGTTCACCTCGGGCACGACGAGCGGGACGTTCGGCTTCATGCGCCAGGCCGAGCTGTTGTCGATCACCAGCGCGCCTGCCTCCGCGGCAACTGGACCGAACATGAGCCCGATGTCGCCGCTGGCGGCGAAGAGCGCAATGTCGATGCCTTTGAAGGCTGATTCGTTCAGCTCGTCGACAGTGATGGAGCTTCCGTTGTAAGGGACCGTCAGACCTTTGGAACGCTCCGACGCGAGCGCGACGACGCGATCGGCAGGAAACTTCCGCTGCGCCAGCACGCGCAGCATCTCGTTGCCGACCATGCCAGTCGCACCGACGACAGCAACGTTCAATCGCTTGGAGGTGGGCACGGGGCCAGCTTACATCGATCCGGGCTGAAATGGAGATGACGCGCGTGACGCGTACTGCGCGGCTCGTGCCTGCTGCATCTGCAGCACCGCGGTCACAAAGGTGGGATGCACGCGCTGCAGCTCGACAACGGGTTCGTACTGTCCGTACTGCTGCTCCATGACTTTGCCGGTTGGGCCGAGCATCGACCTGACGAGGACAACTCCAAGCAGCCCGATCAGCAGGAGAAGGATCCCGAGAAGCACGAGGACCGTCGCGACTCCCGACCAGGTCGGATCGCTGCCGAGGGAAGACCCGACGACCGCGGCCGCGAACCAGAGGGCGAAGGGAAGCAGAAGGAGCCCTGCGAACGTCCACCTGATCAGCCTCAGCTTCTGTACGCAAGCGCGTGTCATGGGCAGGTATCCGCTGGCGCGCCGCGCCATGGCGGTGGCCAGGATCACGCCGCCGACCAACAACGCCCATGGTGGCGCGGTTGAGAAGCTGAACTTGCGCCACGCCTCGGCCGGAGCTCCACACATTGCGCACACGGGCGGGAAGTCGTTGGCGGCGAGCTGCGACTGCCAGACCGTGACCCGATCGGGCGGGCTAATCAATCCGCAGGCCGAGGAGCTGGTCGAGCCCGCGGTAAAAGCGCGGCTCGCTGGTTACCCGTTTGATCGCGAGCACCACGCCGGGGACGTAAGCCTCGCGGCTGGTTGTTCGGTGGGCGACGGTCAGCGTCTGGCCAGGCAGCCCGAAGATGACCTCCTGGTCGGCGACGAAGCCAGGCAGGCGCACGCTGTGCACGGCGACTCCACCCTCTTCCCCACCACGCGTACCCGCAAGTGTCTCCTTCTCTGCCTTCTTGTGGCTGAAAGGCCTGTCCTTGCGGCGCGCGGCGAGCCGGCGCGCGGTGGAGAGCGCAGTGCCCGATGGTGCGTCGAGTTTGGCCGCGTGGTGCATCTCGATCACCTCGGCCGCGTCGAAGAACGGAGCCGCGATATCAGCCAGATGCATCATCAGCACGGCGCCGATAGCGAAGTTCGGCGCCACGATGCCGCCGACGCGCTTGTCGTTGCAGGCAGTCTCGAGCTTGTCGACGTCGGTGCTCGAAAGGCCGGTCGTCCCGACGACGGGCGCAGCCCCCGCGGCGACTGCGGCCAGCGCGTTGTGCATCGCCTCCGAGGGCCTGGTGAAGTCAACCAGCGCCTGGGGTCGCTTGTCGTGCAGGAATGATGCGAGGTCGTCACCCCGGGTCACGCCGCCGACATATTCGATCCCGGGCTGAGTCTGGAATGCCGCCGCAAGGATGGCACCGACTTTGCCCCGATGCCCTGCGACGGCGACTTTGATGGCGCGATCAGCCTTCAATCAGGGCTAGTCTCTGCGCGACCGCCGATCCCGTCCTCCGCCGTTGCGGCCGCCGCGGCCGCCGAATCCGCCCTCACGCGACGGTGCGGGCGATGCCAGCGCCGCCTCCCTGGCCTCTGCGCTGATCTTCTCCTCGACAGGCTCACCTTTGGCGGTCAACTCCTCGATCGCGGCCTGTCGGCTCAGGTTGAGGCGGCCCTGGCTGTCGATCTCGACCGCCTTGACCATGACCTCGTCGCCGACGTTAAGCACCTCCTCGACGCGCTCCACGCGGTGGTCGGTGAGCTTGGAGATGTGGACCAGGCCGTCCTGGCCGGGCAGTACCTCGACGAACGCGCCGAAGGGCATGATTCGCACGACCTTGCCCTTGTAGATCTTGCCGACCTCGACCTCGTCGGTCAGGCTCTTGATCCAGTCGATCGCCTTCTTGCCTGCCTCCTGGTCGACCGCCGCAATGAAGACGCGGCCGTCGTCCTCGACGTCGATCTGCGCACCGGTCTCCTCGGTGATCTTGCGGATCGTCTTGCCTCCCGGGCCGATGACGTCGCGGATCTTGTCGGGATTGATGAGGATGGTCGTGATACGGGGCGCGTAGCTGCTCATCTCACTGCGAGGCCTGGGCAGCACAGCGAGCATCTTGTCCAGCACGAACAGCCTCGCCTCGCGCGCCTGCTCGAGGGCCTGCGCCATGATCTCGTGCGTCAGGCCTTTGATCTTTATGTCCATCTGCAGGGCGGTGATTCCGTCCTTGGTGCCAGCGACCTTGAAGTCCATGTCACCGAGCGCGTCCTCCACACCCTGAATGTCGGTCAGCACCGCGAACTTGCCTTCGCGCGTGACCAGGCCCATCGCGATGCCCGCCACCGGCGCCTTGACGGGCACCCCCGCGTCCATCAGGGCCAGAGTCGAGCCACACACCGACGCCATGGACGTTGATCCGTTGGAGCTCAGGATCTCGGACACAATGCGGATCGTGTAAGGCCAGTCCTCCACCGGGGGGATCACCGCCAGCAACGCCCGCTCGGCGAGCGCGCCGTGGCCGATCTCACGTCGGCCGGGACCGCGCAAGGGCCGTGCCTCGCCTACTGAGAATGGCGGGAAGTTGTAGTGGTGGAGATACCGCTTGAACTCTTCAGTCGTCAGGCCGTCCAGCTTCTGCTGGTCGGACATCGAGCCGAGGGTCGCGATGGTCAGTGCCTGCGTCTGGCCGCGCGTGAAAAGGCCCGAGCCGTGTGTGCGTGGAAGTACGCCGACCTCGACTGTGATCGGCCGGACGTCCTTCAGGCCACGACCGTCGACACGGACTCCTTCCTCGACGACGCGCTGCCGAACGCGGTCCTTGACGGCCTTGTCGAAGAGCTTGCCGATGATGTCGGCATGCTCAGGGAAGCGCTCGCCTAGCTCGATGACGGTCTTGGTCCGCAGGTCGTCCACGCTGGTCTCTCGGGTCGCCTTGTCAGGGCTGTAGAGGACCTGATCAAGACGCAGTGCGAGGTACTCGCCGACCACCTCCTGCATCTGGTGCGGGTACTCGGAAGAGATCCACTCCCGCTTCTCGAGGCCGACCTGCTGGCGGAGCTCCAGCTGCGCGTCGCAGATTCGCTTGATCTCCTCGTGTGCTTTCGCGAGCGCATCGAGCACGACTTGCTCAGTCACTCCCTTCGCGCCTGCCTCGACCATCAGGATCGCGTCGGCTGTGCCCGCCACCACCAGGTCGAGCTCCGAGTCGGCAATCTGCGACATCGGCGGGTTCACGGCAACCTCGCCGTTCAGGTAGCCCATGCGGACAGCTCCGACCGGGCCCTCAAACGGGATGTCCGAGATGACGAGCGCGGTCGACGCGCCGTTGATGCTCAGGATCGTCGGGTCGTTCTCCTGGTCGACGGACAGCACGGTCGAGATCACCTGCACGTCCAGTCGAAAACCGTCCGGGAAGAGCGGGCGGAGCGGTCGGTCGGTGAGTCGAGAGGCGAGGATCGCCTGCTCGCTCGGCCTGCCCTCGCGGCGCATGAACGCGCCGGGGATCTTGCCTGCCGCGTAGAGCTTCTCCTCGTAATCGCAAGTGAGGGGGAAAAAATCGATGCCCTCACGTGGCTCCTTGGCCATCACGGCGGTGCAAAGCACCACCGTGTCGCCCTGGCGGATGATCACCGCCCCGTTTGCCTGTTCCGCCACGCGACCGGTCTCGAGGGAGATCCGCCGCCCGGCGACTTCTACGTTCTTCGTGACTATTGCCACGCCAAATACCTCCAGATGTGTGGGAGGAACCCGGCGGTGCGTTTACTGGGTCAGTTTCCTAGCAGCTGTCGCATAGTCCTGTCGGGGCGCCCTGCGCGCGCCCGGCGGCGGACTGAGTGAGAGCTTCTAAGAGGCTGACCCGCGCTACCGTGTTGGGTCCTCCCGGGTTGTTATCTCCTGATCCCGAGCCTGGCGACGAGGGCGCGATA
>DATEGC010000022.1:0-37442 GCA_035280285.1 Candidatus Dormiibacterota bacterium | reverse complement strand
GAGGCCCACTGCTCGCTCGGATGCACGATGCCGTAGGTCTTGTTGAAGCCCTCGGCCGCCCGCGCGCGCACGTGTCCGCGTGTCCTCTGGTGCTCGTGGAACCTGGCGATATCCGAGGAGTGAAGATCGATTTCCGATTCGCCGTGCACCATCCATTCGGCGACGGCCTTGCCGGTGCCCGGCCCCTCTTTCACCCAGACCGCGGCGGCCGACCACAGACCCCTGACCTCTGGCGACTCGCCGAGCACTGGCATGCCGTCCGGCGTGAGGGACAGGATCCCGTTGATGGCGTATTTCACGCCGACGGTCTCATCGCCCACGATCTCCGGCATCAGCTCCAGCGCGTGCTGCATCTGCTCCTCGAAGTCCGCCTGCGTAAACGGGAACTCGGTTGGCGACAGCGCTGCTTGCTCGACAGATGGCAGGTCCTCGGGGTCATAGAGGATCGGTTTGTGCGCGTAGGAGCCGATCTCCAGGTCGCCCCCCGCCTGACGCTCGTACATGTTCGTGTCCATGTCGCGCACGATCGGATGCTCGATGTCGGACTTCGCGCCGCGGAAGCGTGGCACCGGGCCGATGTCGATCATCTGATGCACAGCCGGCGTCAGCGGGATGCGCGTGCCCGCCATGCGCGCAAGACGCGGGCTCCAGACGCCGCACGTGATGGCCACGCTATCGGTCTCGATGTCGCCATCGGTCGTGTGCACGCGGCGCACGCGTCCGCCCTCGACGTCGATGCCCGTCACTTCCGTCTTGGGCGCCACGTGCAGCGCGCCCGCGGCCTGACCCTTCTCTCGCATCAGCGTTCCGGCGCGCAGCGAGTCGACCACGCCGACGCCCTCGGTGTAGAAGCCGCCCAGGATCACCTTCTCGTCGATGTACGGCACGAGCTCTTTTACCTGCGCCGGCGTCAGCAACGACATGCCCTCGATGCCCCACGAGGTGCCGGACGCCACGCGCCTGGTCAGCTCCTGCAGCCGCTCCTTCGTACGCGCGACCTCGATGCCACCCGACCGGCTGAAGACGCCCATCTCCCTGTACTGGCGAACGCTGTCCATGGTCAGGGCCGTCATCTCCTTGGAGTGGTCGACCAGGTAGATGAAGTTGGATGCGTGACCGGTCGAGCCGCCGGGATTCGGGAGCGGACCCTTGTCGAGCAGCACCACGTCGCGCCAGCCAAGACGCGTGAGGTGGTAGGCGAGGCTGTTGCCGACGATCCCGCATCCGGTCACGACGCAGCGCGCGTGGGTCGGCAGGGTCATCCGCTCACTCGGGTTGATACGGCGAGCGGACCTCTTCGGGCAGCTCGTACCAGCGAACGCGGTCGCCCACCTGCGCGCGCATCCTCCACTTCAGAGGCTTCGGCGACTTCTCGACCGCGTCCCACAGCTCGTCGACCCGCGAGGTGATGGTGTCCCTGTCGACGTCCAGCTCGCCGACAGTGTGGCGAAGCTTTTCGAGGTTGATCTGCAGGGTGCGATACAGACCCCAGTGCTCGCCGCAGAGCCTCGCGACGTAGGCCGCATCGATGGCCTCGTCATCGTTGCTCTTGATCGGATGGTCGAGCACCAGCGCCGTGACGTCGACCAGGTCTTTGCGATTGACCTCGTAGATCTGCAGCTTGCTGAGTAGCAGGTCGGAGGGGCTCGCGCATGGCCCGGCGTGACCAAGGCGTCCCCGCAAGTCGATTACATGCGACATCCGGATCACGTCGATGAAGACGTCGACCTGCTTGCCGTTGCTGTTGTCGAAGAAGTACAGGCGCCGGTCGCCCTGCATCAGGTTGAAGCGGTCGTTGGCCTCATAACCGATGGAGGGGAAGAACGCCAGCGTCGCTTTGCGGTCTTTGCTCGCGATTACGTAGTCGAGATCGCCATACTTCCTCCGCAGCGGCGGATGATGCGAGCTCGGCGAGTGGAGATGGATGCCGGCGCCGCCGAGAAGCTTGACCGCGACCTTCTGTGCGCTGGCCTCCTCGGCGACCCTTTCCGCCTCGGCGATGGTTTCCTCGAGGGGTGTTGTCGAGCTCACTCAGGCGAGATCTCGATGACGATGGTTTTGAGGTCCGTCATCTGCTCGAGGGCGAAGCGCCCTCCGACGCGCCCGATCCCGCTCTTCTTGCCCGCGCGGCCGCCGAACGGAAGGTGCGCCTCCCAGTAATTGGTCGACTCGTTGATGTTCACCCATCCGGTCTCGAGCGCGTCTGCGAACCGAAGCGCGCGCGACAGATCCTTCGTGTACACGGCCCCAAGCAGGCCGTAGGGTGAGTCGTTCGCCAGCTCGAGAGCCTGCTTCTCGGAGCGGAACTTGATGATGGGGGCGATGGGTCCGAACGTCTCCTCGCGGCTGACTCGCATGCCGGGCTCGACGCCGTCGAGGATGGTGGCGTGGTAGTAAAGCCGGGTCGGGAAGCCCTTCGCGCGCTCGCCGCCAAGCACCAGCTTCGCGCCGCGCTCGAGGGCGTCGGCCACGTGCTCGTCCATCTTCGCGGCCACGCCTTCGTTGTTGAGCGGGCCGAGCGTGGTGTCGTCGTCGAACGGATCGCCCAGCCGCAGCGCGCGCGCGGCATCGGCGAGGCGGGCCACGAACTCGTCGCGGACAGGCTCTTCGACCAGGATCCTCTCGCCCGCGGTGCAGCTCTGACCGGCGCACAGGTAGCAGCCGACGATCGCGCCCTCCACCGCGCGGCCGATGTCGGCGTCGGCGAACACGACCATCGGCCCGTTGCCGCCCAGCTCGAGCATTACGTGCTTGCCCGCCGCGCGCCTTGCGACCGAGGAGCCCGTCTCGGTCGAGCCCACAAAGCCGACCCCGTCCACAAGCGAGTGCCCGGCGACCTCGTCGCCCACCTCGGCCCCCGGTCCAGTCACGAGATTGATGGCGCCCGCGGGGAAGTCGCCCTCCGCCATGCACTCCATCAGCGCCACCGAGATCACACTCGTCGAGGTTGCCGGCGTCCACACGACGGCGTTGCCTGCGGCGAGAGCCGGAGCGATCAGCTCAGCGGCCATCGTCAACGGCCAGTTCCATGGGGTGATCACGCCATACACGCCGCGCGGGTAGTGGCGCGCGAGTACGAGCTTGCTCGGGCTCGCCGATGGAAGGACGCGGCCCTCGAGCCGCTTCAGGTCTTCGGCCGCGATGCGGAAGTACTCGACAGCCTCGGCAACCTCGCCCATCGCCTCGGCCTTGAGCGGCTTGCCCTGGTCGAGCGTGAGCAGGCGCGCGATCTCGTCGCTCCGCTTCTCGATCGCCTCGGCGATTCGATGCAGGCGCTTCGAGCGCTCGAAACCTTTGAGCTTTGCCATCGCGCCGCGGGCCCTGTGGGCGGCCTCGACCGCACGCTGCGCGTCGGCCCGTGTGCCTTTGGGGACCTGGGCGATGATCTCGCCGGTCGCCGGGCTGTCGGCGTCGAAGAAGGCGCCGCTCTCCGACTCGACCCACCTGCCGTCGACAAACATCTTCTTGACAGGGGTGGCGACGTTAGTGGTCATGCCCGTGGTTCCTTCCAAGGTCGAATGCGCGCTGGTAGATGCTTCGATACGCGGCCGCGTCGACGTCGCGGGGGTTGCCGACGGTCTGCGGATCGGCGAATGCCTTGTCCGCCAGCATCGGGATCTCGTCCTCGCTGAAGCCGAGCTCGTCGAGGCTCGGGATCTCGACGTCGACGGTCAGCTGGTGCACGTAGTCGACAGCCAGCTCGGCCGCCTCCCACATCGAAAGGTCACGGGTGTCGACGCCAAAAGCCGCCGCCATCCGCGCGAAGCGCTCCGGTTCGCCCGAGTAGTTGTACTCCATCACCGGGCCGAGCAATCGCGCGGTGAGCGCGCCGTGCGGCGCGTCATGCACGCCGCCCGCGGTCTGGCTCATCGCGTGCGCGGCGCCGGCAGAGTCGGTGCCGTACGCAAGGCCCGCCAGCATTGCCGCCGCGCTCATGTGGTAGCGCGCCTCCAGGTTGTTCGCCTGCGAGAAAGCCACGCGCAGATACTTGGCGATGTACTCCATCGCCAGCAGCGCCACCGCGTCGGTGAACGGCTGGTGATAGCTCATCGTGTAGCACTCGACCGCGTGGGCCAGCGCGTCCATACCGGTGCCGGCGGTCACCGCGGGTGGCAGCTTCACAGTCAGCTCCGGGTCGATCACCGCGACCCACGACGCGATGTGCGGTGTGCCGCCGACGTTGAACTTGATCTTTCGCGTTGGGTCGGTGATGACGGCCCACAGCGTGACCTCGCTGCCGGTTCCCGCCGTGGTCGGCACGGCGATCATCGGTGGGATGCGCGAGCGGATCGGGCGGTGGCCCCACTCGTAATCGACGATGCTGCCGTCACCGGCGTGCGCGGCCACCACGCCAATGCCCTTGGCGGTGTCCATCGAGCTCCCGCCGCCGATCGCGACGAGCCCGTCGCAGCGCTGCGCGTGATATTCGGCGGCGCCGCTGTCGATGAGCTCGACTCCTGGGTTGGCGCGCACCCTGTCGAAGACGACCGGTTCGACGTCGCTGCGACGGAGTGACTCGAGCGCGGTGTCCAGAAGCCCGGCGGCCTTCACCCCGGCGTCGGTAACCAAAAGCGGCCTGCGCATGCCGAGCTGCGAAGCTTCGTTGCCCAGCTCCTGGATAGCGCCCAGGCGCTGGACCAGGCGGGTCGGGCTCTGGTAGGTCCGCAGGGTGTACTCGAGCATCTTTCAGAAGAAGAGGCCGCCGGGGTTTGACCCGGCGGCCCAGAGAACTCTACTCAACAGGGATCTCGTGGTGGATCCGGCGCAGGTCGATGCCCTGCCGGCTTCGGACGACGCGCGCCGCGACGTAGATGATGATTGCGACGACGTAGGTGGCCGCGAAGTAGATGACGGAGTTGGGTGTCTTCTGGAACGACGTGCCATACAGGTTGTCGCCGTTGAACGACCACTGATAGAGCATGAACAGAAGGAAGAGCCCGGTGACCACGCCAACGACGGTGATCGCGGGCACCCCAGCGACCTTCCAGCTGGCGATTGGCGAAGCCTGATACAGGTCCTTGCGGCGCCAGGGCAGGATGATCGCGGCGACGGTCGTCGCGAAGAACGTGAGGGCAAGGACTGCGGTTGCGTCCAGGAAGACGCTGGTGAAGTCCGGCTTATACGCGTAGATGGCGCTGATCACTAGCGACGGCACGATCATCAAGACCAGCGAGCCGTACGGCACGCGTCGCTTGGATGAGATGTTGGCCGCCCATGACGGCAGAACCCGGTCAAACGCCGCCGCAAAGATGACCCGGGTCGACGACAGGAAGAGAGTGCCGGCCCAACCGAAGAACCACAGGCCCATGACGAGGATGAGCACCGCCTGGAACAGGTGGCTGTCGACCAGCCAGCCGGCGAACATTACGGGGTAGGGCCAGATCGGGACCGGCGGTGCGACCGCACCCTGGACCGCGTACAGATTGTTCCAGTAGGCGGCGTTGGCCGACTGATAGAAGTTCCAGCCCATGGTCTTGACCATGAGCAGAACGACCAGCGCGACGAGGGCAACCGTCACCCACAGGCCCCAGAACATGCTCCAGAACGGCTTGCGGATGTCCTTCGCGCCGCGTACCTCCCCGTAGAGGGTCGCGCCCCAGTTCGGCCAGAGCAGGTAGAAGGCCAGCCACGGGAGGAGGAGAAGGATGGGGGTCAACCCGAACGTGCTGAAGCTCGCGCCGCTGAATGTCTTGCTGGCGGCGTCGATAGTCCCTTGGTAGGCGTTGGCCGAAGCGCCGAAAAGGCTCGTCGCCTCCCTGTTGAATGCGTTCTGGAAGTCCTGCGGGCTTGCGGCAAGGAGCAGGCCGCACACCACGACCAGCCCCGCCAGCCCGATCCAGAAGCAGACCTTCTGGATCCGCGCGTAGGTCTCCATGCCCATCGTGACCACCACGCTGACGAACGCGAGCACGATCAAGCACGAAACGAAGATTCCGGTCTGGCTGGTGAAGAACGTGGCCACGCTGGTCCAGCCGAGCGTGTAAGCCAAAGGCGAGAAGAACTGGACGACCAGGATGTTGGCGTAGATCGGCGCCCAGAGAAAGAGCGTGAACCACCACCCGGTGATGGAGAGCACGAATCCAAGCCCACCACCGAGGACCCGGCTCTGCCACGCGTAGTCGCCTCCCGTCCGCGGCATGACGCTTACCAACATCGCGTAGGTGACGACAAGGAACGTGGTCAGCAGGCCAAAGAGCAGGATTCCGGCCAGGGCCTGTCCGTCCGGCACCGTGTACACGAACGACATGCCGTACAGGCCAAGGGTGATCAGGTTCACCGACCAGAACGAATAAACGAACGCATCGAACGTCGACCAGGCCTTGACGAGCCCGGTCGCATTGCGTAAGAACAGCGCGGGCCTCGCCGCCGCCGTTCCCATCGTCGTGTCAGCCATATGTGCTTCTCCTTACCTCCTTATCCGTTGACCAGCTGATAGCTTTTGATGCCCTTCCTGGCATCAAGCTGGACGAGAGCCCCCATAAGCATTCCCTCCTCGTACGCACTCCCAGGGTTGATGGACAGTGTCTTGCCGATCTTGATGGCACCTTTGCTCTCGTGGATGTGGCCGTGCAACGAGAGCAGCGGTTGATGTCGTTCGATTGCCTCGCGCACCGCGGTCGAACCGACCGGACGGAGCGCGCGTCCTCCGTGCAGCAGCCTCAGGTCGGCGTCGATGGCGGGCGCCTCGTCGAGACCGGACTTGTACGGTGGACAGTGGAGGTTGAAGATCGCACGCGAGGGATCCGGCACCTGTGAGGCCATCGCCTCGATGCGCTCGGCGAGCTTTTCCTCCGAGTCTTCACGGTGGGTCTTCCACGGCGTCGGGTTCGACCAGCCGGTCGAGATCATCGAGAACCCTTCGATGTCGACCATGCGGCCCTCGCCGAGCTCGACCAGCTCCGCGCGCCTGACCACGTCGTCGACCTCCATCTCGTCGTCGTTGCCCGGGCACACGAAGCACCGGATGCCCGAGCCGCGAAGCTTTTCCGCGGCCATGTTCATCCAGCGGTCGACGCCTTCGAGCATCACCTCCTGGAAGCAGGCGGCTCGCTTCCCCGGGTCCTGGTCGAGCTCGCGAAGTCGCTCCACGCTCATCTGCAGCGGGTAGTAGCCCTTGCGCCGGATGTTGGCCTCGACTTCGGGGACATGGTCGGCGGTCACGGCCTGCTGCTCGCCGCCGAGCGCGAACGAGTAGTGCCCGTCCTCGGCGACGATCGGCACGATCGCCTTGCCCGTCATGTCGCCGCCGCAGATCAGCACGTCGACGCCGTAGAACTTGGCGGCGTTTAGGAACTTCTTCCAGCAAACCTCGGAGCCATGCAGGTCGGTCGCGAAAAAGATCTTTGGCATCTACCTCTCCACGAGCACTTTTCGGATCTCGCGCTCGAACCCAATGACGTGCCGGCGCATGATCGTCTCCGCGAGGTCGCCGTCGGAGGCGAGGATCGCCTTCAAGAGCTCGACATGCTCGTCGACCGCTTCGCGAAGGCGGACGTCGCGGTCGAGGACCAGGTACCAGAGGCGCAGGCTCAGGTTGAAGTAGCGCTCCAGAGTCGCCTCGAGGAACGGGTTGTGAGCGCATCGGTAGACCAGGCGGTGGATCCGCTGGTCCAGCTGCATCAGGTCGCGCTGGTCGGTGATGTTGCTTCGCTGCAGCAGCTCGACGAGCTCCTCGACCGACTCCCGGTCCGTAGAGGTCAGCTTGTCGGCGGCGAGCCGAGCGGCGTGCGCCTCCAGGACCACGCGGACCTCGGTGATGCGGGCCAGGTCGGTGATGTTGACGTCGGTGACGAAGGTGCCGCGGTGGGGCACCGAGCGGACCAGGTTCTCCCGGGCGAGCCGCTGCAGGGCCTCCCGAATCGGGGTCCGGCCGATCTTCAAGTCATCACGCAGACGGGCTTCGTTGACCACCGAGCCGGGCGGCATGTCCAGGCTCACGATCCGCTCCAGGATGCGCTTGTACGCAACCTCGCTCTGCGAGCGCACTGCCACGGTTTCGGCGACCGCCAATCTTTCCCCTACCTTCAAGGACCGGCGATATGCGACCGATATACCGGCGGTGAACGTAGCACCACCCGTGGGCCCCGTCAATCGGGCGCTTGGGCGGCCTCCATCCACGCCTCCAGACGGTCTGAGCGCAGCACCTCGAGCGCCCGCTTCCACCGGCCGGTGTAGTAGCTCTGGAAGTCGAAGTCGACGGCCGAGATCCTGGCCTGGATGGCGCCCCACAGCGTCCAGCCCACGTCGGACATGAGCGCGAAGAGGTTCATTCTCGCCAGCTGCTGGGGATTGACTCGCCCGAAGTACGACTCACAGAGCGCTGCCCGGAGATCCGGGCCAAAATCGGCCTCCTGAGCCGTGTTGCCCAAGTCGAAGCACGGATCGTTGTTGCCGCTGAGCTCGTAATCGACGATGCGCAACGCCGATCCGTCGTCGATGAAGTTCTCGCACAGGAGATCGTTGTGACAGGGCACCGGCCGCAGCGCGGCCACTTTGACCGCACGCTCGATGCGATTGACGGTAGGCAGCCAGTGGCGGTAGTCGTCGGGAATCGTGACCTGGTGTTCGTCGACGATGCCGATGTAGTACTCGACGAGCCGGAACATGTTGAAGTCGCGCAGGAAGCGGGGTGAGCTGTGAAGGCGATGGAAAGACTGCGCCATCCGCGCCGCCATCCGCGGTGACTGCAGCAACCTGGCTGACATGGTTGGGCCGGGGATGAACTCGAGCACCATGACGTCGACGCCCGGCACGTGCTCCAGGACCCGCGGTCCGATTCCCGTCTCCGCCGCGGCCTTCGTGTTGTGGATCTCGTTCTCCCGATCGATGGACAACAGCTCGGTCGATCGGCCCGGCAACCTCATGACGTACCTCTTGCCGCCAGACTCGACCAGGTAGTTCTCGTTCGTCAGCCCGCCAGACAGGGGCGAGATCTCTACCTGTTCACCCTTCCACAACGCGACCCGAGCGGCCGCTTCGTCAGCTGGCAGGTTGCGGTTCAAGAACCCTGTCTCGCAAGACGACCGCGGGCACCAGGTTGCCGAACACCTCGACTTCGAGGTTCGCGCCCGGCTTCAGCTCGACGGGCAGGTATGAGTAGGCGAGGTTTTTCTTCACGGTGAAGCCGTAGGCGCAGCTGCGCAGGCGGCCGGCGACGCGGCCTTCGGTCAGCACCGCCTCCCCACCATAGATCGGCACGTACTCCTCGGCACCGACGGCGAGCGTGCGCAGCCTTCGCGTGATCTGGCGGTTGACGTGGGGCCACTTTTCGGCGTGCACGCAGAAGCCCAGGCCGGCCTCGTACGGATTGTCGAGCAGCCCCATGTCGGTCCCGTAATAGCGGTATCCCTTCTCCATGCGCAGCGAGTCGAGGACTCGGTAGCCGCCGGGCCTGATTCGAAATTCACGCCCAGCGTCCATCAAGGTGTCCCAAAGCTGTCCGGCCCACTGCGGGTCCGCGTAGAGCTCCCAACCAAGCTCGCCGACATACGTCACGCGCTGGGCGAAGGCGAAGGTGTCCTTGATGCGGATGCGACGCGCGGTCATGAAAGGAAAGGCCTGCTCGGAAACGTCGCCGTTGGTGACTCGCTCGAGCACCCGTCGCGCGTCGGGTCCCCACATGCCGATCACTGCCAGCTCGTCGGAGACATCTCGAATCGCGACCTCTGGATGCTCCCCGTCGACGTGCAGCAGCAGCCACCCGAGATCGCTGTTCAGGTAACCCGCCCCCGTGACGACGCGGAAATGATCGCGTGATAATCGAGTGACGGTCACATCTCCGGCGATGCCGCCGTTTTTCTCGAGCAGCTGGGTGTAGACGACCGTCCCGGGCGCTCGGTCGATCAGGTTGCCGCACAGGCGTTCCAGGTGGATCAGCGCATCGGGTCCGCGGACATCGATCTTCCCGAACGAGCTCATGTCGATGATGCCCACCCGCTCGCGAAAGGCTCGATGCTCTTCGGCGAGGACATCGAAGTACGGCGGTCGCGTGAATCCAAACCCTCGCTGGTCGGCTCCGGCGCGGCGCCACTGTCGCCCAGGCTCGAAGTAGTCGGGGCGCTCCCAGCCGTGCTTGACGCCGAAGACAGCGCCCAGGTCCTGCATGCGGGTGTGCAGCGCGCTCGTACGTTTTGGGCGCCCCCACTCATCGGAGTCGTACGGGTAACGCAGGAAGTAGTAGTACTTGTAGGCCTCGCGGGCGAGTTCGGCTGCGTAACGAAAATCGCGATGCACGGCGCCGAATCGCCATGGCCGATACGCGTACAGGTCGAGTTCGCTTTCGCCAGTCGTCACGAGCTCGGCGAGCGCGCGGCCGATCCCGCCAGCGCCTCCGAATCCGTTGAGCGAGAGTCCGGCGGCCATGTAGAGCCCTCCCACACCGGGGACGGGTCCTACGAGGGGATTGGCGTCCGGCGTCATGGCGTCGGGGTGGCAGACGAGCTTGACGATCCCCGCCTCGTGCACGACCGGAATGCGCCGCGCCGCGCCCGCGAGAAGCGGCTCAAACCTCGCCTGGTCCGGCGGTACCGACGTCCCGGCGTGGTCCCACGGCACTCCGTCGATCCACCGCGCCACAGGATTCGACTCGTAGCCGCCCAGCACAATGCCGCCGGCTTCGGCCTTGCCGTAAACGAGGTTGTCCGGGTCGCGGAAGCAGGGCAAGTCGCGGGGCAGCTCATGGCCAGGCACAGCGAGTAGAGCCGCGTGCTGGTGATCGACGGGCGTCGACACCACGAACGCGCCGGCCAGGGCGGCGATCTGCGGTCCCCAGATACCGCCGGCGATGATGACCACCTCGGTCCTGATCGGACCGGCGTCTGTTTCCACGGTGTCGACCGCCCAATCGATTGATCGCTTGATGCCCGTGACGCGGCGATGCGTTTCGATGCGGGCGCCGAGTTTGCGTGCACCCGAAGCCAGCGCATGCGTCGCGGTGTGCGGGTCGAGATGACCGTCACCCGGTATCCAGACCGCCCCGTACAGCGACTCGCGGCTGATCACCGGCATGAGGCGCGCCGCCTCATCCGCCGACACGAGCTCGACCTCGAGGCCGATTCCGCGGGCGCGGCTCACGCCGCGCTGCAGCTCTTTGAGCATGTCCTTGCTCGAGGCAAAGCGCAGGCTGCCGACCGTCTCAAAGACGCCCAGGTCCTGATACAGCTCGATGCTGTAACGGCGGAATCGCATCATCGTCGGCGACGGGTTGAACTGGGTCACCAGGCCCGCCGCGTGGCATGTGGAGCCGCTTGTGAGCTCGTCCTTCTCGAGCAGCACGACGTCGCTCCACCCGGCTTTGGCGAGGTGATACGCAACGCTGGCGCCAGTGATGCCGCCGCCAATGACGACTGCCCGCGCCCGCTCCATCGCTGTCGCGAACCTTACTCGGGCAGCGGCTGTTGTTTGGTCTCGGGCAGAAGCAACAGCAGGAACGCCCCGGCCAGCGCGGCGACGCCTCCAAGCTCGATCGAGCCACCGAGTCCTGCCGACGCCGAGAGCAGTCCCACGGCCTGCAGCCCGGCGATGCTCCCGACAGCGCCGGCCAGTCCGAGCACGGCCTCGGCGGTGGCTCGGGCGCGGGTCGGAAACAGCTCGCCCGACCACGCGCCGAATACCGGCGTGTTCGCGCTCGAAAAAGCGCTCCACAGAACGTTGCCGGCAAAAAAGCCGATCGACCCGGTGGCGAAAGTGAGGCTGGTGGAGGCGGCCGTAGCGATGGTGAGCGCGATCGCTGGGCCGCGCCGGCCGAAACGATCGGTCAGGTAACCGCCCGCGAGATACGAGCACGCGCCCGCGATCCCGCTGACCACGATCAGGATGCTGATAGTGACCGTCGACCAGTGGAGGACGAAGCTCGCGAACACCGTGTACAAAAGGCCGGCCGGTTCGAGCAGCACCGCCAGCAAGCCGGTCGTCGCGGCCAGGACGAACACCCGCCGACGCCACTGCCCGTCCATGAGCAGTCGGAACGCGGACCCGCTGACGCGAACTCGCTGCCACGCCTTGCTTTCGGGCAGCAGCCACCAGATCAGTGGCGTGAGGAGCAGCCCGCTGCCGCAGCCGTAAAAGAGCCACCGCCAATGCGGTGCCAGCAGCGGATACGCGACCACGACGACGAAGACGCCGGCGCCCGACAGCAAGGCCACCACGCTTACCGCCGCGCCACGTCGCTCGGCAGGCGCCTCCTCGACGATCAGCGCCGTGACCACACCGACGACGAGGACCTCGAAGGCGACCGCGAAGAGTTTCAAGAAGGCGAGCACGGCGAGCGATGGCGCAAAGCCGCTGATGAAGTTGGCGAGCGACAGACCGCCGACGCCCAGCGCAATCAGCCGACGGCGCCCGAACCGGTCGGCGAGGGTCGCAAGTGGGAGCGCGCCCGCCGCGCCCACGGCCAGGACCGAACCAAGCTGGGAGAGGGCGAGGGTGTTGGCGTGGAACTCAGTCGCGATCGCCGGCAGGGCGATGACCAAGATCGAGCCCTGGAAGTACGTGACGATGACGGCGAGCCCGACCCAGGTGAGGATGACGCGCTGCCGGCGCTCGAGCTGGATCACCTAGACGAGGCGCATCTTCTTCAAGAGATAGGGCCCAGGTCCGAGGAAACCGCACGTCGCGGCGATGTGCGCAAGGGAGACGCCAAGCAATGACGGCGGTCCGGGCAGCAGCCAGAACGCCAGGCCGAGCGGAACTCCAACCAGGCCCGTGGCAAACGTGTCCGACCACGTCCAGCGACCGAGCCGGTGGTAGAGGACGTACACGGCGGTCGCGACTGCAAACGCAAATGGCGCTCCCCAAATCACGCCCAGCCCGCCCTGCAGCAGTCCTCGAAAGAAGGCCTCTTCGATCGGCCCGTTGATGGCGTAAAAGCCGGCCTGGAACCACGCGTCGTCGGCGCCGGCAGGCACGTTCAGCGCGCCCCGCCGGCGGCTGAGCCACAGCTGGACAGCGGCCGCGGCGACGAATATGGAGGGCGCCGCGATGGCGGCGAACACGAGCTGGGCGGCGACATTTCCAGAGTTGAAACCCAGCCACGGCGCCCTGCCACTGACCGCGAATGCGATCGCGAAGGTGAGCGTGAAGGGGACCAAACGCAGCAGGAGATCTGGCCGCATCCACGCCCAGCTGTCTGGAATCCGCGTCAGCACGACGCGCACGGGAGTCCTCCGCTGGGCCTCGTCAGCACGGATCATGTGAGGTGTCTATTCGACACGACGAGTGCGTGACTTGGCTGCGTCCGGAGTTTTCAGTACAACGGAGTACTGAAATGTCGGAAGCCGAAACGACGTGCAGCGGGTTTACGACGCCGGCGGTCACGCTCCCGGCCGCGCCGACGGCCCAGCTGCCCCCGGTCAACCTGCCCGTCAGCGTGCCGGCTCTGCCGATCCCCACGCCTAAGCTACCCCTCTAACCCCTCTGCGGGCGTAATTCGTCCTCTGGGAAAATACGTCTGCTTCAGCCGCTTCGGCGGCTTGAAAGGGGAGAGTATTGGCTGGAGATCGCGGCGCGCCCATCGCTGGCCGGGCCACAAACCTGTTCCTGGCGCGCGGTTGGCTTCGCTTCGCTTTCGCGTTTGTAGCTGGCGCTCTCGGCCTGGACGCCCTGCACCGAGAGGATTGGCGGCTCGCCGTCGACTTTCATACCTATTTCGCTGCCGCTGTCATTGGGATACGCGACGGCTGGTCGCATCTCTACGACCAGGACGTCATAGCCATCGAGCAAAAGGATTTGGTGCCCGGGTTATGGTCCCAGCCGTACCTGAGCCCACCCCCGGTCGCCTTGCTTACGGCTCCGCTCACGACCCTGCCGTTCTGGGCGGCGTTCGTGTTGTGGGCGGCCATCCTTTTCGGGACCCTGGCACTAACGTTCGCATGGGCGAGCACCAGCCGCGGCTTGGGTCGCTGGACTGTGGTGGTCGGAGCCCTGTCTCCTTTCTGGGTCATGCACGCGGTTCGTGTCGGCCAAGTCGTGCCGCTCGTCGCCGCCGCTGTGGTCGTCGCGTGGCGTTTGCTCAGAGAGGACCGTGACGTCGCGGCAGGTTTGGTTCTGGCGGCAGTCGTCCTGAAACCGAACACCGCCTTCTTGGTGCCGTTGGCGCTGCTGGTTGCCGGCAGACAGCGCGCATTTGTCGCGTGGCTGGGCGCCACAGCGGCCGTCGTGGTGATCATGGCGCTAACACTTGGCCCGTACGCCATGACTGCCTATGCCTCCCAGCTCCTCAGCCAACTGCCGCCGAGTGGCGACCATCTCACGCTGCATGGCGCATTGGGCGTGCAGGGCGGGATGGCCCTCGCGCTACGCCTGGTGATCGTGGTCGGTGTGCTGGCGACTGCCAACCGGCTTCGGGGCTCGACCGATCTCCTTCTGCCGATCGCCGTACTTGGGTCGCTGCTCGTGGCGCCATACCTTCACACGAGCGACCTGTGCCTGCTTTCGGCTGCGGGATTCATGGTTTGGGAAGCGCGTCCTACGGTTGCGTGGCGTGCTCCCCTAGCCGTGGTGTGGGTTCTGGCGAGTCCATTCTTGTATGAGACCGGTCACGCTCCAGGCGTGAATCGGTGGCCATGGTTCGAGATCGCACTACTGCTGGTGGTGCTCGGAGGGGCGTGCGGGCCGTTAACAGCCTGGGCTGACTCGAGGCGACGGGCCCCGGCATAATCAGGTCGCCCGCCGCCACTGGGAGACCGGAACCGTCGACATCCTGGAACTGCAACTAGATCAAATAGATGGACCACTTCGCGTGCTGGCCGGACCGGGCACGGGGAAGACGCACGCGCTAGTCGACCTGTACGAGCAAGCAGTTCGGCGGGGAGTGGCGGGGCGGGACCAGATTCTGGTCCTGACCTTTTCGACCGGGGCCGCGGGCGAGATCGCCGGCCGCATCGACGAACGCCTGCGGGACGACTACGGGGAGTCGTGGATCTCGACGTTCCACAGCTTCTGTTCGCGCCTGCTGCGCGACCACGCCCCCGACGGCGAGCGCGTCCTGGTGAACGGCTTCCAGGAATGGATCGTGATGCGCAAAGTCCTGGCCTCACTCGACGGCGGTGTGCTTGGGTCGCTGGAGGGAGTTCGACGCTCCGACGCCTTCGCGCACGACCTTGTTGCCTTCGTCGCGTTGATGAAGCAGAACCTCGTCCATCCGGCGGCGCTGCAGCTTGCCGCCGAGGCCAGCGCCGGCGAGCGGCTGCAGGTGCTGGCAGGGGTCTACCAGGCCTACCAGCAGCGGATGCAGCACGCGGACCTACTCGACTTTCGCGACCTGATCTCGGGCGCGATCGAGCTGCTGCAATCGGACGCCGCTCTGCGCGAGCGCACGCGCGCGAAGTTCCGCCTCGTCCTGGTCGATGAGTTTCAGGACGTCGACCCGGCGCAGTTCGAGCTTCTGCGCCTCATCGCGCCGCCGTCCACGAGGCCGAACTTGGTCGTGGTCGGCGATCCCGATCAATCGATCTACGGTTTTCGCGGCACCGTGCCGCGTCTGCTCAGCCATGACTTCGCGGCCGCGTATGGCGCGGCGACCGTGCAGCTCGACGCGTGCCGGAGGTCCTCGCAGCAGGCGCTCGACGCGGGGGAGCGCCTGCTGGCCGCCACGCAGCCGGAACGCATGCCCAGGACCCTGCGAGCCGAGGGCTCGGACGCGAAACCCCCTGTCGTCGTCGCGCGAGAAGCAGACCCCGTCGACGAAGCGTTTTTCTGCGCCCGCGAGATCAAGCGGCTGCAGACCGAATGGCCGGAGCTGCGCCTTCGCGATTTCGCCATCGTTCTGCGGAGCACGACCGCGCTGAGCGCACCGTTCGAAGAGGCATTGCGCGCGCTCGGTCTTCCTTATGAGGTGCGCGGCTGGGGGACGACAGCGCGCAACGAAGTCGTCCGCTTCCTGATCGGATACCTCGAGTCGTTGCGCAATCCCGATGACGCCGACGCGTTCGAGAGAGCGCTCGCGTCGAGCCTCGGCGGTGTCGGCGCCCATACGGTCAGCAGGCTTCGCGCCTTCGCGATCGAGCGGGGTCGGCCGCTGAAGAAGGTCGTGGACCGCGTCATGTATGCGCTGGCGGCGCGCGAACCCGACCGGTATCCGCTGCCGTGGGGCGAAGTGGCCCCATCGGAGCTGCGTCCCGAGCCAGACTTCATGGCTTACCTGGGCGAGGAAGCGCTGGACAGCCTGCATCGCGCGATGGTCGTCCGACAGAAGCTTCTCGGCCGCGCCGCGTCGCTGCCTCTGGCGAGCCTAGCCTACTCGGTGCTCATCGAGGGAGGAGCGATGCGGCGCCTGCTCGACCTCGACCTACCGTCCGGCCAGCGTGCAGAGGCCCTCGCTGACCTGCGGCGGGCGATCGAGGGCCTGGAGTCGATCGAGGTCGTGGACGAAAGACTGGACGGAACCAGGCCTCTGCTCGCCGACCTCAGCGTCTCCCTCGAAAGCCTGCTCGCGTCAGCCGCGGACGACACCGAGGCGGCCTCGGGCGCGCGGGACGCGGTCCAGGTGATGACGGTCCATCAGGCCAAGGGCCTGGAGTTCGAGGTGGTCTTCTGCTCCGGCTTCGCGCATGGGCTGTTCCCGCTCGACGCGCGCCCGCACCCACTCCTCGACGCCGACGACCGGGCGTGGCTGGAGCGATTCAAAGTCGGGTTCATGCCTTCATGGCCGTCCGATCCGGACGGTCACCTCGCCGAGGAAGCTCGCCTCGCGTTCGTCGCCATGACACGGGCGAGGCGCAGGCTCTACATCACCTACGCGGACGCGTATCTCCGCCAGGCCGGGCGCTCCGTGTTTCTCGAAATGGCCGCACCGCAGGCGGAGACGCGCGAGCTGACGCGCGGTTCCTCCCAACTCGAGCCGTCTGATGTGCTGCTCGCGCGCGAGGCGGAGGTCCTGCTCGCCTCGCATCCGTCGGCCCTGAACGAGGCGGTCCTCGCCCGGGCGAAGGGGCTCGGACTCGACGCGGCATTTCTGACAGCGCGCGACTCGGGCGAACCCTTCGAGCCGTACGGAGAGGGCCGCAACCCGGATTCGGTGATCATTGACCACTTCAGTCCGACGACTCTGAACGACTACCTGAAGTGTCCTCGCCTCTACTGGTATAACCACCATCCCGGTCTGGTCGAAGAGCCCCGCTCGGTGGCGATGGAGCGCGGCGGATTCCTGCACGAGGTGCTGCAGGACTTTCACGAACAGGAGACCGAATGGCGCCCACTCGGAGCGGAGCAGCAGCGCGAGTGGTTCGAAGCGGCGCTGCAGCGACATCTCGACGGCTACCTCTCGCGCATGGAGGGCGTGCTCGACCGCAAGCGCGAAGAGAAGCAGGTGCGTTCGCTGCTCGGCAACTACATCCGTTCCATCACCGGCCTCCAGTTCATCCGCCGCCTCGGCACGCTGGCAGTCGAGAAGCGGTTTCGCCTCCAGGTCGACGGCTCTGAGGTCGTGGGCAAGATTGACCGCGTCAACGATGTCGGCGACGGCGAGGTCGAGGTGGTCGACTACAAGACGGGCTCGGGCAAGGCGATGCGCATCGCTTACGACATGTACTTCGGACCTGAGCTACATGATGTTCAGCTCGCGCTCTACTACCTTGCCTGCAAAGAGGGCCTGGACGAGGAGGGCAATCCGCTGGGATTCCAGCCTCGGTTCCTGTCCCTGTGGTACCCGAAGGACTGGGTGTGGGGCGGCATGCGGCAGGACGTCTTCAGCGTGGGCCGGCCGGCAGGGCTGAAGGAATATCGCGAGAAGGCGCTGACCGAGGAGGACCTGCAGCGCAGCCGCGAGGTGGTCGTGACGGCGATCGAGCGCATCAAAGGCGGGCACTTCGAGCCGGCGCCACGCGAGATCGCGGGCACGTGTGTGACGCGCTTCGGCAACTGCCCACACGCGGCGGTATGCCCATACGGAGGTGCGCCGCCCGAATGAGTGCGACTCGCGTCGGCGGTCCGGTGCTTTCCGCCGAGCAGGCCGCGGCGGCGCACGCCGGTCCGACAGGAGCGTTCCTCATCGCCGCCGGGCCCGGCACCGGCAAGACCTTCACCGCCACCGAGCGTTACTGCTGGCTCGTCGATCAGGGTGTCGCCCCGGACCGGATCCTGACGGTCACGTTCAGCGACCGCGCCGCCGAAGAGCTGCGCGTGCGCATCACCAACGAGCTGTCGGCGCGGAGACCCGACCTCGGCGCCACTGCTCTGGACGGCGCGTGGATCGGCACGTTCCACTCGGTCTGTGCTCGATTGCTTGATGAGTTCGCGTACATGGTCGGCGCGCCGCGTGAAGTGCGGGTCCTCGACGAGACAGGCCAGCGCCTTTTCGAGCAGGAGCTGATGGCGAAGCTGCGCAGCGGCGCGACCGCGCCGTTTGACCCTGATTCCTTCACCGCTCTCTCCGTCGACGACCTAGACGATCTGCTGCGCTCAGGACTTCGCTTTCTGCTGAAGCTGAAGGGTCGAGGCATCGGCCCCGAGCGATTCCACCACCGGGCCGTCGACCTTCATGCTGAGCACTGGGGCGGGCTTCCCGCCTCGAACGGGTCGGGCGGGCCAGATCCCGCTCGCGCCGAGCTCGAAGCGATCGAGGTCCTCTTCACCATCTATCGCGCATACGAGGACGCGCTGCATGAGCAGGGGCTGCGCGACTTCGATGACCTGCTGCTCGAGGTGATCGACGCGCTCGAGCGCGTGCCTGAGTTTCGCCGGCGGGTCGAGGAGCGATTTCGCTACCTGATCGTCGATGAGTTCCAGGACACAAATCGCATTCAGCTCGACTTCGTCCGCCTCGCCGCGGCCGAGGGTTTCGGCAACGTCACCGTCGTCGGTGACGCGAAGCAGTCGATCTACGGCTGGCGCGACGCGGAGATCGACAACATCCGGACCCGGTACCCAGGTCGCCGCCTGCCGCTGACCCGCAACCGGCGCTCGTACCAGGGGATCCTCGACTGCGCCACGGACTTCATCCGCCTTGATCCTGACTTTGCAGCCGAGCCGGAGCTGGTGGCCATGCGGGGCGCTATGCCGTGGTCGGTCAGTGTGATGATGGCGCCCGATTCGCGAACCGAGGCTCGGTCGGTCGCGGAGACGATCCGGCGGCTGCATGTGACCGGCCGCGCTTTCCGCGACATCGCGGTCCTGTCGCACTCCGTGCGCATGCTTCCGCGCGAATTTGAAGACGAGCTGCGCCGCCAGGGCATCCCGTACGTGACCAGCGGAGGCTCGGGCTTCTTCGACCGCCAGGAGATCAAGGACGTCCTCGCCCTGCTCCGGCTCACCGACAACCCCATGGACGACGGCGCCCTGGTGCGCATCCTGCAGGGACCCATCGTGCGATTGGCGGATCGGGGAATGTACCTTCTCGCGTCGCGCCGTTTCAACAAGCCGGGCATGCGACTGCGCGACTGCTTCGATGAATCGAGACGCGAGCGATTTCCGGAGATGGAGCCGAAGGTTGCGGAGCAGGCCGTGCGGCTGGTCGAGCTCACCGATCGGATCGGCGTCCTGCGCGACGCGCTCACCGTGGCCGACATCCTGAACCGCCTACTCGAGGAGAGCGGCTACCTGCGTTGGGCCGAGCTGCGCGCGCAGCGCGACGGCAGTCCGCGTGCCCTGCTCAACCTGCGCAAGGTGTACCAGCTCGCCGGGCGCTTCGAGCGCGACCTCGCGCTCGCCGGCGTCGGCGACTTCGTGCGCCACCTCGACCAGGTCATCGACGCCGAGCTGCCGGTCGGGGAAGCGGCGGAGGAGGCCGAGGGCGCGGAGGCGGTGTCTCTGCTCACGATTCACGCCGCCAAGGGCCTCGAGTTCCCCGTTGTTTTCCTGGTCAATCTGCGACCGCCGCGGCCGCGCGACACGGAACGACTCTTCTTCGATCCCGACAACTTCGGCTTCGTGATGAAGAGCTGGCGCGGCGAGAAGCATCCTCGGTACGTCGAAACCTCGCCGGGCGCGCCGGCGGTCAAGCTGGCCATCGGAGAACGGCGGCGCATCGTCTACGTCGGCCTGACCCGTGCGAAAGACGCGTTATACGTCACCGCGACGCGAGAGGAACCCTCACCGGACGAGGTCGGCGCTAACGGCCTCGAGGAGCACGACCACTTTGCTGAGATCCTGAGCTGGGCGCTCGCGCATCCAGAGGCGGCATCCGTGGTGGAGGCCGAGCAGTTGGAGCTGCCGGTTCCGCGGGTGTCCAACGGCCAGGTTCGCGACGACCCTTCGGTGGTGCAGGCGGTGCTCGACCGCCTGGAGCGGATCCAGCCCGCGGCACCCTCCGCGCAGTCAGCGGTTGAGTCGACCGTCGAGCTCAGCTTCTCGCAGCTGCACGACTTCGAGGTATGCCCGGTCCGCTACCGCTTCGCGCAGGTCTGGGGCGTGCCTGCTCCGCCCGATGACCTGCAGCCGCGCCAGGTGCGCGCGGTTGGCTCCACCGAGCTCGGAGCCGCTGTCCACGAGGCGCTGGCCGCCTGGCACACCACGGGTGGAAACCTGCTCGAGCGGTATCGAGGACCGGAGCCAGGCCGCGAGATGCTCGAGCGATATCTCGCCGATCCACTCGCGCGCGCCAGGACGCTGGCGGTTGAGGCCGGATTCAACATGGTCGTCGGCGGGGCGCGCGTGCGCGGGCTCGTCGACCGAGTTTGTGAGATCGACAGCCGGACCGTGGTCATCGACTTCAAGACAAACGCGACGCTGGATGTCGCGCTCATGGAGGCTTACGCCCTTCAGTTGCGCATCTACGGCCTGGCTGCACACCGTGGCTTGCTGCCAGGCGGTCGCGATCCCGGGCTGATTCTTTTCGACATGAGGCGAGGTGAGCAGCACGAGATATCGGCCGACGACCCAATGGTCGAGGCCCGGCTCCGGGCGGCATCGGAGCGAATCGCGGCAGGAGACTTTCGTCTCCGCCCAGAGCACGCGCAGCGGCCGTGCTCGCTGTGCGCTTACCGTCCTATCTGTCCCGATGCGCGAAAAGTACTTTGAGCGGCGCCAGATCAAAGAGGCGATCGCCTTCGCCGAGGCAGGGGGCATCGCCGTGCACCGCAACTTCGATTCGTATCACGGCTCCACGATTCGCGGCATGCGTCGGGAGAAGCCGTTTCTGCACGTGATCGGCCTGCGCCCTCTGCTCGAGGAATGGGGCCGGCTGCATGGCTTGCGACCTGAATGGATCCAGCCCGAGAAGCGGCGCAACGTGGCTCACTACGACGTCTTCGGGCCCCGCGCCGCGGCTCTCATCCAGAGCTTGAACCCACCGGTTGACACGGATTGACGCAGTGCGTTATACTGCGTCACGAAATCTCGTGGAGGTCAGAAAGTGAGCACTGAGTTTGTGGACACCGCGACTGCGGTGGAGGAAGTAGCGGTCGGAGCCGTGAAGAGCGCGGCCGAGGTGGCGTCCGACCCCATCCGGTCGGCGCGCAAGCAGGTCAAGAGCTTCGAGCGCAAGGGAGCGCCGGTGGTGCGCAGGATCAACCGACGGCTGAACGCATTGATCCCGGACAAGGTCAGCTTGTTTGGACTCGACGTCAACGGCAAGCTGCCGGAGAAGCTGGCGATCAAGGGCCTACAGCTGGTCAAGGTGCAGGCGCGGCGCCAGGACCGGCTCGGTGGCGTCGCCAAGCGGACGCTGCGGATCTTCAACACGTCGTTCAAGACCATTGCCCGCACTGCGACCCGGCTGGAGCAGGCGAGTGAGCCGACTCAGGGCTCCAAAGCACCGGCCCGGCCGGCTCGCCGGACCGCCCGCGGGCGAGCTGCGTAACCGTCTCGGCGTAGGAGGCGCCGCAGAGCGGGGCGCCTCTTTTTTTCGGGTAGCCTTCGCCCGTGGTTCTCTGCACGGGTTCCATCGCATACGACTACATACTCACGTTCAAGGGCCGATTCAAGGACCACATCCTTCTCGACAAGACGCACATCCTGAACCTGAGCTTCCTCGTCGACGACCTGCAGAAGCGGAGGGGCGGCGTCGCCGGCAACTATGCCTACAACCTGGCCCTGCTCGGCCATCCGTCCGCCGTTCTGGCCACCGCCGGCCAGGACGCGGCCGAGTATCGCGACTGGCTCGTGGCCCGGGGCGTCGACTGCCGCGGTCTGCGCCTTCTCGACGGCGAGCTGAGCGCGACCGGCTTCACCACCACCGACCTCGACGACAACCAGCTGACGGGTTACTACGGCGGCGCGATGTGGCGGGCGGACATGCTTGGCCTCGACGACGGGCCGCCTAATCCCGACGCGGTGATCGTCGGGCCCAACGACCCGCGAGCCATGAAGAGGCTCGTGGCGGAGTGTCGTGATCGCGGGGTGCCGTTTGTCTTCGACCCGGCGCACCAGCTGCCGATGATGAGCGGCGACGACGTGACCGACGGCATCGATGGATCGTGGATTGTAATCGGCAACGATTACGAGCTCGAGCTGATCCAGGAGCGCACCGGTCGCGACCTGGATGGATTGCTCGACCTGGCGGAAATGGTGGTCACCACGCTCGGTCGGAACGGGTCACGCATCGCGACGCGTGAAGGTTCGGTCGAGGTCCCGTCCGCGGCAGCGGTTCGTGAAGCCGATCCAACCGGCGCGGGCGACGCGTATCGCTCCGGCCTGGTCGCGGGACTGCTGCGCGGCCTGGATCTGCATGCGGCGGGCCGGGTGGCGTCACTGGCCGCCACGTATGCGGTGGAGCAGGTCGGAACCATCGAGCACACTTACACGCCCGAGGAGTTCAGTACCCGCCACCGCGAATGTTTCGGATACGAGCTGACCGAGACGTTCTGGCCTAGTTGAACTTCTTGCCCTGGTCACGCCTGTAGGCCCACAGCGCGATGAGGAAGAAGGCGACTCCGTACGCGGCGAGGTAAAGCCAGTCGTCGCGGATGTCGTCATACGGGACGCCAACCGTGTTCCACACGAGGTGCGCAGCCCGGTAGAGAGGCAGGTACGGGGCGATCTGGCGCAGAAACTCCGGCAGAAAGTTGAGCGGAAAAAACAGACCGGACGCGAACGCCGTCGGCAGGTAGATGAGGTTGGTCACCGCCGGCGCTGAGTTGGGACCGGCGAGATAGCCCAGTGCGAAGCCGAGTCCGATGAACGGAACCGAGCACAGCATCGCGCGCAGAAAGAGGTTCAGCCACTGCGACGTGTCCAGGCTCACCCCGGCCGCGATCGCCGCGAAGAGGCTGAGCGCCAGGATCGAGATGAATGCGATGACGAGGGCAGACACCGCCTTGGCGATGAAGTACACCGGCGCGGGCAGCGGCGTGGCTTTCATGAGCAGGTCCTGCTTCTGGCCCCGCTCGTTGGCGAGTGAGATGCCGAAGCCCAGCACCATGACGTTGGCCACTCCATACAGCGCCATCGAGGCGAGGAAGTACTGACCGAAGGTCACGTGCGACCCAGGGAAGAGAGGAGATCTGGCCTGGCCGAGGCCGATGAACGCATAGAACATCGCTGGCAGGACGATGCTCGTCACGCTGAAAGCCGGGATCCGCAAGAGTTTGATGAACTCTGCGTACGCCTGGCGGCCGAGTATCGGCAGCAAGGGCGCAGTCGCGCCGCGGACGGCGACCGCGCTCACGCCCCGGCGTCTCGGTGGGTCATGGCGACGAAAGCCTCCTCGAGGTCGGCGCCCGCCACCTCCAGGTCATTGATCTCCACGCCGCGCCGGAAGAGCTCGCGCAGCACGTTCTCCGGTTCGCTCGTCAGGAGGCGCACCCGATGGTCTTCGACCTGTTTTGAGTTGAGAGGCAGGCCGGCGAACATACCGTCGTTCGGCTGGCTCGAGGTTGAGAACGTCACTCGCTTGCCGGCCACATGGGCCTTGATCGCCGCCGGCGATGCGTCGGCGATCACGCGTCCGTGGTTGATCACGATGATTCGGCGCGCGAGCTGGTCGGCCTCCTCGAGGTAGTGGGTGGTCAGGATCACGGTGCGGCCTCTGGCCGCCAGTTCCGCGATCTCCTGCAAGAAAAGTCGGCGCCCCTCGACATCCATGCCGACCGTAGGCTCGTCGAGAAACAGCGCATCAGGGTTGCCGCACAGCGCGAGCGCGAGATATAACCTCTGGTGCTGGCCACCAGACAGGTCTTTGACCTGGCTGCGAGCCTTTGCCTCGAGGCCGGCCATCTTGATCGCCTCGTCGCGCGGCAGCGGCGCCGGATAGTACGAGCGAAACAGGTCGACGATCTCTTCCACCCGAAGCACGCCTGGCACGCCGGACTCCTGCAGCATCACACCGATCCGGCTGCGCGCTCTTCGGTCTTTGGGGTCTAGGCCGAACAGGCGCGCCTTGCCGGAAGTCGGGTTGCGCAGGCCCAGCATGAGACTGATCGAAGTCGTCTTGCCGGCGCCGTTGGGGCCCAGCATCGCGACGACCTCGCCCGGGTCGATGTTCAGGCTCACGTCTTCCAGGGCCCGCACCTCGCCGTAGTGCTTGGAGGCGTTGATCAGCTGCACCGCGGGCTCGGGCACGGGTACAGGCTAGGCTTTTCCGCGTGCCGACGATCTTCACCCAGATCATCGAAGGCCGGCTGCCCGCCCGCTTTCTGTGGAAGGACGAACAATGCGTTGTTTTCCTCTCCAATCGGCCGCTGCGACCCGGCCATGCGTTGGTCGTGCCGCGCCGGGAGGTCGACCACTGGATCGACCTGGACCCTTCGATGCTGTGCCACCTGGCCGAGACCGCCCAGGCGATCGGCCGGGCACAGATGGCTGGCTTCAAACCCGACAGGATCGGTGTGATGCTCGCAGGGCTGGAGGTGCCCCACTGCCATTTCCACGTAGTGCCGATTCGAGGCTTGCACGACCTCGACTTCGGCAACCAGGACCCGAACCCAGATCCGAAGATGCTGGACGAGGCCGCGGAGACGATCCGGCGCGAGCTGCGCAGGCTGGGTTACGTTCAGGTCAGCGGCTAGCAGCCAAGCATCTTCTCCAGCTGATCGATGTGCATCTCGAGATGACTGATGAGAGGTCCGCGGGCGATCTCCTCCGCGGTCATGTTCGTCTCGTCGTCGACCCGGGCTGACCGGCGCAGCGACGCCACGTCGGCAGTACGCAGCGCGTTGATGGTCCGCGCGTGGTCGACCAGCATCAGCTGAATCAGCTCGGCCGGCTCGCGCTGCGACATCTCCTGGCCGGCTGCATCGCGCATGTTGACCGCCTGAAGAAGGTCGAAGTCAGGGAGCTTGCCCGACGCGACTCTGTGCACCATCACGCCATAGAACTTGGAGAGCACCGCGAGGTGCGCCAGGAGCTCATGGGCCGTCCACTCGCGGTCGTCGCTGACCTGCTTCGTGACGTGTGGCCCGAGCGCCGCGATCCGGTCCGATGCGGCTTGAAGGCGGTCGGCGAGAAGGTGCCGCTCTCGGTCGGAGTACGTGTCCATGAACGATCGGACGTCTTCCATGGTGAAAGCCGGGCTCTCGAGTTTCACGTGCTCTCAGACTAAGCGACAATCGCACCATGTGCTATTCGGACGATGCTCACCCGCCGCTACCCCCGATCAGCGGCGCCGCCGCGGACCGCGGTGACATAACGCTGACAGCCGCCGACGGGACGGTGCTGATGGCCTATTTCGCGCGCGCTTCCAAGTCAACCGGGGCGGGGATGATCGTGATGCCTGACGTGCGCGGGTTGCATAGGTTCTTCAAAGAGCTCGCCGGGCGGTTTGCCGAAGCCGGCATCGATTCGGTCGCGATCGATTACTTCGCGCGGACGGCCGAGACAGCCGATCGCAGCGACGCGTTCGACAACATGCCCCATGTGCAGGAGACAAAGCCGGAAAGCATCGCTGCAGACGTCGGGGCGGCCATCGAGTACCTGAGGTCGAAAGACGGTGGTGCGGTCCAGTCTCTGTTCACCGTCGGATTTTGTTTTGGCGGATCGAACTCATGGAACCAGGCGGCTTTCCATCCAGACCTGAGCGGATGCATCGGGTTCTACGGAAGACCGATGCGCAGTGAGCCATTCATCCCGAAGATGAAGGCGCCGCTGCAGATCATGGTCGCCGGGGCGGACGGCGCGACCTCGCCGGATCAGTCGCGGGAGTTCGATCGCGAGCTGACCGCGGCGGGTGTGCCGCACGAGCAGCACATTTACGAAGGTGCGCCGCACAGCTTCTTCGACCGCACGCAGGAGCAGTGGAAGGACGCGAGCGACCTCGCGTGGCGCCGCATGTTGGACTTCGTCAAGAAGCACAGCTAGCCATCTCTCCCACCCACCCCATAACCACCCACCCAGGGGGGCCAGGTGCGGGCGGCGACAGAATACCGGCGGGCGGCGAAAGCGCCAATAGCTTCTTAACACGCGGTCGACGCGGTGTCCAAACCCGCCCGCCCCTACGTATAGTCAGCCCGTGGCAAAGCTGGCCGCCAAGTCCAAGACGACCCGAGTCGCAGCGACGCTTCCTCAAAACCTGATCGACGAGCTCGAGCGAAGGCATGCAGGCATGGCGCGGCACATGGCGCGGGCGATCGTGACCCTCGTGCGCTGGGATGCCTCGACCGGCGTCCCACCCCAGAGAGATGCGATCGTTCGTGCGTGTGAGGCGGGCCTCGACCTGTTCCTCGCCACCGCGAAAGAGGCGCGGCCCGCGACTCAAGAAGAGCTGCGACGGGTGGCTCAGCTCGGCATCCTTCAGGCGAGAAGCAGCCAGTCGGTGGAACCGATTCTCGCCGCATATCGGATTGCGGCGCGAGTCGCGTGGGACGAGATCCTCCGCGCGTGGCGCGGCCATCCCGAAGCCACGCCAGAAGCCATCATGCTCGTCGCCAACTACGTCTTTGCCGCGCTCGACCAGGTCGCGGCCGAGGTCACCAAGACATACCTCCACGCGCGCGAGCAGCACATGCAGCGCGGCACGCGCGCGCACGCCCGACTCTTTCACGCCCTGATCAGCGACAACTTCGAGTCGGAGCTGGAGCTGCAAAGACAGGCCCTCGCCCTCAACACGCCGCTCGCCGCGACGGGCTACGTCGCGGTCGTGTGCAAGCTCGTCCTCGGCAATCGCGACGGCGAGCGCGGTGGGCAGGCGCTCGCGGAGGTCGCCGCCACGCTCGACGCCCCTCGCGGTGCCCTCGTCCACGCGACAGACCCGAGCACGCTGGTCATCCTGTGGCCCGCCGACTCGATCGCCGACACCGAAAAGGCGCGCCAGCTCGTCGTCAAGCTCCAGGACGAGGCCGCGCTGCGCTCGGGCCAGCTCCGCGCGCGGGTCAGGGCCGGGATTGGTGGCTATCACCCCGGCCTCCACGGCATCTCAAGGTCGTACCTCGAGGCCCAGCAGGCGATCGAGGCGGGTCGCAGGCTTCACCCGGAGTCCGTGGTGCACGGTCACGACGAAGTCATCCCGCACCTGGTGCTGGCTCAGAACCCGCGACTCGCCGAGCGGTTCGTGGCCAACAGCCTGGGGCGCTTGATGGATCCGAAGCTGCGCAACCGTGCTCAGCTCGTGGAGACGCTGGAGGCCTACCTTGCAAAAGGCTCGGTCAAGGACGCCGCCACTGCGCTGGGTCTCCACCGCCATACCGTCCTCTACCGTCTGGCCAAGGTGAAGGATCTGCTCGGCGACCTGGACGTGCCGGCCACGAGGCTGCGCCTCCAGCTAGCGCTTGATTTGCAAAAGATGCTGTAATTGATTTGGACCTTGTGTCCAAACCAGGGCCAATCTTTTACCACCTCGTGCGCGTGTCGGTTGGCCGCCGCGTCCCTATCCTTGAGCCATGACTGATCGCCAATCCAACGGCGCCCGTGTGGCTGTGACCGGCATGGGCTTCATCACCCCGATCGGCAACGACCTCGAGACCGTCTGGTCGAACATGGTCGAGGGCGTCTCCGGCATCGGCCGCATCACGCGCTTCGACACGACCAACTTCGACACCAAGATCGCGGGCGAGATCCATGGCTTCAACCCCGAGGATTACATGGACCGCAAGACCGCGCGCCACATCGGGCGCTACTGCCAGTTCGCGCTCGCTGCGTCCAAGCAGGCGCTGGCCCACGCGAACCTCGACCCAGGAGAGATGGGTCCCGACGATGTGGGGGTCATCGTCAGCTCCGGCATCGGGGGTATGGAGGAGATCGAGAAGAGCCACACCGCGCTGATGGAGCGCGGGCCGAAACGAATCAGCCCATTCACGGTGCCGATGATGATCGCCGACATGGCGGCGGGCATTGTCGCCATCCACACGCGCGCCGGCGGGCCAAACTACGCCATCGTCAGCGCCTGCGCGTCGAGCGCTCACGGCATCGGCGAAGCGGCGGAGATCATCAAACGCGGTGATGCCGTCGCCATGCTGGCGGGGGGCTCGGAAGCCACCATCACTCCGCTCACCATGGGCGCCTTCTGCCAGATCAAAGCGACAAGTGAGCGCAACGACGAGCCTGAGAAGGCCTGCCGTCCTTTCGACCTCGGTCGCGACGGGTTCGTCATGAGCGAGGGCTCGGTAATGTTCGTCCTCGAGGACCTGGACCACGCGAAGGCACGGGGCGCCCGCGTCTACGCGGAAATCGCCGGCTACGGCGCGAGTGCCGACATGTACCACTTCACGGCGCCGCAGCCCGAAGGCAAGGGCGCGACGCGGGCCATGCGACATGCCCTCGAATCCGCGGGGGTCGACCCGACCGAGGTCGGCTACATCAACGCACACGGCACCTCGACGAAGCTCGGCGACGTCGCCGAGACAAAGGCCATCAAGACTGTCTTCGGGGAACATGCGTACAAGCTCGCCGTCAGCTCGACCAAGTCGGTACACGGCCACCTCCTCGGCGCCGCGGGCGCGATCGAAGCTGCGGCCTGCGTCCTGGCCCTCGATCGCGGTCTGCTCCCGCCAACCATCAACCTGGACGATCCAGATCCGGAATGCGACCTCGACTATGTACCCAACAAAGCGCGCAAGGCGGACTTGAACGTGGCGATCTCGAACTCGTTCGGGTTCGGCGGCCACAACGCGACCCTCGTCATCAAGAAGAGCCCCAACGGGCGTCAATAACTCGAACCAGGAGGCGGGAACATTGCCGATGGCTAGCCAACTCGATTTCAAGGAGCTGCAGGACCTCTCGGCCGAGATCCTCGGCATCGACCCCGATCAGGTCCAGATGGACAAGAGCTTTCAGCGCGACCTGGCGGCGGACTCGCTCGACCTCGTCGAGCTGATCGCGGCGATCGAGGACAAGTACGACGTCGAGCTGCCGGATGAGGAGCTCGAGAAGATGAAGGTCATCGCCGACCTCTGGAAGTACCTGGAGCAGAAAACCGCCGAGCGGCTGGAGGCATAGCGGCGATGGCGATCATCACCAACTACCGCACGCGGTCTGACGCCGTTCCTCTTCGCTCGTTCACGGCGAAGGGCCGGCCCAGCGCAATCGCCGGCGTCGGCGTCCACGCGCCGGAGAAGGTCATCACCAATTTCGACCTCGAAAAGATGATGGACACGTCCGACAAGTGGATCACCGAGCGGACCGGCATCCGCCGCAGGCACGTCACCGAGCCTGGCACCACCACATTCGAGGTGGCGACCAAGGCTGCCGTCTCGGCACTGGACGCGGCCGGCATCGCGGCCAAGGACCTGGACATGATCCTGGTTGGCACGTCGTCGCCGGACGGCCCATTCCCATCCGTCGCCTGCCGCGTTCAGAACGAGCTCGACGCGCCTGGTTCGGTGGCGTGGGACACGCTTGCCGCTTGCACGAGCTTCGTCTACGCGCTCTCCATCGCCGACTCGTTCATCGCCACCGAGCGCGCCGACACGGTGTTGGTGATCGGGGCGGAGGTGCTTTCACGCATGATCGACTACACCGACCGCGGCACGGCCGTCATCTTCGGCGACGGCGCGGGCGCGGCGGTGGTGCGCGCCGCACCCAAGGGCGCCGGCTTCCTCAGCTGGTGTCTTGGCTCCGACGGTCGCGGCTATGCCCAGGTGACTTGCGGCAACATCGAGAGGGGCGCGTACGCCGCCAAGGACCCGACGCCCTTCATCGAGATGGTCGGTCCCGACGTCTTCAAGTTCGCGGTCGACATCTTCATCCGCCAGGCGACCGAGGTCTGCCAGGCGGCAGGTGTCGCGCTCGACGAGATCGACCTGTGGGTTCCGCACCAGGCCAACTTCCGCATCATCGACGCGGCGGCTCGGCGCATCGGACTTCCGATCGAGCGCGTCGCCATCAACATCGACGAGTACGGCAACACCTCGAGCGCGTCGATTCCGCTTGCGCTGGAGGAGGCCATCCGGAACGGCCGCGTCAAAAGCGGCGACCACGTGCTGCTGGCGGGGTTTGGGTCAGGCCTTACTTGGGGCGCAACCCTCATGAAGTGGGCCTGATTGCAATGACTTGGGCATAGATCTCGCAGGCCCCATAGCGCTGCTGTTCCCCGGTCAGGGGGTGCAGAAGCCTGGTATGGGCAAGAACCTGTACGACCGCTACCCGGCCGCACGCCGGGTCTTCGAGCGCGCGGAGCAGATCGTCGAGATGCCGGTGCGCAAGCTGTGCTTCGAGGGCCCGGTCGAGGAGCTCAACCGCACCGACGTCATTCAGCCATGCGTCATGACAGTGTGCTGGGCGGCGTACGAGGTGTGGCGCGAAAGCTACGGCCTGGAAAATGTGAGCGTCACCGCGGGCCACAGCCTGGGCGAGATCGCGTCGCTTGCAGCTGCGGGCTCCATCCCGTGGGAGACCGCGCTGCTCCTCGTCAAGGAGCGCGGCCGCGTCATGGCCGAAGCGGCTGGAGCGCACGTCGGGATGGTCGCCATCGTCGGGCTCGACGAGAGCGCGGTCGAGCGCATCCGCATCGAGGCGGCTCGATACGGCCGGTTGTGGATCGCCAATCGCAACGCAGACGTGCAGTTCGTGCTGTCTGGTGAGATGCCGGCGGTGCGAGAGGCCGAACGCCTGGGCCTCGCCGCGGGCGGTCGGCGGGCGCTGATCCTCACCATCCCGCTGGCCGCGCACACGCCGCTGATGGAGGCGGCGGCGAATGCGTTCCGGAAGGCGGTCGACCGGCTTCCCCTGAATGCGCCGTCGATTCCCATCCTCGCCAACGCCTCCGGCGAGGCGCTGCGCACCGTCGCCGCGCTGCAGGAAGAGCTTCGGCAGCAGATGCTGCGCCAGGTGGACTGGGCTCGGACCATGGTGTCCATGCGCGCCATGAAGGTGCGCACCGTCGTCGAGTTGGGCCCGGGCCGCGTGCTGGCCAGCCTCGCCGCCAAGCAAATCCCTGGCGTCGACACGTGGAACGCAGAGGAGCTGTTCATCGACTTCGCGGGGCCGACCGCCGGGCCGTCAACGGCATAGATGGGAGATCTCGACGGCAAGACCGCGCTCATCACTGGCGGCGGTAAGGGCATCGGGCGCGCGATCAGCCAGGCGCTGGCGGGCATGGGAGCACGAGTGGTCGTGAACTACCGTTCGGACAGCGCTGCGGCGGAGGAAACCGCCGCTACTCTGCCCAACGCGACGGCGCACCAGGCCGACGTGGGCGATCCAGCGCAGGTCGAGGCGATGGTGAAGGCGATCGGCCGCGTCGACGTGCTGGTGAACAACGCCGGCGCGGTGCGCGACAAGCTGCTGATCCAGATGGCGCCTCCGGACTGGGAGGAGCTGATTCGCAACGATCTGCTGTCTGCTTTCGCGACGACGAAGGCTGCCATCATGTCTGGCATGATGCGCGCGCGCTGGGGGCGCATCGTGAACATCACGTCGATTGTCGGCCTGATGGGCAACGCCGGGCAGTCGAACTACGCCGCGGCCAAGGCGGGGCTGATCGGCTTCACCAAGTCAGTGGCCCGCGAGTACGGGTCGCGCAACATCACGTGCAACGCGGTGGCGCCAGGCTACGTGCGCACCGACCTCACCACCAGATCGATGACTGACGAGATGGTCGGCGAGATGCTGAAGCTGACGCCGATCAAGCGCGAGGGCACCGCTGACGAGGTGGCGGCGACCGTCGCGTTTCTCTGTTCGGAGAAGGCGGGTTACATCACCGGTCAGGTGATCGCGGTCGACGGAGGTCTCTCTCTCTGATGGCTATCATCGAACAGCACCGCGACGAAGTCTCGATCCAGGGCGGCGTGCTGCCGGAGATCCTCCTGCCGACGAACTGCCCCGGTTGCGGCATCGCCCTCGAGGTCCAGGAGCTGCGATCTCACAACTACGTGTGCACCCACTGCGGCCACCACTTCCGACTCGGCGCGGACGTGTGGATCCCGTTAATCGCGGACGAGGAATCGTGGCAGGAACGGTGGACAGATGTTCGGTCCCACGACCTCTTGAACTGGACCGTGCCCAAGCGATACCAGGAGACCGTCGAGACGCTGCTCGAGGAGGGCTTGAACGAGGCCGTTCGCACTGGCACGTGCACGCTAAACGGCAATCAGATCTGGCTGGCCACGTTCGACTTCGGCTTTGTCGGCGGGACGCTGTCGATCGTCGCCGGCGAGCGTCTGGCTCGCGGCATGGAGCAAGCAGCGTCGTCAGGCACTCCGTACTTGCTTGTGTCCGCATCCGGGGGTGCGCGCATGCAGGAAGGAGTGCTTGCGCTGATGCAGCTGGCCAAGGTGAACGCAGCGGTCGGACAGCTTCACGCGGCGGGCGTGCCGTACTTTTCCGTGCTCACCGATCCGACGTTCGGCGGGACTGCCGCCTCGCTGGCCCTGCTGGCCGACATCAACATCGCGGAGCCGGGCGCGGCGATTGGGTTCACCGGCCCGCGCGTCATCAAGCAGGCGACATACGCTGATTTGCCCCCCGGGTTCCAGAGCGCCGAGTTTCAGCTCGCGCACGGCCAGGTCGACATGGTGCTGCCACGGACCGAGCTGCGGCCGATGCTCGCCCACCTGCTGGAGATGTACTCGTGAGCGTCTGGGAGATCGTCGAGCTCGCGCGCCACCCGGACAGGCCGTACTCGCTCGATTACATCCGGCGCCTGGCGCCCGACTTCATCGAACTGCACGGCGACCGCCTATCGGCCGACGATCCTGCGCTGGTCGGCGGCATCGGGACCTGGCACGGCCGCACGACGATGTTCCTCGGTCACCAGAAAGGCCGCAGCCTGAAGGAACGTGTGGCGCGGAACTGGGGAATGATGCATCCGGAGGGCTACCGCAAGGCGCTGCGACTCGCCCACCATGCGGCGAAGTTCGGCTTCCCGATCGTGTCGCTGATCGACACTCCCGGTGCCTATCCCGGCGCCGGTGCCGAGGAGCGCGGCATCGCGGCCGCGATCGCACTCGCGATCATGGAGTGGTTCCGCATCCCGGTTCCCATCGTCGCCGCGGTGATCGGTGAGGGTGGCAGCGGCGGTGCGCTTGGCATGGGCGTGGCCGACCGCGTGATCATGCTCGAGAACTCCATCTACTCGGTGGCTTCGCCTGAGGCGGCGGCGTCGATCGTCTGGCGCGACAACTCGCGCAAGGTCGAGGCGGCGGAGCAGCTCCAGCTGACCTCCCGCGAGATCCTCGCCATGGGAGTGGTCGAGGAGGTCGTGCCTGAGCCTCACGGGAGCGCGAGCGCTGACTACGACGCGGCCGCGAAATCGCTGGACGAAGCGTTGTGGCGGCATGTACAGCCGCTGCTCGAACTGCCTTCGGCCCAGCTGCTCCAGCATCGCTATGACCGTTTCCGCTACATCGACTCGCTGGTGCATGCCGAGCCGCACTTTGGCCCCAAGATCTAACGACTGGCACCCCTTCCCCGGCTTGCCCGCGACGAGGGGAGGCGTCCGGAAGTTGCGACGCCTGGTGACGGCCGCGATGAACCCGGCCCGCGTCTCGCGTTCGTCCATGTCATGAGGGTCGTCGCTCAGCGAGTCAGCTCCGGCTCCGTCAGCTGGGACGGCAACACTGCAACCATCGGCGACGGTTTTGTGTTGTTGGTTGGTGCAGCCGGTGATGACGACGAGAGCACGGTGCGACGGCTGGCGGACAAGATCATCGATCTGCGCGTGTTCGCAGACGAGGCGGGGAAGATGAACCTCAGCCTGGTCGACGTGCGCGGCGCGGCTTTGATCGTCTCGCAGTTCACGCTCTTCGCCGACACGAGCAGAGGCCGCCGGCCGAGTCTGTTGAAGGCCGGCGACCCAGCGCGGGCGGAGCAGCTCTACGACATCTTCGTCGACCAGTTCCGCCGGCGAGGAATAGAGACCAGGACCGGCAGCTTTGGAGCAGTCATGCGAGTGGACATCGCCAACAACGGACCGGTCACGCTCGTACTCTCCACCGATGATTGGGTGACCCGTGTCTGAGGGGCGCGCCAGGCTGCTGCCTTACGCGGCGTTCACGGCGCTTGCCCTCATCTGGGGCGTGTCATTCCTGTTGATCAAGCTGGCGGTCCAGGACATGAGCCCGACGGTGCTCCTGCTGCTTCGCTCGGCGTCGGGCTTCGTCGCGCTGGCGGTGATCCTCATGGTGATGGGCCGCCCACTGCTAGGGCCTGGATGGCGCGGCCGTCTGATCTCCTTTGCCATCATGGCGGTGACGAACGCTGTCATCCCGTGGGTCGCGATCGCGTGGGGCGAAGAGCGGATCTCGAGCGGCCTGGCGAGCATCCTCAACTCGACGACCACGCTGTGGACCGCGGTCCTGATCTACTGGGTCGTGCCGAGCGAGCGCCCTACCCTGGTGAACTACCTCGGCGTCGTGGTTGGATTCGCCGGCGTGATCGTGCTGGTGTACCCGGACATCGCCGCGAACGGGATTTCCGGAAACGTCCTCGGCGCCATGGCGGTTGTCCTCGCGTCGCTCTCCTACTCGGTCAATGCGCTTTACCAGCGCCGCAAGATGCGAGACGTCAGTGTGTTCGAGATCAGCCTGGGCCAGCTCGCGGCGAGCACGCTGTTTGCCATCCCGATCGCGGCGCCGGCGCTTGCGCAGGTGCACGTCCAGGTGACCTCGATGGCGGCCGTGCTGGCTCTTGGCGCCGTCGGCACCGGTGTTGCGTATCTCCTTTATTACTTTGTGATGAACTCGCTGGGGGCTGTCCGAGCGGCGGGCGTGACCTTTGTCGTTCCCGTTACGGCGGTCTTCTGGGGAGTCGTCCTGCTGCACGAGAGTCTCAGCCTGCCTATCGTGGCGGGCATGGTCGTGATCATGGCCGGCATCGTGCTCACGAATGTGCGCCGTGCGCCGCGACCGCAAACTGCGGTCGAGCGCGACTCCGCCGCCGCTTGAGCTCTTACCTGGAGCAGCACGCGGCCAAAGTCCGGGAGGCTGCGGACCGCATTCGCGCCCATGTGCGCCGCACGCCGGTGCTGACCACCGACCTGGACCCCGAGCTGCGTCTGAAGCCCGAGTGCTTTCAGGTCACCGGCTCGTTCAAGCCACGCGGTGCTTTCAACGCCGTGCTCTCGCTGGCAGCGGAGAGCAAGCGGCCGCCGGGCTTCATCGCGGTCAGCTCGGGCAACCACGCGCAGGCGGTCGCTCTGGCGGCGTCCACCGTGGGCCTGCCGGCGCTGATCCTCATTCCAGAAGATGCGAACCCCGCCAAGGTAGCGGCCACGCGCGCCCTCGGCGCGGAGGTGATGCAGGAAGGGATCACGTTTGCCAACCGCGAGCAGCGCCTGCGCGAGGTGATGGCGGAGCGCGGCTTCGCGCTCGTCCATCCCTTCGACGACTGGAACGTTATCCACGGCCAGGGGACCGTCGCTCGCGAACTGCTGGACGATGCGCCAGAGCTCGAGGTCATAGCGGCGCCGGTCGGCGGTGGTGGGCTGCTCTCGGGAACAGCGATCTCCGCCAAGGCACATCGGCTCGGGCTCCGAGTCGTGGGCGTAGAGCCGGTGGTGGCGGATGACGCATATCGCACGTGGAGATCGGGATCCATCCAGACGCTGGCCACGTCGCCGGCGACCCTGGCTGACGGCGTGCGCACGACCGCCATCGGGGCGCGTAATTTCGAGGTGATGTTCGCCAATCGCCTGGTGGACGAGATCGTGACCGTGACCGAGGACGAGATCGCGAATGCCGTGCGGGTGGCGTGGTCGAGGCTGCATCTGGCGCTCGAGCCGACCGGCGTCCTGCCCATCGCGGCCTACCTGTCGGAGAAGCTGCCGAAGGCGCGAACGGGGCTCATCCTGAGCGGCGGCAACGCCAACCTCCAGACCGTGGCTACACTGCTCGGATCTCGATGATTCCGGTCAAAGAGGTGATGACGCGAAACGTGATCACGTTTCGCGAGAACACGCCGGTCGACGAGATCGCGCGAACCCTCACGACCAAACACATCACGGGCGCACCAGTTGTCGCCAACGAAGGACACGTGGTGGGCATCGTGTCCGAGACGGACGTCTTTTCCAAGCGAGGAAAGACGGCGAAAGACATCATGAGTCCGCGGGTGATCTCCGTGACCGAGGAGACGGGGATCGACGAGGCCGCGCGCCTCCTCATCGGCGAGCGTATCCGCCGTGTGCCGGTGATTCGGGGTGGGAAGATGGTCGGCCTGTTGAGCCGGTCTGACGTGCTGGACTTCTTTGCCAAGACCCGGTGGACGTGCGACGTCTGTGGCTGGTGGGAGCGTGGCCTGGAACGCCCAGCGCGCTGTTTCTCCTGTTCCAGCACGGACCTCCGCCTGGAGCGCGCCGATCCAGGACACTGAGGGTGGCTTGCGCCAGTCGCTGAAGGCGCAGAGCTTCACCGAATCGGTCATCCGCGAGATGACGCGTCTCAACCTGGCGCTGCACGGTCCTGAGCGAGCCGTCAACTTCGCGCAGGGCTTCCCCGATTTCGACCCCGACCCGCGCATCCTCGACGCCGCGGCTAGGGCCTTGCACCACGGCTACAACCAGTACGCCACGACGTGGGGAGCGCCGCAGCTTCGGCACGCGGTGGCGCGCAAACAGTCGTCGGCATGGGGGCGACCGGTGGATCCCGACCATGAGGTCACCGTCTCGTGCGGCGCGACAGAGGCGATGATCGCCGCAATGCTCGCCGCCGTCGATCCGGGCGACGAGGTGATCGTCTTCGAGCCTTTCTACGAGAACTACGGTCCTGACTGCGTGCTGAGCGGTGCCGTCCCGCGCTTTGTCGCGCTGCGTCCGCCGGATTGGTCGATCGACGGCGAAGGGTTGCGCGCCGCGTTCAGTGCCAAAACGCGCGCGATCGTCGTCAACACGCCGCACAATCCGACCGGCAAGGTCTACTCACGCCCCGAGCTCGAGCTGATCGCGCAGCTCTGCATCGAGCACGACGCAATCGCCATCACTGACGAGATCTACGAGCACCTCGTTTACCGGGGACGACACGTGAGCATCGCGACCCTCCCGGGCATGGCCGAGCGGACGATCACGATCAGCGGCGCCAGCAAGACGTACTCCGTGACCGGATGGCGGATCGGCTGGTTAATCGCCCCGCCGACGCTGACCGCTGGCATCCGCAAGGTGCACGACTTTCTCACCGTCGGCGCGCCGCATCCGCTTCAGGTCGCGATCGCCCAAGCACTCGACCTGCCCCCGTCCTTTTATGTGGAGCTGCTGGGCGACTACCAGGAACGGC
>DATEGC010000021.1:0-18576 GCA_035280285.1 Candidatus Dormiibacterota bacterium | reverse complement strand
ACGATCTGGGTGCTGCCGCTGATAGGAGGCGTGATCGTCGCCTTCCTGCCGCCGCGGCTGGCGAAGTGGATTGGCGTCCTGATCGCGGTGGCGGACCTGGTCCTCGCCGGGACGCTCGCCTACTTCTTCCTGCCCAACGAGCCTCGCTTCCAGTTCACAGAGCAGGCGTTGTGGATTCCGCCGTTCAGGATCTTCTATCGCGTCGGCGTCGACGGCATCAGCCTGTGGCTGATCGTCCTTAACGCGTTCCTCACCGTGATCGCGGTGCTGGCCACGCCCGTCACCAACCGCACCGGTGGTTTTGTGGGCCTGATGCTCGCCATGTCGGCCGGCCTGGCCGGCGTCTTCATGGCCACCGACCTCGTCCTCTTCTACGTGTTCTGGGAGGCGATGCTGATCCCGGCGTACTTCCTCCTGTGGCAGTACGGCGAGGGGCCCCGGCCTGGGTGGGCCGCCTTCAAGTTCGTCCTCTACACGCTGGTGGGCTCGCTACTGATGCTCGTCGGGGTCATCGCCGAGTACATCCTCACCGGCCGGCAGACCTTCGACCTCTCAAGGCTCGCGACGCTCGCGCCTTCACCCGCATTCCAGTTCGGACTCTTCTTCCTCTTCGCGCTCGCATTCGCGATCAAGACCCCCCTCTTTCCGTTCCACAGCTGGCTGCCCGACGCGTACAACGCGGCCCCGGTTCCGATGCTGATCACCTTCGCCGGTGTCATGGGCAAGGCGGGAGCCTACGGCTTCCTGCGCATAGCGGTGCCACTCTTTCCGCAGCCGGTGGATTGGTGGGACTGGCGCTGGGTGATGCCGGTGCTGGCAGTGGGAGCGATCAGCTGGGGCGCGCTGATGGCGCTCGCCCAGCGCGATATGAAGCTTTTGGTCTCTTACTCGAGCATCAGCCATATGGGCTTCATCGTGCTGGGCATCTTCGCCTACAACGCCCAGGGCCAGCAGGGCGCGATCGTGCAGATGGTCAACCACGGGATCATCATCGCCGCGCTGTTCCTGATCGTCGGCTGGATCGCCGACCGAACAGGCACCCGTGACTGGACAGCCGTTGCCGGCCTCGCGCTCCGCATGCCGGTCATGGCCGGCGTGTTCGCGGTCGTGACCCTCGCCGCGCTCGGCCTGCCGGGCCTGAACAGCTTCGTCGGCGAGTTCATGACCCTGCTGGGCGCCTGGCAGCGCGCCCCAGTGCTTGCGATCGTCGGTGCGATCGGACTGGTACTGACGCCGGTGTACATGCTGCGCCTGTACCAGGGCACGACCCAGGGCGCACCGGCAGGACCGGTGCCTGAATCCGACATCCATGCCGGCCAGCTGACGCTACTGGCGCCGCTGATCGCGCTCATGTTCGTGCTGGGGCTTTACCCCGCGGTGCTCACAAACCTCATGACGTCACTGGGACAGCCAGGGCTGTATCGCTGAGATGCCTACTGGAGTCGAGCTCAACTACACGTGGGGGCAAGCCCTGTTCGACCTGGGCCAGATCGCGCCGATCGTCACCCTCACGGGCTTCCTGCTCTTCGCGATCGTCATCGACCTCGTGCTGCCACGCAGCCGACGCGACGGTGCTGTCGCCATCGCCTCGGTGGTGGGCTTCGCGTACGCGCTCGGCGTGGCGGTCTGGCGATGGCTTTTCGCGTCTGGCGGCTACGCGTACCATCGCTTCGCTACCGGCGACAGCTTCGCCCTCTTCTTCGAGGTGCTGTTCGCGAGCCTCGGCATCCTCACCGTCGCGCTGTCGCACTCCTACCTGACGAAGCGGAGACTGCCCGAGTCCGAGTTCCACATCCTGATCATGGCTTCGGCCATCGGCATGATGGTGCTGGCCTCGGCCACGTCCCTCGTGACCGTCTTCTTGGGGCTCGAGCTCCTGTCCATCGCGCTCTACATCCTGTCTGGCTATGTGCGCACCGACTTCCGGTCCCAGGAGGCGGGTGCGAAGTACCTCCTGGTGGGCGGATTTGCGAGCGCGTTCGTCCTGTACGGCATGGCGCTCGTCTACGGCGGTGCGGGTACGACTGTGATCCCCGACATCGCCCAGCGTCTGACCGCTTCGGCCAGCGCCAATCCGTTGATCCTGCTCGGCATCCTGCTGATGGGAGTGGGGTTCGCTTTCAAAGTCTCGGCCGCGCCCTTCCACATGTGGACGCCCGACGTGTATCAGGGCGCGCCGATCCCGGTGACGGCGTTCATGTCGGTAGGAACCAAGGCGGCCGCGTTCGCGATGATCGTTCGCGTCTTCGACGGCGGCCTGCCGCACGTAGCGCCCGAGTGGCAGACCCTGCTCGCCTTCGTCTCAGCGGCGAGCATCGGCTGGGGCAACCTGATGGCGATCGTGCAGACGAGCCTGAAGCGACTGCTGGCGTATTCGGGCGTCGCGCAGGCGGGATACATCCTCATCGGCGTGATCGCCGGAGGACAAACCGGCCTCGAGGCAGTCCTCTACTACCTCTTCATCTACATGTTCATGAATTTCGGCGCCTTCGCCGTGATCACGCTGCTGGCGGGACCCGACGCCGACAGCGACAGTTTCGCCGACCTGGAAGGGCTGGCTCGGCGCAACTGGCTGTTGGCACTTGGCATGACCGTGTTCATGCTGTCGCTGGCCGGCTTCCCACCGTCGGTCGGATTTTTCGGCAAGCTCTTTCTTTTCACGGCGGGAGTCGGCGCCGGTTACACGTGGCTCGTCGTATGGGCGGTGCTGATGAGCGTGGTCTCGGTCTTCTACTACGTCAGGGTGCTCATCCCGATCTGGTCACCATCGCCGCGGCGCGACGGAGTGCCCGCCTCGTTCAGCAGTCGCTTCGCCATCGCCCTCAGCGGCATCGCGTCGCTGGGGCTAGGCCTCTACCCGACCACGCTTTTGATCGCTGGCCAGGTGGGCGCGACGCCGATCAGCGGACCCTAGGCCCGCAGCTTCTGCAGCGCCGCGGCCAGCCGGCGCTCACGCGTCTCCGCTCTCTTCGCCTCCTCGAGGCTGCGGGCCATCTCCTTCTTGTCCGTGTAGGAAAGCTTCTCCCACGCACCGGTCGCTTTGCTGTCACGCGCGATGGCTCGAGCCAGGTCGTGCGGCAGCTCGACGGTGCGGGGCGCGGTGTCGAGCTCCAGTTCGACGGTGATCATGTCGCCTCGGGTCACACCTGCTGCATGCTGGATCGCCTTCAAGACCCCGAGGGCGAACGTGCCGTCGCCCACCGGCATGAGCGACCCGCGGTACGGATGGCCGGCGATGACGGCCTGGATCTTCGGCCTTCCTTTCAAGCCCAGTCTCGCGTTGAGCTCTAGGGGGATCACGACGAACGTGCCCGAGCCAGTCGGGTCCGGCTGCAGCCTGGCCTGAAACTTCATGCCGGAATCGTTGCACCGAATGCAAAAGGCCGTAGAAATGGCGCCGGCTCGAACGAAACGAAAGCCGGCGGGAATCCGAACCCGAAGAATTGATTTGCCGCGGTGCCATGCGCGAGCGCGACTTTGTTCAACGCGCCCGGTTGAAGCGCCGCCTCATCCCATTTGCCTGCGTCGAGTCGCTTGAGCAGCACCTGCAGCCCTGCGATGGTCTCGGCGGCGGTCAGCGTGCAGTGGCCGGCGCGGTGCACGAACACCTGCCGGAGCATTGCTGACGCACCGGACCCGCTGACCACCTGGGCGTACGCGCTCTCATTGGATGGAACGGCCAATCCGTCGCCGGTCGTGTGCATCGACAACACCGGTACAGCGACGTTTCCGTCAGGGCTGATGAAGCGGTCGAGATACGCTGCTGCGGCCGGTTCGGCTTTGATTCTGGCCCCGGCATTCAGAACGCCCAGGTCCTTCTGCAGATCAAGGCCGGCCTGCGCGTATAGCGCTTTCACCTCGGCGCGGTCAGTCGAGGACGCCAGCAAACGTGCGTAATCGACGCCCGCGTTCCACGAGGGGTTGCCACCAGCACGCTGCTCCAGCTCCAGGCGGGATCCGAACGCGAAGCTCGGATCAATCCGCGCTTGCCATAACTCCTGGGCGGAGGCCTGACCCGCGAAGTCGGTCGCTTCAGGTTCCGGTTCGCGAGGGTCGAACCAGCCTGGGAGGTCGACCAGCGCCGCGACGAGAGCGAGCCTGGCCTGACCTTGCGGCGTTTTCACGGCCGTCTGAAAGATCTGTTGATAGAGCTGAAAGTTGTCTTCGGCGTTGGTGATGCGGACCAGCTCGAGCCCTGACTGTGGCGCGAAAAGCGTCTTGAACGCGTAGGCGGCATCAAGGGCTGAGTTCCAGATTGCGATCCCACCGGCAACCACTCCGCAGATCGGCATCGCGGCAGCGAAGCGGTCGGGGTGAAGTTGAACCAGGCCCGCAGTGATAAGCCCGCCCATCGAATGTCCCCAGGCGATGACCCGTTTTGGCTTGCCAATCTTCTTGGTGAAGAAGTCGAGCAGAGCCATTTGGTCCTTCAAGGCATCTTCGACCGCCCAACCAGTCGACGCGTATGCCGACCCGGCCGCAGCAAAATGATGGTCGAGCAGCCACGTGCGCGCAATGCCGGCAGGCGCAGACAGCGCGAGGTTGAGCTGGCCCGACCCGACGTAGCCGTGGCTGTAGAGCAACAGCGTCCCGTTCCATCCGGCGGGGACATCGATCTCGTATGACGCCGCCCCGATGATTCCGGTCAGGTTCCTGGGCGGCGCCGGTTTGGGCGAAGTTTCCAGGTTGCAGGGAGCGACGATCGCGAGCAAGACAACCAGACCCAGGGTTCGCATCGCGCTATATGTTCGACCTCGATTGTCCGCCGTCGGCGTTGATGCAAGCGCCGGTCAGCAAGCTTGCCTGCCGCGAGCATACGAAGGCCACGACCGCCGCGACCTCTTCGACGGTGCCGAATCGGCCCAGCGGCATCTCTTGGCGCACGAACTCGGCGATGCCCTGCGGGTCGGCCTGCTGGCGGCGGTGCCATCCGCCACCCTCCCAGAGGATCGATCCCGGCGCGACGCTGTTGACGGTTACACCGCTGGACGCGACCTCTCGAGCCAGCGACTTGACCATGCTTATCTCCGCGGCCTTGGCCGCGTTGTAAGCTGGCGCGCCTCCCGCCTCGCGTCCGTAGACCGAGGAAATGACGACGACGCGACCCCACCCTCTCTGGACCATCCCGGGGAGCACGAGCTGGGTCATGCGTACGCTCACGCTGAGGTTGCCCTCGAACGCGGCTTGGAACTCCTCCAGCCCCGTGTCCCTCCATGACGTGCCGGCGCGCGCGCCGTAGTTGTTGACCAGGATCTCGATCGGGCCGAGGTTGTGTTGCGTCTCTTCGACGGACCTTCTGCAGCCTTCCTCTGTCGTTACGTCCGCCGCGACGCCGAATCCGCTCAACTCCTGCGCGAGTTGTTTGACATCCGAGGCAGTCCGCGCCACCACCGCGACTCGCGCGCCTTCGTGTGCCAGAGCACGCGCGATGCCGAGTCCGAGTCCTCTGGTCGCCGCAGTGACCAGCGCAACCTTGCCTTCGATCCCGAAGTCCATCCTTCGCGCATCCTAATCAGGTGCTGCCGCCGGCCGCGATCAACGAAGGACCGCCTGTGGCGCCGCGTCCCTCGGCAACTGTGCTGGTGATCCGCGGCAAGGATCCGTGGGAACTGCTGATGGTGCAGAGACCGGGTGGAGCCGACTTTGCACCGGGGGCATGGGTCTTTCCCGGTGGCACAGTTCAAGAAGACGATCGCGCCTGGGCTGACGAGATTCGCGCTGCGGCCTTTCGCGAGCTGTTCGAAGAAGCGGGCATCCTGCTCGCCAGGGGTGCCCGCGATGCCGACTGCAAGTGGGTGCGGCGACTGCTCGAGAGGGGTTCGTCCTTTGACGCTGCTCTCCAGAAGGCTGGGCTACAGCCCGATTTCGAGGCGCTCGTGATGTTTGCGAGGTGGGTAACACCGTCGCTGCTTCGACGCCGTTTCGACGCCCGGTTCTACCTGGCCCGCATGCCTGAGGGTCAGGCGGTGCGCCCGCAGGAAGGGGAAGTCACGGACTGGATGTGGATCTCACCCACTCGTGCGCTGGGAGATCCAGGCGTAACTCTCGTTTACGCGACCCGAGCGGTGCTGGAGTCGATCGCCGACGCCACCGATCCTTCGAGCCTGTTTGCGCGAGCTCTCGCCCTGAAGAGCATTCCCATCGTCGAGCCGCGGCTGGTTCAGACCGCCCACGGCTGGGAGATCGTTCGGGAGTAAGGCCTGTCGCTTCGCCGAGTCGCGCGAGCCTGCGCGCCCGCGGGTTCGCTCGTCGATCTGGTGCGATCAGCGCCAGTGGTTACGCCACTGGTCGTAGTGGATGACCTCCACCCCGCCCTGGCGCAGCACGTCGAGCCCGGCCGGGTCTCGATACGCCTCTCGGTAATAAACGCGCGCGACGTTGGCGTTGATGGCCATCTTGGCGCACATCACGCAGGGCGAGGCGCTGACGAACATGACCTTTCCGGGCAGCTGCGCACCGGCCTTGATGAGGGCGTTCTGCTCGCTGTGAAGGCAGCCGCAGGCCCCAGGGGTCGTGGAGTCGCAGCGGTTCGGAAGCCCGCGGGCGTTGCCGTTGTAGCCGATGCCCAGGACCTGGGTGAGGTCCGGCGTGGTGATCACGGTCCCGACCTGCAGGCGAGCGCACGTTGAGCGCTTGGCCAGCTCTTCGGCCATGCGCATATAGACCTCCTCGAGGGGGATTCGGTCCGGCGCCGGCAGGGGCTGGATTTCGGCCATCGAGCTCATGTTAATGGGCTTGTTTATACCCGACCTCAGGTCTAAAATGCGCAAGATGTCGGTGCTCGAACTGTTGTTCGCGCTGCTTCTGGTATGCCTCGTGCTGGGAATCGCGCTTGTGGGGGCGCTCGTTTGGGGCCTCGGACGGCGCACCGAGAGCCATGCGCGCGATGTCGCCGAGCTCAGGGTGCGCCTCGACGCCGGCGGCGAGGTGCAGGAGACGCGAGCCGCAGAGCTTCGCGAGCGGCTGGCCAACACGCAGTCGACGATGGAAGGCGTGCGAGCCGCCCTGTCGGCCAGACAGTCCATCGAGGACGACGCGCGGGCGAGCCTCAAGCGCCTGGAGAGCGTCATCGCCGGCAGCTCGAGCCGCGGCGCGGCCGGCGAGCACATCCTCGAGGAGGCGTTGCGGCACCTGCCCCCGGAGATGCTGCAGCGCAATGTCTGGGTCGGCGGCAAGGTCGTCGAGCTGGCGCTGCGACTGCCGGGTGGCAAGGTGCTGCCCATGGACTCCAAGTGGGTCTCCAGCGTGGCGCTGGAGCAGCTCGCGGAGCCGGGTCTGGACGCTAACCGGCGGGCGCAGCTCATGGGCCAGGTGGAGCGAGAGGTCGAGCGCCGGGTGCGCGAGGTCAGCCAGTACATCCACCCCTCCGTCACCACGCCTTTCGCGTTGGCGGTCATTCCCGATGCGGCCTACGACGTGTGCCGCGGGGCCATCGTGAGTGCCCACTTGCGTCACGTGATGATCGTCGGCTACGCGATGGCCCTCCCCTATCTGCTGACCCTCTACCAGCTGCACTTGCAGTTCGCCCGCACCGTGGACACGGAGAAGCTGCAGTCGGCTCTGATCGACATCGAGCGCCAAGTCGACCTGCTCGAGGGCATCCTGGAGAACAAGGTCCAGCGCTCGCTCACGATGCTGCAGAACGCCTACACGGAAGGCAAGCAGGCTTCGGCTAAGGTCCGCGCCTCCGCACAGGCCGTCCAGATCGTCGAAGGGACTGTGGACAAGGTTTCCACAGCATCCACAGAGGCCGGGGAAATCACCCCCTCCGGCGAGGCTTTAGACCTTTCCACAGAACCTCTCCGGCTCGCGCTCCTCGACTCGGTCCAGTAGGTCCGGTTTTGCCCCCTTTCCCCCAGCCTGTGCCCACCCTGTGCCCAATTCGTCCTCAGGGATATCAACAGGTATTCCACCAAGATGTTGGGGTTGAAGGCAGGACGAGGCCAAATATCTTGTGTTTTGGGCTTGACAAGCCCCAAACCCGGTCGTATAGTCCACACCGTTACATCGAGGCCCTGGGGCATAAGTGGCGGGCATGCTCTGGGGCCTCTTCCATCCCCAAACGAATAACTTCAACGACCCAGCACAACGTCCCAGCAAAGCGATTCGAAAACACCCTCACCGGGGATGATCTAAGGAGGCTTTTCTCGTAGATGGCCAAGAATCTCACCGACATCAGCGGAGCCCGCGTCAAACACTCCAACGGCAACGGGCACGGCAAGACCAAAGGGTTGCGCTTTGGCCGTTTCTTCACGCCTCCGAGCAGTCATGCCTACGACCTCGTGGAGTGGGAGCGCCGCACCGCCGCCATCACCGGTGAGAAAGGCCAGGTCATCTTCGAGCAGAAGGACGTCGAGGTCCCTCGATCCTGGTCTCAGCTGGCGATCAACGTCGTGGCCCAGAAGTACTTCCGGGGCAGCCCGGGCAGCCCCGAGCGCGAGACCAGCGTCCGCCAGATCATCGATCGCGTCGTCAACACCCTCGCCTGGTGGGGCCGTGAGGGTGGCTACTTCGCGACCGAGGAAGACGCCGAGAACTGGGCTGAGGAGCTCCGCTACCTCCTGGTCACGCAGCACGCCTCGTTCAACAGCCCGGTCTGGTTCAACATCGGGGTGCCCGGCCGGCAGCAGCAGGCCTCGGCGTGCTTCATCAACGCGGTCCAGGACTCGATGGAGTCGATCCTCGACCTTGCCAAGACCGAGGGCATGCTGTTCAAGTTCGGCAGCGGTACGGGCACGAACCTGTCGGTGCTGCGCTCGTCCAAGGAGCAGTTGTCTGGCGGCGGCACAGCGTCGGGCCCGGTTTCCTTTATGAGGGGCTACGACTCGTTCGCGGGCTCTATCAAGTCCGGTGGCACGACCCGGCGCGCAGCCAAGATGGTCATCCTCAACGCTGACCACCCCGACGTCATGGACTTCATCCGCTGCAAGGCGGAGGAAGAGAAGAAGGCGTGGGCCTTGATCGAGGCGGGATACAACGTGGGCTTCAATGTGCCCGGCGGCGCCTACGACTCGGTGCAGTTCCAGAACGCGAACCACTCGGTCCGTCTCACGGACGACTTCATGCGCGCGGTGATCGACGACAAGGAGTGGAAGACGAAGGCGGTCGTCGACGGCCGCACCATCGACACCTACAAGGCGCGCGATCTGTGGAAGGAAATCGCCGACGCTGCGTGGATCTGCGGCGACCCCGGCCTGCAGTTCGACAGCACGATCCAGGACTGGAACGTGGTGCCGAACACCGGCCGGATCAACGCCACTAACCCATGCTCGGAGTTCGTGTTCCTCGACGACACCGCCTGCAACTTGCTTTCGCTGAACCTGATGAAGTTCCAGACGGAGGACGGTACGTTCGACGTCGAGCGCTTCCAGCGCGCGGTCGACGTCACGTTCACCGGCCAGGAGATCCTCGTCTCCAAGGCCTCCTACCCCACTCCCGCCATCGCCAAGAACTCAGAGGCTCTGCGGCCGCTAGGTCTTGGCTACGCCAACATCGGCGCCCTGCTGATGTCGATGGGCTTGGCCTACGATTCAGAGGAAGGTCGGCGCTTCGCCGGCGCGATCACCGCGATCATGACCGGCCGCGCTTTCGCTCAGTCGGCGCGGATGGCCCAGGTCAAGGGTCCGTTCAGCGAGTACGCCAAGAACCGCGAGCCGATGTTGCGCGTGATGGAAAAGCACCGCTCCGCGGCTAACCAGCTCACCACCTCGCCTGAGTCGGCTGACGTCGTGCAGGGCGCGCGGGACACGTGGGACGAGGCGGTCAAGCTCGGCCGCGCGCACGGCTACCGCAACGCGCAGGCCACGGTCCTCGCACCGACGGGGACCATCGGATTGATGATGGACTGCGACACCACCGGCATCGAGCCCGACCTCGCGCTGGTCAAGTACAAGAAGCTCGTCGGAGGCGGCCTGCTGAAGATCGTCAACACCACTGTCCCGGCAGCGCTGCGCAAGCTCGGCTACGACGAGGTCCGCGTCAAGGAGATCGTCGAGTACATCGACGAGAACGACACAATCGAGGGCGCGCCCTATCTCCAGGACGAGCACCTCAAAGTTTTCGACTGCGCCTTCAAGCCGGTCAAGGGCACGCGCTCCATCGCGCCGATGGGACATGTGCGGATGATGGCCGCGGTGCAGCCGTTCATCTCCGGCTCGATGTCCAAGACGGTGAACCTGCCCACCGAGGCGACGGTCGAAGACATCCAGCAGACGTATATGGAGTCGTGGAAGCTGGGCCTGAAGTGCATCGCGATCTACCGCGACGGCTGCAAGCGCTCACAGCCGCTCTCCACCTCGCTCGACAAGGACAAGAAGGCGTCAGCCTCCGCTGCTGGTTCAAGCGACGTTGAATATCGCGCTGTCCGGCGCAAGCTGCCCGACGAACGGCAGGCGGTCACGCACAAGTTCGACATCGCCGGACACGAGGGCTATCTGACGGTCGGCCTCTACGAAGACGGCACCCCCGGTGAGCTGTTCGTGACCATGGCCAAAGAAGGCTCGACCATATCGGGCCTGATGGACGCTTTCGCCACGCAGACCTCGTATGCGCTGCAGTTCGGCGTGCCCCTGAAGTTCATGGTCGACAAGTTCAGCCACATGCGGTTCGAGCCGTCGGGCTTCACCAAGAACAAGGAAATCCCGATCGCGAAGTCGATCGTGGACTACATCTTCCGCTGGATGGCGAGCCACTTCCTCCCGGTGGAGGACCAGGACGAGGTCGGCATCGTGCGCCGTGAGGACTCTGCGCCGGCGAAAGTCGCTGACCCGCCCAAGGAATCAGAACCCGAGTTCAAGGTGATCGCCACTCCAACAACGACGAATGGCATATCCACGCAGAAGATCACATTCGTCAACACCGGCGACGCGCCCGCGTGTCCGGACTGCGGTTCTATCACCGTACGCTCGGGCTCCTGCTACAAGTGCCTGAACTGTGGCGCGACCACCGGCTGTAGCTGATCATCCCCTCCCCAGTAAAGCGTCGCCTGTGACCCAGGCGGCGCTTTTTTTTAGGCGGCCAGGCTCGGGAAGGTAACCTCGATCAGAGGGCTGTGACGAACCATCGCTTCGAGGTCGGCGCCCCACGCACGCGCGATGTAAGGCAGGACCGCCCGCCGTTCCGCCTCGTCGTCGATGATCCGGGCGTTCGCGCGTAGGTCGGCGCTCACCCTGCCCTTCAAGTGAAACGTAAATCGGGGATTCGACTCGAGGTTGGCCAGCCAGCTCCGCCGGTTTCGGCGCGGTGTGCCGCTGATGTAGATGCGGCCGTTGATGTTGTGGAAGACGATCTCTATTCGGCGCGCGCGTCCGCTCCTACGACCCGTCGTGGTGATGTCGATCCTGCGCCCGTGCTCCAGCGCTGTGAGGATCGCCTCCTCGGTAGCTGCCACATTGGTTCTAACCGGAGCGCTGGACTTCTATTCCTGACCGGATCTCTGATAGCGAACGAAGCTGCCGGCCCGTGGTATCGAAATTCCCAGGCGACAGCCATGCCTCGTAGGCGGCTCGACGCGAGGGCCATTCACCGTCCATGATCGAGTACCAGGCCGTGTCGCGGTTGCGACCTTTGACGATACGGTGTTGGCGAAAGACGCCCTCGAAAGTGAAGCCGAATCGCTCCGCGGCACGCCTCGAAACTTCGTTCGCCGCGTCGCACTTCCACTCCAGGCGCCGGTTGCCCAGGTCATCGAAGGCGTGGCGTGACATGACGTAGATCGCCTCGGTCGCCTGCCGTGTGCGCTGGAGCCGCGGCGAGAGCCATATGTGGCCGATCTCGATTACACCGTGCTCAGGCACGATGCTCATGAAGGTCGCTATGCCGCGGGCGGCGCCGACCTCGCGGTCGATGATCGCGAACGCCAGCGGATCGGTCGTCGCGGCGTGCTGATCGAGCCACGCCAGGAACTCGGCCCTGCTTGCGAATGGTCCGTACGGCAGGTAGTACCAGGTTTCGTCGGCGCCCTGCGCGGACGCGAACAGCGCGTCGCCGTGGAGTCTCGGATCGAGTGGCTCCAGAAGCACCGACTCTCCGGCCAGCGGGAGGCGCTGTGGCGGCTTCGCGCTCATCGCGTCGCCTATTCTCCCGGCAGTGGACCACACAGCACCTGCAATCCTCGACCTTGGCCTGCTTCTTTTTCTCGCCGCGCTGGCGGGTCGGGCCGCACGCTGGATAGGTCTGCCGGCCGTCATCGGCTACCTGCTCGTGGGTGTCCTGGTGTCGCCCTTCACACCGGGGTACGTCGCCAACCGTGAGCAGCTTTCGGTGCTGGCCGACGTCGGAGTCGTGCTGCTGCTCTTCGAGGTTGGCATCGAGATCAACCCCCTCCGCCTGGCCCGTGACGGCCGCCGCCTGCTCCTCTTGTCGCCGATCCAGGTTGCTCTGACCTGGCTGGCGAGTGCCGTGGCCTGCTACCTGCTCGGCATTGCACCTGGTGGGGCGGCGATGATCGGTCTCTCCATCGCCATGTCTTCCAGCGTGGTGGTCGTCAACATCACGCGCAGCCGGCGGCGCACCACCGACCGCCGGACCGACGAGGTGCTCCTTGGTTGGAGCCTCATCCAGGACCTGGTCGGAGTTAGCGCGTCCGTGATCCTCGTCGTCGTGCTCGGAATCGGCGGCAGGTCGGGCCTTGCCGCGGTCGGTGGCGTTGTCGCTTTCGCGGTGCTCGCTGCAGCGGCAGCATTCTTGCTCCCGTGGCTGCTGCGCCGCCTGCAGACCGAACACGACCTGTTCCTCCTCGTATCTGTCGCCGGCGGGCTGCTGGTCGCCGGCGTCGGCTCGCGGTTCTTCGGCGTTCCGCTGGCTCTGGCGGCGTTCGTCGCCGGGCTCGCCATCACCGAGAGTCCGATCGCGGCTGAGGCCCGGCAGCGGCTGCTGCCGTTCCGCGACCTGTTCGCCGTGATGTTCTTCGTCGCCCTCGGCACGGTGATCGATCCCTCGTATGTCCTGCGCGGCCTGCCGTGGCTGTTCGTCTTCCTGGCCCTGGTCGTGGTGGCCAAGGTCGCCCTCGTCTGGCTGCTGGCGCGATTCAGCCATCTAGGTGCCCGAACGCTCCAGCTCGCAGTCGGCCTGGGACAGGTTGGTGAGTTCAGCTACGTGCTCGGCGCGCTGGCGCTGGGTGCAGGCCTGATCACCAGGGAGGTCGGCGCCGGTCTGATCGGAGCAGTCGTCGTGAGCATCTCTGCGTCGTCGATCCTCGTCCGTCTCGTCCACCGATCGAATAGACGCCTGCCGGCGCCCGTTGCATAACTCAGCGCATACAGGTTTCCGGAGGTGCGGGGCATGAAGGTTGCGATCATCGGTTCGGGCAACGTAGGTAAGGCGCTAGCCGGGTCCGCCACGAAGGCCGGCCACAAGGTGACAATCGCGTCACGCTCGCCTGAGAAAGCAGCGGACGCGGCCAAGGCGACCAACGCAACAGCAGCCAGGTCGAGCCATGATGCGGTCAAGGATGCGGAGCTCGTGGTGCTCGCGGTTCCGGCGGACAAGGTCGACGAGGTCGTCGATGCACTGGCCCCAGAGCTGGACGGCAAGGTGATCATCGATGTCACCAACAGGGTCAACGTGCAAGACCCGAGCAAGGTGCTCGATGGGTCATCGGTGTCCGAGCAAATCCAGAAGCGAGCGCCGAAAGCACATGTGGTCAAGGCCTTCAACTACGCGTTCGCCTCGAAGATGGCCGATCCCGAGGTTGACGGGACAAATCTCGACGCCTACGTCGCGGGCGACGACGAGGCCGCCAAGCAGAAGGCGATGCATTTCGCCCAGTCGATCGGATTTCGTCCGATCGACGCCGGTCCGCTCTCCATCGCCCGCGTGCTCGAGGGCATGGGCTTGCTCCACGTGCTGCTGCAGATCAAGCACAACTGGCCGTGGCAGAGCGGATGGAAGCTGGCCGGCCCGACGGGCGATACCAAGGAAGGTGCCTAGACCGAGGCCAGTCGCCGCGGCAGACGCAGCGCTACGGGCAGCCCGAGCAGAGTGACCAGCGCCAGCGCGCCCAGCGCGAGGTAGGCGTTCCCGATCACGGCCTGCACAAGCAGGACGAGGATCAAGCCGCCCAGGTTGCCGGCCATCATCAGAAAACCCACGGCCCCGCCCTGACGCTCCGAGCCGGCGTGAAGGTCGGACCAGTCGAGGACAACCGGTAGCGCGGCCAGCAGCACGAAGCCGGTCCCGAACAGCCAGACCCCGAGCCATACGACGTTGTGGACTGCGGCGACGGCGAGGAACGAAACCGCCGACAGCACAAGCGCAGCAATCAGGAGAAGTCGCCGGCGATCTGCCCGAGCCGCTGCCGTCGGCAGTAGTGCCGCGCCGAATACGCCGGCCACGGTGAGCAGCGCGACCAGGTTGCCGGCCGCTTCGCCCTCACCGAAGGAGGCGAGGATCGGTTGGAGCCACGTCGCGACGGCGTTGTAGGTGCCCATGCCGATGAAGACAAGGCCGGCCAGGGTCCACATGAATCGGTCGCCGAGGAGCCAGCGGAGGCTGACCGCGGCGGACGGATTGTCTGGATAGAAGGGTTGCGTGCGGACCGCGACGACGACCAGCGCGGCAGCCAGGACAGCCGGGGTGGCCTGTACGAAAAGAAGAAGGCGCAGGCCACCCGTGTCGAACACCGGCCCAGCCATAACGACCGCAGCGAGAATGCCGACGAACAGGGCCGCAGTGCCGATCGAGATCGCCGTCGCACGCTGCTCGGGTGCGAAGTAGCGGGCAGCCACCTTGTTGATGCTGTTCAGCACCAGGGGTTGACCCGCGGAGATCACGACCTGTCCGGCCATCTGCCAGGCGAACGATTCCGGAGCGACAAGCCGCAACACCGCGCCCACGGCGGTGAGCACGGCCCCGGCACCGAGCGCCTGGGCAAAACGGCGGTCGAGCCAGCGTCCCGTTGGGAGCGCGAGCACGATGTAAACGAAGGGAAAGATCGCGGCGAGGTCGCCGACGAGTCCAGCGTTCACGTGCATGGCGGCGGCGCTCCGTGTGTCGATGGCGGCAAAAGTCAGCCAGAGGAGCTGCGTGCACGCGGCCAGCAGGGCATAACTTCCGAGGACCGCCCAGCGCCTCACCTGTTCAGGCGCGCGTAGCTGCCGTGGAGCACTCCGTAGAAGCGCTTGAACTCCGCGTACATCGGCTCGTAGACCTTCCGCGACTGCTCGTCCGGCTCGAACACGTCGGTGATGCGGACCGCGCCGTGCACTTCGTCCACCGTTAGTTTGCCGAGTGCGATGGCGGCAAACAGACCGGCGCCTCGCAGGCTCCCGTACATCGGCTCGGCAACCCTCTCAATGCGCCGGCCGAGGACGTCGGCGTGGATCTGACACCAAAGGTCGGACTGCGCCCCTCCGCCGAGGATGCGCAGGCTCGGCAGCGACCGGCCGACGAACTTCTCCACCGCGTCGAGCAGCCAGCGCGCGTTGAACGCCACGCCCTCGAGCACGGCACGGACGAAGTGGGCCCGGCCCGTGGCGACCGAGACGTTCAGGAACGCGGCGCGCAGGGTCCGGTCCTCGACTGGCGTCCGCTCGCCGTTGAGCCACGGCGTGAACATCACGCCATCGGATCCGGCGGGCACGCTCTCCGCAGACCGGCACAGCTCGTCAAAGTCGCCGCCCAGTATCGAATCGCGCAGCCATTTGAAGCAGAGGCCGGCTGTCTCGTGATTGTTCGCGACCAAGTACATGCCCTGCCGGACACCGGGCACTGACGCCATCTGATGCATCACGTCCGTGCGCTTGAAGGGCACCTCACACGAGATCCAGGCACTCGTGCTGATGGTGATGTGCGCGTCGAATGGCGCGACAGCTCCCGAGCCCAGAAACGCCGTATGAAGGTCGGGGACACCCGCCACCACGGGCACCGATGGAATCCCCAGCTCCTCGGCCACGCCCGGCAGGACCGGCCCGATCACGCTGCCGGTTGGCACCAGCGACGGCAGCTTGCCTGGGTCGCGCCCGCACCGGCGCACGAGCTCTGGCACATAGGCGACCGAGGCGCCAGGCCGGTTGTCCGTCAACCAGGACAGGATCATCGAGGCGGGCGTCGCCACGGCCCGTCCGGTGAGGAGCAGCCCGAGGTAGTCCACGGGCTCGAGCAGCCATCGAGTCACCGCGTAGAGCTCAGGCTCGCAGTTGCGCATGTACAGCTCGTGACCGAGAGGGTCAGCGCCGTGCGGCGATGGCGCGCCGCCCGTCAGCTGCACCCAACGCAGAATGTTCCCCGGCGAATAGCCGAACAAAGACAGCGTGCCGCCGACAGCCCTGGCTGAGAAGCGACCGCCTCGCGTGTCGGACCACAGGCGGCAGTCAGCCACGGCGCGGCCATCAGCGCCAACCGGCACCGTCGACCCCCACTGCCCCGTGATACCGACCCCAACGAGGTCATCGGCGCCGACGTCCCTTGAAGAGAGCGTTGCGCGCACGCCGGAGCGGATCTGGTGCCACCACTCGGCTGTGTCCTGAACGGCGCCACGCTCCGGGAGATACGTGGTGTTGACAGCCGAGACGGCATGCCCGAGCAGCTCGCCTCGCAGCGAGACCGCGCCGACCTTGAGCCCGCCGGTCCCCAGGTCAATGCCCAGGATCCAGGGCTCAGGCACGACCGTCGGTTGGAGCTACCTCGTACATTGCGTCGAGGGCGGCCGTGAAGAGCGTGTCCAGGATCTCGTTGCCGGCAGGGGTGCCGCCCAACCCGTAGAGAGCGCCGCTCTTCGGCTCGGCCAGGGCCGGGTGCTTGGCATAATCGACCGCCTCGCGAAGGTCGTTCAGGAACGCCTGCGCCACGCCTGGCGCGGTGTTCGGCCGGGTCACGCAGAAGTGGAGCGCCGGCGGCAGATGCAGAGAGTTCAGTCGCCAGCCTCTTGCGATGAGCTGGTCGTTGACGTGGTAGATGTTCAGCTCTCGGGCACGGAAGGCGACCAGGAATGTCGGGTCGCCGATGACCTCGAGCTCGGGGATAGCGTCGATTCCGGCGCGAATTTGCGCCGCGGTGTCGAAGATGTGGCGTGCGATCTCGAGGTAGCCGCTCTCGCCGAGGCTGACCATCGCCGCCCACGTCGCCGCGACGACGCCACCGGACCGGCTGCCGGAAAGACCGGGCGAGAAGTAGATCCCGCCTGGCCAGTCGGGATAGTTGAAGTACTGATATCGACGTAGCTCGCTGTCGCGATAGAGGAGGACGCTGGTGCCCTTGAGCGCGTAGCCGTACTTGTGGGTGTCCGCAGAGATCGATGTCACGCCGGGGACGCGGAAGTCGAAGCGTGGGATCGCCAGGCCGAGCGTTTCGCCCCAAGGCAGTATGAATCCGCCCAGGCACGCGTCGACGTGCAGGCCGAGGTCGCGTTCGCGTGCGATGGAGGCGAGCTCTTCGATCGGGTCGACGATCCCGTGCGCGTAGTTCGGCGCGGAGCCCACGAGCGCCACGGTGTTGACCGAGACGTGGTCCCTCACCCACTTCACGTCGACCCGCCAATCGTCAGCCAGCGGCGCGCGAATAATTTCGACGCCGAGCAGATGCCCGGCCTTCTCGAGCGCGACGTGCGCCGTGGTGGGGATGATCACCTCCGGCTCGGTGATACCCCTCTTCGCCCGCGCGCGGTCACGGTAGACGAGCATTGGGTTGATCAGACTCTCCGTGCCGCCGAATGTCACCACTCCGGCGACTGCGGCGTCCCCGTGGAGCATCGCAGCCGTCATGGCCACGATTTCGGCTTCCAGCTTGGTGGCGCTCGGGTACATGTCGCGCTGCAGGACGTTCGCGTGTGCGAATAATCGAAACGCCTCGGTCAGGAACGCGTAGTGATCATGGCCCCCGTGGTAGATCGATCCCGACACACGACCGAGGTCCGCAATACGGTCCTCCTCCGCGGCCATGGTCGCCAGCTCGTCAAGGATGCTGTGCCGGTCTCGGCCCTCGGGATTAAGCCGGCGATACGTCTGGAAACGGGTTCGGTAGGGGTAGAAGTCGATCAGCCCTCCGTCGTCTTCGGCCATGATCGCGCCAGCTTAAGCCAGCCGCGACCGATGAGTTCTGAGGCCGTCACTAGTCATACCTGCTGTCATGAACGTGCAGCAGCTGAGCCGCCGGCTCAAGGGGCGCCTCATTGAGCCCGATGACTCGGACTTTGACGAGGCGCGAAGAGTCTTCGTGGGCGGAGTCGATCGGAAGCCCGCGTGTATCGCACGCGTCGCAGATGCAGCCGATGTCGCGCACATGATCGAATTCGCCCGTGAATCCGAGCTCGCGCTGTCGGTTCGGAGCGGTGGCCACAGTTGGTCGGGCGCTTGCGTCAACGACGGAGGCATCGTGATCGACCTGCGTGACATGCGAGCCCTGACGATTGACGAGACCGGCCGCACCGCATGGGCGGAGACTGGCCTGACCGCGCGCGAGTACTGCGCGGCGACGCACGCCCGCGGACTCACGACCGGTTTTGGCGACACTGGATCGGTGGGCATCGGTGGGCTCACGCTCGGCGGCGGAGTCGGCTACCTCTCCCGCAAGCACGGGCTGACGATCGACAACCTCATTGCGGCAGAGATCGTGACCGCGAATGGAAAGACGCTGCGCGCG